>JADBKA010000064.1 GCA_014896635.1 Ktedonobacteraceae bacterium
AACAGTACGAAGATCCGTCTGTTGCTGGACGTGCTGTGTACTCCGGCTGGCTATGTGGCTATTGATATAGCGAAAGAGCCATTGCTGCGTTCAGCAATAACGCTGCGTGCTGCCTATCCGGCATTGGAAGTGCTCCCGGTCTGTGCTGACTACACAGGTGATTTCATGCTGCCCTCGCCTGCAAAGCCTGTCGCATGCAGAATTGCCTACTTTCCAGGATCGACGATTGGCAATTTTGACCCCGTGCAGGCCAGATGTTTTCTTCAGCGGATAGCAAAAGTGTGCGAAGGAGGTGGCTTGCTTATCGGAGTAGACCTGAAAAAGGACTTCAACGTTCTGCACCGGGCTTACAATGACGCACAGGGAGTGACCGCGCAGTTCAATTTGCATCTGCTGGAACGGATCAACCGCGAGTTGGACGCTGGATTCCAGTTGGATCGGTTCAGCCACTATGCCTTCTATAATCCTGGGCAGAGCCGAATTGAGATGCACCTGGTCAGCCTGGTGCGCCAGGTTGTTCCCGTCGGGGGAAGTCAGGTGGCCTTCGAGCAGGGGGAGAGCATCTGGACGGAAAGCTCCTATAAATATACTCTGGAGGAGTTTGCGTGCCTGGCTGCTCAGGCCGGATTTGTCGTTGAGCGCGTCTGGACAGATCCGCATCACTGGTTCAGTGTCCAGTTTCTCAGAGTTTTATCCTGAAAAGATCTTCGCATAGAAAAAGCGCAATTCTAAAAATACGTATCCACTGTATGCACAGAGATACCAGCAAACTCAAACAGATGAAGACGATCATGAACAATCTGAATATCTAGCTCAAAATCAGCATGAAGAACCAAAAACTCTGTATTCAGAAATGAAACAAATGAACGATCAGTAATAACGACTATTTTAGCGAAAGTCACAGGTGATTTCATCTTCGTTGGCTGGTGGGCTGGCTACATCTGGGCCTGTCTCGGCTACAGTCTCTGTCTACTTATTATCACTTTACCGATAGGTCTGATGATGTTAAATCGTCTGCCAGCAGTCTTGACTTTACGACGAGGCTGATTTGTGTTGATCGGTAATCAACGTGCAAAGTCTTCGTATAGAAGAGCCGCTATACAGCACCTGCTGTTACCGGCTTATGCTGACTGTGGCAGAGGGGATGGGATGCGGGTTTGTGTCTGCCTACTGTGTTCTGGCCTGATGAGCTGCCAATGTCCTGTCAACGCGGTAGCAGCGCCAGAACTCTTCTGCATACGGAAGGGCCACCGTAGCAACTACCGCAGTCAGAATAGCGTTCACATAGCGGCGCGAAAGGGGATAGCGTTTGGGACGTAACTCAAAGCGAGGTGGCTCGTCTCCTGTTCCCATGAGAGCACAGAACTGGTCCCAGTGCAGGCAGATCATTACAGAGACAGCCATGAAGGGAATGACTTCCAGGAAACTGTGAGTATGCTGTTCGTTCGGTGTCACCTCGCGCAGCCCCTCGGCATAGGCGACATCCCAGAAGGCGGTGGCCTCGTGTGCGAAGAAGGCAACGATCATCAGCGCGAGGGTCAGAGCATTGACTTCTAGGAAGAGGCCAGCCATGATAGGCAGTCCCGCCTCGGTCATCATCAGCGAATGGATCATCGACTCGTGCGTGCCTGCGGTTTTCTCAATATTCGTGTACCGATGATGATACCAGTCGAGCAGCCCGGCTCCCATCCAGAGAGGCATGAGAAAATAGAGCAGATAGCGGCGCAAGGTCTCATCAACCCCTATCTTGCGCTCAAACTCGCCTACAATATCTGCCAGGCCCGGTATAGCCTTGATGCGTTTACGCGCACGGCGCGGGAGCACAAAACCCGCTACAAGCCGTCCAATGCCAAAAGTCAGGAGTTTTTTTAGCATATCCTCCTTCTCCTCTCGTAGTTATGAATAGCTGCCAGCTAATTTGCTCCGGTGTCCTGCTATTTCTCCTGGTATTACGCCTGTAAGCGAGGAAGTGTGACTGAACTGCATAGATGTTTTTTGCTCTCCTGGGAATTCCGGCAGTTCTAATTATTTGTCCAATGTGATTGCTGATGTATTTGTCTCTCAAGGTGAGATACGTGCAATTTTTCTGAGCAACTTGCACAGATTGGCTGCATGTGATATATCTTGTGGGACGATGATGAAACCACCTTGAGTAGGGGAAAAGGAAGGAAGAATGGACGAACCAATCCAGGATCTCTCGCCGCGTATCAGTGACTGTTTGAAGGTCATTTATACAATGCAAGAGCGTGGGCAGAAGGTCACGACGTCGGCGGTGAGCAAGCAACTGGGGGTAAGCGATGCGACGGTCACGATGCTATTCAGGGATTTCGACCGCGCCGGCTGGGTGGAGCATATGCCTTACCGAGGCGTGCGTTTAACTGATCTGGGCGAGCGTAAAGACGTCGAGGTGATTCGCCATCATCGTCTCCTCGAACTCTACCTGGAGCGCGAGCTGGGGTATAGTTGGGATAAGGTTCATGATGAGGCAGACAGGCTGGAGCATGTAATCTCAGAAGAGTTTGAAGATAGACTGGATGAACTGCTTGGCTATCCTACCGTTGACCCGCATGGTGATCCTATCCCCAGTAAAGAGGGTATTTTTCCGGTGCGTGAGGGCTGCTCACTGCTCAAATTGCAACCGGGCCAGGTCGCGCATGTGCTGCGTGTGAGCGATCAGGACGCAGAGAAACTGCGTTACCTCGGACAACTGGGACTCTACCCTGATAAGCGCGTCGAACTGGTAGAGCAGGCGCCTTTTGGTGGCCCGCTACGTATTCGGGTTGGTGATCCTCCGAACCAGGTCGAGCATGTGCTGGGAGCCGAGCTGGCGGCACAGATTCTGGTCAAGCCTTGAAGCATAGAAGCGTGTCAGGAAGTGGGATGCTCTTGAGGAGTCATCCCGACTACTGATCTAGTTTAGCCCATCCTGGTTCCTATGTTCCCTCCTTTTTTCCCCCGGCATTCTTTGCCCGTACCAGCAGGATCTGGCGCCCAACCTTGCCTGTGATACGTGCGGCGACACTGCCTTTCAGCAGTGCATCGAGGCCAGTTCGCCCGTGACTCGCCATCACCAGCAAGTCGATTCGCAGTTGCCCGGCCAGGCCGAGCAATGCGGGAGTGACGTCGCCACGCAGTACATGTGCGTCGGTGGACACGCCGGCTGAGCGGCAACGGGCCGCCGCCTGCTCCAGGTAGTCTTCGGCCCCCTGCTGAGCCAGGTCCAGTACGGCTTTCATTGTGGTAGGCAGGAGCAATCCTGGCACGGCCTGCTCGCCGGTGAGCGTGTCGATGGTCGGGATGACGAACGCCAGGTGAAGCTGGGCGGCGAAGATACGCGCTATTGCGAGCGCGACAGGCAGTGCAGGCTCATGGGCGGCTGTCCCATCAAGGGGAACAAGGATGTGGCGCGGATCAAAGTCGGGCGCGCTGCCGTCTTCTCTGGGCAGCACCAGCAGGATTGATTGTGTGCCACGCTGAAGCGCCTGTTGGGCAATGCTGCCAAAGAGCAGATCGCGTAGCCCCCCTTGTCCATGTGTACACATGACCACGATGTCGCTATACAATTCTCGTGCATGTGCGAAGATACTCTGCGCGACATTCTGCTCTCCATCTTCATGCACATGTGTTTCGACCTCTATGCCTACTCCGTGTATACGCTGCGCTATGCGTTCTAGATACGCCTGGGCATCACCGGCATGCATAAGATGTGGCTCACCATGAATGGTTGCCGGCGGATTCTGTTCGATGATGTGCAGCAGGATGACTCTGGCACGACAACCTCTCGCCAGCCGTAACACGGTTGGCAGTACCGATTCCGCCAGGCGTGAGCCATCAAGCGGCACTAGAAGCCGTTCTGGTCCCATCAACTCATCGGTTCGCTGTGTAAACTGCGTCATAATTCTTCTATCTCCCGAAAAAAGTCTGGTAGAGCAGGAAAATGTTCAGGCTGATGATGAGTAAAGCGCAGAGACTGCCAATAATCGTTACCAGTCGCCGGTTGACCAGCACCCCCATGATATCACGGCGCCGTGTGAAGAGAATCAGCGGAATCAGCGCGAAGGGAATGCCGAAGCTGAGCACGACCTGGCTGATGACCAGCGTGCGCGTTGGCTCAAGTCCGATGGCTATGACGATCATCGAAGGCAGCATGGTCACGACACGGCGGAGCCAGAGCGGAATCTGCCGGTGCAGGAATCCTTGCATGATGACCTGCCCCGACATTGTGCCTACGGTCGAGGAAGAGAGACCCGAAGCCAGCAGCGAGATGGCGAAGATCCAGCTCGACGCCTGGCCGAGCAGCGGCGCGAGCGTTTTATGCGCATCTTCGATAGTGCTGACATTATGCAGGCCGGCGACATAGAAAGTCGAAGCGGCCATGATCAACATGGCGGCGTTGATGAAGCCTGCCAGGCCCATTGCGATGACAACATCAATAATTTCAAAGCGCAGCAACTTTTTGAGCATCTCCGGCTTGCGCGTCACAATACGGCCCTGAGTCAGTGAGGAGTGCAGGAAAATGACGTGCGGCATGACCGTCGCGCCGAGAATGCCGGTCGCCAGCAGGATGCTTTCGGTGCCGTTGAACTGTGGCACGACAGCATGATAGGCGATGGTCGGCCAGGGTGGGCGTACAAGAAACGTCTCGATGATGTAGCAGACCGCGATGACACCGACGAAGGCCGTAATTACCGCTTCTAGCGGACGGAAACCATATCGCTGCAAGCCGAGAATAATGAATGTGGTGATGGCCGTCAGGATGCCCCCCCACAGCAGCGGGATATGAAAAAGGAGCTGGAAGCCGAGGGCCGCTCCCAGAAATTCCGCCAGGTCGGTTGCCATTGCGACGATCTCCGAGATCACCCACATGGCCCAGACCACCGGTTTTGGAAACCGCTCACGGCACATCTCTGCGAGATTAAAGCCGGTAGCGATGCCGAGCTTGGCTGAGAGCGTCTGGATCAGCATGGCCATCAGATTGCTGGCTATGACTACCCAGACCAGGGTGTAGCCAAAGCTCGCACCACCCTGGATGTTGGTGGCGAAGTTGCCAGGATCGATATACGCCACGCAGGCAATGAAAGCCGGACCGAGAAAAGGGAGAATGCGCCGGAAAAAACCTCTCTTTGCCCGCCCGCTGAGCACCTCATTTGCCGCCTGTATCGTCCCTTTATCCCCATGTCTGATCTGCGCCTGGGCCAGACCGATGTCACCATCTTTTTGCATGCTGGATTGCCTTTCTATGCTATGTTTTGATATGATAAAAATATAATTTTTAGTTATCTAAAAGTAGAGTATAGTTATCGCTTAAACTATTGTCAAGGGGATGTGCAGCAAAAAATCTGATGTGAGCGCGATCAGAATCGTCGGTTGCTGGTCTGCCACTTTTCTTGAGCCAGACAGGAGCGCGTGGTATGCTGAAAGAACATGGCAGAAAGAAAACAGAGTGGCCTGGTCTATACGTTTTTGAGAGAGGCTTTTTCATCAGATCATGAGAGATAAGTATATTACACGCAAAGTAAAGGTTGAGGGAGGCTATCTTGATTTTAGCTCCGCCCATTTTGTGACCTACAGCGGCAAATGTGAGCGATTGCATGGTCATAACTATACGGTAGTCGTGGAAGTAGAAGGAGAGTTGGGCGACGATAAGATCGTGGTTGATTTTACTGTGCTCAAGCGCATCACGAAAGCCGTCTGCCGTCAACTTGATCATCGCTTTTTACTTCCCTTGCATAACCCTCATCTGAATATTACTTCCGCTACTGATACCTGGAAAATATGCTTTAACGAGAAGTGCTATATTTTCCCTCGTGATGATGTGGTGGAACTTCCCATCGAGAATACCACAGCGGAACAACTGGCCGAATATATTGGCGAAGAGTTATACAGAACGCTGGCAGTCGAAGATGCACGCGCGCTCACGCGGCTGCATGTGTTGCTGGTAGGCGTGGCAGAGACGCCAATGCAGATGGCGTTTTACAGGCGCCAGTTGCAGCAAAACCGGGGCTGAATCGTTTGTCCGGGGAACAAACAGGGCCTGTCTTGCGTCCCGCTTACAGATAGACAGATCATCTTTCGCTGTAGCTTAGGGAAGGACGCATTTTTATGAGGCACAACGCACTTTTTCGACTTTGCCTGCTGGTCATCGGACTGATGGTTCTGTTGAGTGGTTGTGGTCAGACGGCGGCTGGCAAAGGTAATACAGGTGGGAGTGAGAAGCCAGAGAGCGTCACGATTGAGGTTGAAAGGCCTGGTCCCGGCCAGCCCCGGCAGCGCGTCACGCTGCACGATGTCAGGTCGGTCCAGCAGCTCTATACGACGATCTACGCTCTGCCGCAGATGCCTGCTAATATTGCCTGCACGAAGGAGCTTGGCCCGCACTACACATTAACGTTTATCCAGAATCAAAAAACGCTGACGACCGTCAATGCGCGCCGTGAGGGGTGCCGGCCTGTGATAATTGCAGGGGAGACGAATGAACGACGGGGATCGCAGGACTTCTGGACACAACTGGATCAGGCCATTCAGCAAGCGGCACCATAACTATGATCGTAAGCGTGAGGGGCCAGGGGGCCATGCTGGCCCTCTGGAGGGGGGTTCCCCAATCATCATTATCCAAATGGATTTGATATTATTCCGTCACGAACGTACGACCAATGGCCTGAGCGACGGCATGGGCCTGCGGCATCAACGTTTTAAACTGATCGATCGTGATGGATTGGGCGCCATCCTTCAGAGCCTCGTCGGGATGGGGATGGACCTCGATGAGCAGACCATCAGCGCCTGCTGCGATTGAGGCCAGCGTCATCGGCGTCACCAGGTCGCGGCGCCCGGTTCCCTGGCTGGGGTCCGAGATGATCGGCAGGTGTGACAGGCGCTTGATGAGCGGGATCGCGCTGATATCCATTGTATTGCGCGTTGTCTTCTCGAACGTGCGAATACCACGCTCACAGAGCATGACGTTGGCATTGCCCTGGGAGAGAATGTACTCGGCGGCCAGCAGCCATTCTTCGATGGTAGCTGACATGCCGCGCTTGAGCATGACCGGCCTGCTGGAGCGCCCGACCTCATCGAGCAGCATGTAGTTCTGCATATTGCGCGTGCCGATTTGCAAAATATCGGCGTATTCGCTGACCATCGCCACATCGGTGGGCGTCATCACCTCGGTAATCACGGCCATGCCGAACTCTTTGCGCGCCTTCGCCAGCAGTTTCAGACCTGCCTCGCCGAGCCCGCGAAAGCCATAGGGCGAGGTGGATGGCTTGAACGCACCGCCGCGCAGGATCACCGCGCCCTCTTTGCGCACCGCCTCGGCGGTCGTCATCAACTGCTTCTCCGTCTCGACAGTGCAGGGACCGGCCATCATCACCACTTGCGGGCCACCAATCGTCACGCTGCCAGAGGCGACACAAGCCACCGGGATTTCGATGGTCGTATCCGCGTGTGAAACTCGCGGCTGGCAAGTTTGTAGGGTTTGGAAACCCGCAGCACACTGTCAACGCCGGGCAGTCCTTCCAGCGCCTCGCCCACTGCTCCCAGATCGCCTGCACCGGGCTTGCCGGGCGTTGCCACCCCGATGACGCCGATGATCGAGCGCTCGACGCCTTCAGAGGGATGGCCCTGCAAGCCGTGCGCTTCCAGAAACGTGAGAATATTTTCTATTTCCTGCCGGCCACAGCCGGCTTTCATGACGACTATCATGGTACCTGAGAAACTTCCCTTCTTAAAGAACTATGAATCTCTTGCACGCAGGTCAGCGGCGCCTTTCAGATAAACGTGCTGCATCTCGGCGGCGCTGCGCTCCGTGTTCACATGTAACAGAACGCGGATGCATCGCTTCTGGCTACCGGGGACAGGAATCTCGCTCATGCACATCAGCGGCACATCTGTCCAGCCCATCTGGCGCGCGGCTCGCGCTGGAAAAGCGGCATCCAGGTCGTTTGTCACAGAAAAAAGCGCACTGGCAATATCTTCAATGCGCAGATTGTTGCGCTCTACTAGTAATTCCAGTAATTCTCTGGTTGCAGCCAGAATTTCGTCGCAATTGTTGTGCTCTACGGTCGTTGCTCCGCGAATACCTCGGCAGTACATAATATCAACTATGCCTCTTTCGGTGCCTGTCTCGTTTATCAGGGCGGGCCTGATCCCTGCCTGATCTCTTCTCTGTCTTTAAAAGTTCAGAGCAAAAATGCATTGCTATTATCCTGCTAGTATACTGTTATTGCCAGGCAGTTGATATAGATAACATGCACTATTTCGCGGTGAGACGCTGTATAAATTGTCTCACTGCCTCGCTCTGCTGATCTACGGCGAGCCTGTCAATCATATTGATAATCGCGCTAGCGATCACTGCTCCATCCGCATAGGTGGTTACTTCAGCGATATGTGCGGGCGTCGAGAGGCCGAAGCCGACTGCCAGGGGCAGGTGTTTATCTTTCGTATAATGCCGAACACGGGCAACGAAATCACGCAAATGTGCAGGCAGAGCCGTACGCGAGCCAGTGACGCCGTTGACCGAGACGCAGTAGATGAAGCTGCCGTGCTGTCGGCCCGCGATCTCGGTGATGTAGGCAATGCGCGGGTCGGGGGTCGAGGGCGGGATGAGAAAGATGAGCGAGAGGCCATGCCGGTAGGCGGCATCGAAGAGAGGCATCGCCTCTTCAGGCGGCAGGTCTGGCACAATCATGCCACTGACTCCGCTGGCTTTTGCCGCAGCACAGAAGTGTTCAAGTCCATAGGACAGGATTGGATTGTAGTAACCCATCAATACGAGCGGTATATCGCTGTGGGTAGCGATGCGTGTGGCGATATCCAGGCAGCCCTGCACTGTCATGCCCTGTTCGAGCGCTGCCTGTCCTGCGTGCTGGATGGTTGCGCCATCGGCCAGCGGATCGCTGAAAGGCATGCCTAGTTCGAGGATATCGGCTCCGCCTTCTATTGCGGCCAGAGCGAGCCTGACCGATTGTTCCGCCGAAGGGTAGCCACACATGAAGTAAGGGATAAGCGCTCCCCGTCCTTCGTTCCGAGCGTGCTGGAAAGCGCGAGTAATCTTTGTTGCTGGTATACCGCTGGTGGCGCCGTGTTGAGCGCCGGAACTGGTCGTTTGCATCAGTTATTTCCCCTGGAATTTCTGTCTTCTCTCACCTTATGTGGTCTCATAAGTGCTGGCGATAGCGGGACGCTCAGCGTCCAGTATGCCCGATTCAAACATGCCGCCGGCATAGGTGGTCAGCAGTTCCAGTAAATCATTGAGCGCCGACTCAACGTCCCTGTGTCCACTGGCATGGTGGGCCTCGACCGTGATGATTGCCGCGTGGGTATCCGCTTGCGCGGCGCTCTGCTCACTCTGACGCCAGCACCAGCGACGCGCGAAAACCGTACCGGCTGCGTCTGCAAAGATTACCTCACCCGGTCTGGGAGGATCTTCCTCTTGCTGGCCCAGCGTCGTATAACGCTCATCACCGCTGGCGAAGCGTACAGTGATCGCGCCACGAATGGCGCGCGTGTCCATGATCGCTACTGGCAGCGCATAGCGGATGCTGACCAGGTTGCCTATATCAACCAGCAGGTTGATGCTGGGGATATCGCCTTTTTTGGTCAGGCGGCGCAGCAGAGCTTCGGCTGCGCTACGATATTGCGTTGGCTCAACGCCGAAGCGACGAAAAGCATTGCGCCATGCTGCCAGTGAGGGGATCTGGCTCAGTGGTGTATTACCGATATGTTCCTTCACGGTCTGCTGTTCTGCCTCGTAGAGCCTGAGCAGATCTGGCGGCGTGGGACCGCCGGTCATGCCGCTGGCTAAAATGACACCACCAACTACATCAGGAAAACGCTGTAAAATGTCAGGATGATACTGAAATTTGCTCATGAACTACTTCCTCGCCAGTATGCTAGAGATCCACGTTGAACGCTCTGGCAACCGTCGCCATATCTTTATCGCCGCGCCCTGATAGATTCACCAGTACGAGCGAGCCAGCAGGCACTTCTCCCCGTTCGCCCATTTCCAGCAGGAAGCCAAGTGCGTGAGCGGATTCCAGCGCCGGGATGATGCCCTCGGTCTGGCTCAGCACTTGCAGGCCACGCAGCGCGGTCGCGTCCGAAGCTGAAACGTAGGTAGCGCGGCCCGTCTTTTTCAGATAGCTATGCTCAGGGCCGACTCCTGGATAGTCGAGACCGGCGGAAATGCTATGTGTCTCCAGAATCTGCCCATCCTCATTTTGTAGCAGGTAGCTCATCGTTCCATGCAGCACGCCGGGGCGGCCTGCCACCAGTGTCGAGGCGTGCTGGCCTGGCGTCAGTCCCGTTCCGCCGGCCTCGACGCCGATCAGGCGGATTTCAGGTACGTCGGCGAAGGGATAGAAGATGCCGATGGCGTTGCTGCCGCCGCCAACGCATGCCAGGATCAGATCAGGCAGGCGTCCTTCCTGCTCCATGATCTGCTGGCGTGCCTCGCGCCCGATCACCGATTGCAGATCACGTACGATGCGCGGGTAGGGATGCGGCCCGGCGGCGGTGCCAAACAGGTAGAACGTTGTCTCAACGTTCGTCACCCAGTCGCGGATAGCCTCGTTGATGGCGTCTTTCAATGTGCGTGAGCCGCTGGTAACGGAGCGTACCTCGGCGCCGAGCAGTTTCATGCGAAAAACGTTGAGCGACTGACGCTGGATATCGATTTCGCCCATGTAGATGATACATTGCAGGCCCAGTTTGGCGCAGGCGGTGGCCGTTGCCACGCCGTGCTGGCCCGCGCCAGTCTCGGCGATGATGCGCTGCTTCCCCATGCGTCTGGCGATCAGCGCCTGGCCGAGTGCGTTGTTGATCTTGTGCGCGCCGGTATGTGCCAGGTCTTCGCGCTTGAGGTAAACCCTGATGCCCCGCCCGATCTTTTCGGAGAAGCGAGGAGCATAATAGAGCGGTGTAGGTCGGCCCACGTAGTGGCGTAGTTCATACTCCAGCTCTTTGTGGAACGCGCTGTCCTGTATAGCCTGCTCGTATGCTGCTTGCAACTCACTAAGCGGCGTCATCAGGCTTTCCGGGACGAACATGCCGCCGAAATCGCCGAAGCGCCCGCGCTCATCAGGATAGAGCGCGTGCTGATAAGTAGTGCTTTCGTCTGTGCGTTGTTGTTGTATTTGCATAATTGATCGCTTTCTACTAAAAGCTGTTTCTCCTCTGCTAATATGTTGTAGATCCAGGGCGACAGGAGGACAGGGAGAGAGCGGGTCAGGGTCCGCACCTTCGGTGCCGCTCCCATAGGTGGTAACTTTAGAGGGTCAGCCCCCTTTTCCCTTCTCTCCATCTGGATCTCCCCTTTCCGTCTATGCAATCTGGCGCACTTGCTGAATAAATGCCCGTATCTTTGCCGGATCTTTCTGTTTGTTCGTTTCGACGCCGCTGCTCACATCAACGCCCCAGGGCCGCACGATCTCTATAGCCTGTGCCACATTCTCTGCATGTAAGCCGCCTGCCAGGATAATCGGTGTCTGCTGTGCGATGAGCCGCGCGAGCTGCCAGTCGTGAGTGGCGCCGCTGCCGCCCCAGCCGGTTGTGGGGGTATCCAGCAGCAGGCGCCAGCAGACATTGCTATACATCTCGACCTGCTCCAGACTGGCTGCGCCGTTCAGGTGAATGGCCTTGAGGACCGGGCGCCTGATGCTCTGGCAGAACTCCGGCGATTCGGTGCCGTGCAACTGCACAAAATGCAACCCTGCTTGCTCTGCCACTTCGTTGACGAAATCGACATCCTCGTTGACGAAAAGGCCGACGATATCTGACGTGACTTCTCCTCCTGTCGCCGCAGTGGCAAACTTTTTACTTGCCATAAGCAGCGAGCGTACTTGCTGCGGCTCAACGTAGCGATGACTGGGCCGATAGAACACAAAGCCGAGCAAATCAGCGCCGGCTTCAATGGCGGCGTCGATGTGTTCCGGCGAGCGCAGACCGCAGATCTTGACCTGCGTACTCCCATTGGCTCCGCGCAGCAGCGTGCGTATCTGACCCGCTACATCACCAGCGGTGACCAGTGACTCTCCTACCAGCATACCATGTACATCGTAGCGCGCCAGGCGGCGGGCATCGGCCTCTGTGTGTATGCCGCTCTCAGCGATCACCACACGGTCGGCAGGAATCAGGCTGCGCAGCTCGCGGATGAGAGCGGGATTCATCTGGAATGTCACGAGATCGCGGCTATTGATGCCGATAATCTGTGCTCCGGCCTGTACAGCCCGCTGTGCCTCTTCATGGCTATGCACCTCGACCAGGCAACGCATACCGAGCGAATGCGCGATGCGTAGCAGATGGCGCAGTAGTTCGTCACTGAGGATGGCGCAGATCAGCAGAATGGCATCTGCTCCCCAGGCACGCGCCTCGTAGATCTGGTACTCGTCAAAGATAAAATCTTTGCGCAGGACCGGCACCTTAACCGCCTGTTTGATGGCTGTGAGATAGTCAGGTGAGCCGAGGAAGAAATGCGGCTCTGTCAGCACAGAGATAGCGGCGGCGCCGCCATCCTCGTAGAGGCGGGCCTGTTCTACTGGAGCGAGGTGCGGCGCCAGCATCCCTTTAGAAGGCGAGGCGCGTTTCACCTCGGCGATCAGGCGTACCTGGGAGCGCGGCTCGAAAGCGGCCAGCAGGTCACGTGGCTGTGGCTGTGCCAGAGCCTGCTGGCGTAACTCTTCCAGCGGAAGCGCCTGCTGGCGCTGCTCAAGGTCGCTGCGAGTACGGGCTACGATACGATCAAGAAACATAGCCTGCCTGCCTGCTGTCTACCTTGCTCTGTGCCTGGGAACACGAAATCACTTCTGCTAGCTTCTCCCGTGCTTTGCCTGCGCGCAGCGTCTCCCGTGCGATTTTCGTACCATCGGCCAGCGAATCTGCGTGATCACAGGCGTAGAGCGCGGCCCCGGCGTTCAGGCAGAGCATGTGTGTGGCGGGTGTATCGCTATAGCCGCTTAGCAACTCGCGCAAGAGTGCCGCATTGTGCTCCGGTGTTCCGCCGAGGAAGTGCCTGTGGTCGGTGACGCGCGGCAGGCCGACTTCTTCAGGAGTGATTGTGTATTCGCGCAGTCCCATGCCTTCGCGGACCTCGCAGATGCGTGTGGGCGCACCGAGCGAGCACTCATCGAGGCCATCCTCACCGTGCACGATCAGAGCATGGCGGCAGCCCAGGTGCAGCAACACCTCGCCCATTTTGTGCAGCAGCGATGCATCGGGTACACCGAGCACCTGGTAGCGTGTGAGGGCGGGATTGGTCAGCGGACCGAGAATGTTGAAGACGGTGCGGATGCCAATTTCGCGGCGGGTGGGCGCGACATACTTCATGGCCGGGTGGAAGGCCGGCGCGAACATAAAGGCGAAGCCGCAGTCCTGCACGCAGCGTGCTACCTGCTGCGGACCAAGATCAATTTTTGCTCCCAGAGCTTCCAGGACGTCGGCGCTCCCGCATTTGCTGGTGGCGGAACGATTGCCATGCTTGGCGACGGCGGCGCCGGCGGCGGCGGCAATGATACCGGCGGCTGTCGAGACGTTGAATGTGTTGGCGCCGTCGCCACCAGTACCGCAGGTATCCAGTGCCTGTTGTGCCAGCGGCTCGGCGAGATGGACCCGTACAGCCTTCTCGCGCATGACTGCCGCCATGCCGGCGATTTCTTCGGCTGTCTCACCGCCCGGACGCAGGCGTAGAGCCGTCAGGAATGCACCGATTTGCGACGGAGTGGCGGTTCCCGTCATAATTTCTTCCATTACCGATGCTGTTTCTTCTGTAGTGAGCGTCGCTCCGCCGGCGACCTGTGCAATGGCCTCTCGAATCATCTGATCTTTCTCCTCTTTTTCTGTTTACAAAATATATTGCCGGGTTACCTGTTTCTCAAAGTTTCCGGGGCGACTGCAAGAGTCACCTGTCCGCTCTACAAATCCTGAAATACTGTGAGAAGGGAAGGGATGCTGGCCGGAGCGGAAATCTGTTGCAAAAAGTTGCGCAACAGGTCTTTACCGACCGGTGTCATAATCGATTCGGGATGAAACTGCACACCTTCGACCGGGTAGGTGCGGTGGCGCAGGGCCATGATCACGCCATCGGCGGTGGTAGCGGTGATCTCCAGAGCATCCGGCAGGGTGTCACGTTCGACGATGAGGCTGTGATAGCGGTTTGCCTCAAATGGGGAGGGCAGGCCGCGCAGGACGCCCTGTCCCTGGTGGTAGATGAGCGATGTTTTGCCGTGCATGGGAGCGGGCGCGCGAATAATGCGACCACCGTAGACCTGGCCGATGGCCTGATGACCGAGGCAGACGCCCAGGATGGGAACGCGCGGCCCGAAGTGCTCGATGATCTGGCAGGATAGCCCAGCCTCGGTGGGGGTGCAGGGTCCGGGTGAGATCACGATGCCGGCGGGTTGCAGCGCCTCGATCTCGGCCAGCGGCACGGCATCGCTGCGCCGTACCAGTACCTCGGCTCCCAGTTCAGAGAGGTACTGGTACAGATTGTAGGTAAAGCTGTCGTAGTTATCTATGAGCAGCAACATTTCGTTCACCCCTTTAATGATCAGAAAACGATTCCGCTGATCCGCAGTGCGGACCGCTGTTCGTCTGCCATGTGTTCGGCTTCGTCTAGAGCGCGCAGGAGCGCGCGTGCCTTGTTCAGGCTCTCGTGGTATTCGGCGGTCGGATCTGAATCGGCCACCACACCCCCGCCGGCCTGGATGTAAGCGTGGCCATCTTTGATAACCATCGTGCGTAAGGCAATGGCCGTCTCCAGGTTGCCACTGTGACTGATGTAACCAACTGTGCCAGCATAGACGCCACGTTGATCGCCTTCCAGTTCGCTGATAATCTCCATGGCGCGAATTTTCGGTGCGCCCGTGACTGTGCCGGCGGGAAAGCCTGCACGCAGTGCATCGAACGGCGTGGCGCCGGCGCGCAGGCGTCCACGAGTGTTGGAGACCAGGTGCATGACGTGTGAATAGCGTTCGATAGCCATAAATTCATCGACCTGGACGGTGCCGGGAGTACAAACACGCCCGACATCGTTGCGCGCCAGGTCAACGAGCATCACATGTTCGGCACGCTCTTTGGGATCGCGCTTCAGCTCTTCTGCAAGCTGCTCATCGAGCTGGCTATCTTTGCCGCGCGGGCGCGTGCCAGCGATGGGCCTGATAGTCACTTCGTCGTCCTCGTAGCGCACTAGCAATTCGGGTGAAGCGCCGACAATGTGAAAGTCCTGAAGATCGAGGTAGAACATGTATGGTGATGGATTGATGGCGCGCAGCGCGCGATACACAGTAAACGGCGAGGCGTTGACATACCGGCTCAGCCGCTGCGACGGTACTACCTGGAAAATATCGCCGGCGCGGATGTATTCGATGGAGCGACGCACCATCTCTTCAAATTCGGCCTGAGTATGGTTCGACGTGACTTGCAGAGCCGCTGTATCCTGGATGGGGACAGGCTCAGGTGGCAGGCGCATCGGCTGGCGCAGGCGCTGCTGTACATCGTCGATGATCGTGCGTACCCGCTCGTATTCGTCTGCCAGATCGTCAGCATCAAGGTGCAGGTGGGTGATTACGCGCACGTGGTGTTTGACATGATCAAAAGCCAGGACCGTCTCAGTGAAGCAAAAAACGGCCAGGGGCAGATTCAGCGTGTTGCATTCCGGCACCGGCAGGCGCTCAAAGCGCGATGCCGTCTCATAGGAGAGATAGCCGACGGCGCCACCGTAGAATTTTGGCAGCGCATCGCGCGCTGTATGTGATGGTGTGACCAGGCGATAGCGCTTCAGTTCGGCCTCGACCAGTGTTAGAGGATCATAGCAAGGAATGGTTTCTTCGCTGGCGGCGCCGGCGTGGGAAGCGCCCGGCGTTTTGCGCAGAATCGCGTGGTCGCCGTGCTGGATCAGCACCAGGTAGGGATCAATGCCGATAAACGAATAGCGCGCCACGTGCTCTCCGCCGGTCACGCTCTCCAGCAAAAAGCTGTATGGTTTCTGCCCAATTTTGCAGTAGGCGGAGACGGGTGTATCCATATCGGCGAGCAGGTCGCTATAAAACGGGAGCAGCGGATGACGTCCGTCTTGCTCTTGAGCGCGCAGCGCCTCGTCTCGCAGACGTGCGATTTCTTCCAGGGTTGGATAATACATAGTCCACCTGTTCAGGCTGATTAGCTTGCCAGGAAGGCCGGACGTCAGGGCGTCCGTACAGTTTCGCCTTCGCGCGCAAGGTCGGTACGCTTTACAAACGACGTTCAAGAACGCGGCAGGGAGTGGAGCGATTGCAGGTGTTGCCGCTCTACCTGCCTCACTCCACTGCCACCGCCCTCAATGATCACAGCAAGCCGATTACATCTTTTACATGGCGCAGTGTCTTCTCGGCGATGGGACGCACTTCATCGGCGCCCTGCATGAGAATACGCTCAAGCTCCGGCATATCGCTGATATACTCTTTGAATCGCTGCTGGATAGGGACCAGCAAATCGACGAGCCGTTCGGTGAGTACGGCTTTGAACTCACCATAGCCCTTGCCCGCGAACTCGGCCTCGATCTCCTGCTGCGATTGCCCACTGATCGTCTGATAGATGGTCAGCAGGTTGGTAATGCCGGGGCGTGCCGGATCGAACGCCACCAGGCGCTGCGAATCCGTTACTGCGCGCGCGATCTTCTTCTTGATCGCTTTAGGATCGTCCAGCAAAAAGATGGTCGCGTTCGGGTCAGGATCGCTCTTGCTCATCTTTTTTGTCGGCTCTTGCAGCGACATGATGCGCGCGCCCGCACTCTGGATCAGGGCTTCTGGCAGAGTGAAGACCTGCTCTTTGTAGAGGCTGTTGAAGCGCAAAGCCAGGTCGCGCGTCAGCTCGACGTGCTGGCGCTGGTCCTCGCCGACCGGCACGTAGTGTGTGTGATAGAGCAGGATATCGCCGGCCATCAGCACGGGATACATGTAGATGCCGGCGCCGACGGAGTCCGGGTTGCTGCCAGCTTTAGTTTTGAACTGGGTCATGCGATTGAGCCAGCCCATAGGCGTGTAGCAGGTCAGCAGCCAGCTTATCTCGGCATGCTGGCGTACCTGTGATTGGACGAAAAGCTTGCAGTAGTGCGTATCCAGTCCGCAGGCCAGGTAGATCGCGGCCAGCTCGTAGGTACGCTGGCGCAGTTCTCTGGCGTCGATGGGCAGCGTGATAGCATGCTCGTTGACAATGCAGAAGATATTATCGTATTCGGTCTGGGCGGCAACCCAGTTGCGGATGGCACCCAGATAGTTGCCCAGATGGATACCGCTGGTTGGCTGAATGCCGGAAAAGACGCGCTTTTTTGCCTGTGCGCTGGTATGGGCGGTTGTCACCGGTTGTGTTTGCTGACTCGCGCCAATCGACATTGTTTCATCTCCTACTGTTTACTTCAGAATGTCGTCCTGATAAAACCTTGCATAAAACAAAAACGCTTCTCATCCAACAAGGACGAGAAGCGCGAAGCTTTCGTGGTGCCACCCTTCTTCAGATTATCCACTCGTGGTTTATGGAAAAAGATGTACCAGTATCTCACTACATTGAGAGTAGATAATCCCTCTTGCCAGGTACGGCGAGCTTTCCATTCCCGGCGGACTGCTCAAGGAGATGCCGGGAGAGAAAATGCTGCGATACCCTGTCCTCGATAACGGGGGACATCCCGAAAGAGTCCTACTAGTTTCGCGTCGTGCGCCGAAACGTTCGCTCTTCAGCTTGCAGGCCCATTCCATAACCGCAGCAGGACCGGTTTCCACCATCTCCGGCTCTCTGTCCCCGTGCAGGCTATGTACTCTTCCTGTTCACAGCTTTCTTGTTTATATTTTTACTTGCTGTAAAGTATACGCAGAAGCACAGGCTCTGTCAAGAGGTATGCGCCATCTCACCATCTAAAACGCGAAGACTGGCGCTGCTACTTGAAGCGCCGCATCAGCGCCTTGACGTTATTGACATACGGCCAGTTGAAAATGCCTTTATGGACAACATTCCAGCCACCCTGGTTGTAGGCGCTGATCACTTTAGTTATATCGCCATGAAAGTTGTTCCAGAGCGTGCGCAGATAGATAGCTCCCAGTTCGATGTTACCGGTGAGTTTGTAAGGATTGTGCCGCGAGCGCGTCATGATGTTCAGCCCACGCGCCGTCTCAGGCATCAACTGCATTACGCCTATACCACCGTCGCGGGCGATGATGTGCTGGTTCCAACCGCTTTCCTGCCAGGCGATGGCGAGCAGCAGGCTGGCGGGAAGGCCGTAGCGGGCGGCGGCGCTACGTAGCTGGGCTGCCACCTGGTCGCGCGTGGAATGCTGGAGGGCATGGTAGGCGAACCAGCTCACAGAGCCATCCGGGCAGAGGCCGCTGCTGCAACTTCTGTGGCTGCTGGCCGGGTGCTGTGGAATACAGAGGGGGCGTCCCGCGTAGATGAGATTGGCATTGCGCAGCGCGTTGGCCTGCACCAGAGCCGAAGTGGTAGTGTGATGGCGATGCGCGATGCCAAGCAATGTGTCTCCACGCTTGATCTGATACCAGGTACAGGAGATACGACTGGCAGAAGCAGCGTAAACCTCGGCCTGCTGGTGAGAGACCACGATGGAACCGAGCAACAGGAGAACAATCAGGACCAGTAGCGCAATCTGCTGCGCAACGGGCTGCGACAATACATGAGCGATGGTGTGAATACGCTGTGTAAGATGTCTCTGTTGTACAGACTGTGCTGGTAGAGTAATCGGTAGAGAAGTTTCTCGAAATGATTGGTATTCCATATGCGACACCTTCCTTTCTTGTTTTACTATATTCATTTAAAGAATAGAGGTATAGAGAATGTTGGATAACATAGTAGCGTTATGTATGACAGAATGAGAGATGGATGGCGGAACCGCGCAGAAATGCAGCTTCCTGGCTGACGATGTGCTACAATGGTGCCGGGCATTTTTCTGTGACGCTGTCAGGCATGAGAAACGGGGTATGACTGTGAAAATCGAAGAATCCTTGAGCGCGACCGTTGAGGAGTATCTGGAGACGATTTACAATCTCAGCATGGAAGATGAGGTAGTGATAGGCGCTCGCCTGGCCGAACGCTTCCATGTGTCTGCACCTACTGTGACGGAGATGCTGAAGCGCCTGGTGAGGGATGGATATATCGAGATGGATAATAAGCGACATGTCACGCTGACAGAGGCGGGAGCGCGGGCAGCCGAGGCGGTGCTGCGTCGGCATCGCCTGACCGAGCGTTTCCTGGTTGATATGCTAGGGATGCAGTGGCACCAGGTACACGAAGAGGCTTGCCGCCTGGAGCATTTCATCTCCGGGGCGGTTGAGGAGCGTGTGATTACCAGCCTGCATCAACCCACGACCTGTCCACACGGCAACCCTATCCCTGGTCAGGTCCCCAATGCACGCACCTACCTGAAAGATCGGCAGGCTGTGCGCCTCTCAACGATTACTGCCGGCCAGCGTGTGAAGATCCTCTGCATCTCCGAAGTCGTGGAAGACGAAGAGGCGCTGATTCTTTACCTGCATGAGAAGGGTCTGACGCCTGATACGTTGTTAACGATGCTGGATCAGGGACACGCCGCGTCAACCATGCAGGCAGGCAAAGAAAGTGAGCAGGAATCTGAGAACGTCAGATTACTGGTAGGAGAAGAGCAGATCTATATCAGTAGATCTGTGGCGGCCAAAATCTGGGTAGTGCGCGAGTAGAAAGAACATGGAGAGCGAGGAGACTGGGATTTCTCATGAAACCCGGGAATTTTTCTCTAGCACTGTACCCTCTCCAGAGGCAGTAGAGAGGGATACAGTACCGGAGTTACCCCTATCTAAAGACCGGTTTCTTTTTGCGGTGCTCAGAAGAGGAAAGGGAGAAAAAGTTTCGTCTTTTGCCTATAGGCAGCAAATTGAGGATAACGGGTAAGAGACGCATCTTTCTTCAGCATATTGGGTATCCATATCACGGTAACGACTATGAGCAGGTAGGCGATGGGCAGCCAGTGCATCGTTAAAAGCCCGAAGCTGAGGTAGATCAGCAACTCGCCGAGGTAGTTAGGATTACGTACTCTAGCCCACAAGCCATCATTCAACAGGGAATGCGGCTTCAGACGAAGTGTAGTATATTTCTGCATATCAGAAGTATAATGCAGGAATATGCCAACTGTGTAAAGGCTGATGCAGATGGCTATGTAGCAGGACGGGACCCGGACAGCCTGCGTCATGAGAATCCAGGGTGCCAGCCAGTATAGAGTCAGGGATGTAGCAAGTCCCACCGCGTAAGCAGGGCTGATCGTTTGTTCCCAGCGCTTATCGGGAAAAACATGGCTTTTCATCAGCCAGAGCATCCCGTAAGTACCGTGCAATGCCAGGTAGACCCACGCTGTTGGATTGTCCCATTGATTGTACAGAGCCATCAATA
Source organism: Ktedonobacteraceae bacterium (assembly GCA_014896635.1). The sequence goes on from JADBKA010000064.1 coordinate 20,389, forward strand.
GCAGGATAACGAAGGTTGTCAGTAATTTATGAGCGTCGACGATAAATCGTTGTTTCATCGGATTCTTCCCTTTCCTTTGAAATCAGCCTTTGCGTCGGTTAGCGAGCTGCTGCTCACACCACTGCTGTAAAGTTGTTGCAGGTTGTCCTAGAATTCTAGCTGTACTGGCGGCATCTCCTGTTTCACCGAGGCGGGCAGTAACCTTCATGAGTTGAATGACGGGGCGAAGTTTTCTTCCCATAAAAAGTGCATCAATGAGTGTCATTGCCCAGTATGGAGTGACCGTTACTTCCTTATCGGGTTCCAGTAAGCGACAATAGGTACGCAAGGCGTCAGCCAGCGTCATCGCTTCAGGTCCATAGACAAAGAATCGCTGGTTTGCGGCGAGAGGAGTCCTGAATGAGGCAGAAACCAGTCTTGCGAAGTCATTGGCGGCAAGGAGGTGAAAGCAAGTGGATGACTGACCAATGACAGTGGCCCGCTTTCCTTGAATATATCCAGGAAGGGACTCCATAAAAAAGGATGGCTTGAAAATCGTATAGGGGACCTTGCTGTTTTCAATGGCTTGCTCTGCAAGGTACTTGGCTCGCTGCTGAGGTACGTATCTGGCAGCCTCACAAACTGAGGCTCCCGAAACATACGAGATGCGCTCTACTCCGATCTGGCTGGCAATAGTAGCAATGCGTGCAGTGCCACGATGCTCTACGCTCTCAAACTCTCGGTAGGAGCGCCCCTGTAATGAGATATGTACCCCTTTACAGCCGATAAGCGCCTGGCGCACAGATTGCTCATCCTCGACATCGCCAGCGATGTACTCGAACTGTTTGCCCAGACGAGTTCTGGCCCTGGCCGGGTCACGCACCAGTAGCCGCACAGCGTAGCCGTCGCAGCTTAACTGCCTGGCAACCGGCCCGCCGAGCAAGCCGGTTCCTCCAATAACAAGGATGGTTTGTTCAGACATGTTCTCCTCCTGAATTGAACGGAAATCATTAAATAAACACTGTTCATTTATTAGTAAAAAAAGAAGCCTACTGGCTTTTGAGGCCAAAGCCCTCAAAGAGCATAGAAAGAGCTTCTTCGGTAGCCTGCTCAATTCTTTTTTTATCGAACAGGAAAGTCATACTACTGGAGAGCGATACAATCCCGTGAAGGCATGCCCACCAGGCGTCGCTCATACTTATGATGTTCCCCTGCCGGAAGACGCCAGACTGAATTGCTTCAGCGAATACAGTCTGAAACTCCTGTAGGGAACTGAGCCAGCCATATGCCTCGACCTCATGCTTTTTGAAGAGGAGATCAGGGCGTTCCATAAACATGAGTCGATAGTACGTAGGGAATTCCAGTCCGAAGGAAATATAAGCCCTGCACATTTCACGTAGCTTCTGAGCAGGGTCATCGGTTAAAGAGCGTGCAGCCCGCTGCTTTTCGTTGAAGCGGCGGAAACCCTCATTTGCAATATTGAAGAGCAGATCATCCTTATTGTTGAAATAGAGATAGATCGTACCGGGAGCATAGCCAATTTCTTCTGCCACCTGGCGGAGAGAAAAACCCATATATCCATGCTGCAAAAACAACTCGCCAGCGGTATCCAGGATTATCTGGCGTAATTTCTGCTTTTCGTTCTGGCGACGCTGGCGCATGCGCTGCCGATGTTCTTCTCTGCGGGCGGATCTGGCATGATCTTTTTTCATTTATGAACGCACCTTATTTTCTAAACACTGTTCATAATATAACCAGAATCATGAGGTTTGTCAAGGCTTTTCGCCCGGCATTTAAATCCTACTCTTGACATCGGATATCTGGCCGTGCTAATATCTGACCAACGAAGTAGGTATTAGGGCATGCTAATATCTGACTCTTTACGTCGGAATTAGCATGGAGAAATTGTGACGAAGCACATTCAACGAAGGAAGAGTGTTCACCAATGTTACCAACGTTCATCCTGTTTTTACGTGAGGGACTGGAAGCGGCATTGATTGTCAGTATCCTTTTTGCAGCGCTGCGTCAGCTTGGTCAGATGCAGCAGGCGCGTGCCGTCTGGACCGGCATTATCCTGGCTATTTTAGGATCGATTGCCGGTGGCTTTACCTTATACATGACTATTCATCAGTTTCAGGACACGCCGTTTGAGATTATTTTCGAGGGCGCGGCGTTTTTACTGGCCGTGATCATGCTGACCGGGGTCACATTCTGGATGCAGGTACACAGTCGCACGCTCAAGAAGGAGATCATGACGAAGGCGAGCACGGCGACATCGGGTTTCGCGCTCGGTGTACTGGCATTTTCTACGGTTGGGCGTGAGGGATTGGAGACGGCCTTCTTTACACTGGCAATTGCCTTTCAAACCAACGGCTGGCTACTACTCATCGGGGCCGTACTGGGTCTGCTGGCGGCTATCGGGCTCTGTTTCTTGATTTATCGCATGGGCTACCGGCTGGACTACCGCGTCTTCTTCCGTGTGATGGGCATTCTCCTGATCTTCTTCGCAGCCGGTCTGCTCGGCAACGCGGTGCATGAGTTTCAGGAGATTGGCTGGCTCCCCTTTGGCACGGCGGTGGTCTGGAATACTGAGCACATCCTGAGCACAGAGAGCGATCTGGGTGCGTTGCTGAAAGGGGTG
>JADBKA010000387.1 GCA_014896635.1 Ktedonobacteraceae bacterium
GGCGACCGCCCCCTGGACCCCCATCCCCTCACGACTCGGTTGTTCTTGCACTAGATGACCTTTTTCTTATTCGTAGGTTGAGATGGTGTCGATAATCAGGTCCCAGAAACGCTCCACATCCAGGCTGTAGCCTACACGGGCATTTGCGGCCTGTTCAGACTTCCCGTACACGTCACAGACCGTGCGGCCAGCCGTCCATGTACCCGTCGTCTCAATTTCGACACGCATGGCATTCGTCGGCACAATTGCAGGATCAATGATAGCAGCGACAGCACAGGGATCATGAACGGGTGGAGCCTCAAAGCCAAAGACACGCCGGTATGCTTCCGCATAGAAGACAAGCAGATCAGCTACTACACCAGCAACGCGGCGTCCCATTGCGCGCAGGCGTGACAACACCTCTGCCGTCGCCAGGGCACGATGCGTCACCTCCAGAGGGGCCATCGTGATCGGGCAGCCGCACTCAAAAACTATAGCCGCCGCTTCAGGATCACACCAGATGTTAAACTCCGCTGCCGGCGTGACGTTCCCCAGTCCGATTGCTCCTCCCATCAGCGAAATAGCCTTGATTTTTGGGATGATAGCCGGTTCGTGGCGTATGGCAGCCGCGATATTGGTCAGCGGTCCCGTCGGCACCAGCGTGATATCACCCGCCGATTGTAGCAGCAGTTCAATGATCAGGTCCACCGCGTGCTGCGATACAGGCTCAATCTCAGGTTCGGGGATCTGGGGACCGTCCAGTCCCGACTCACCATGAATATACGCCGCGTGGCGCGGTGGCCGCAGCAGAGGACGCTCCATGCCGCGCGCGACAGGCACATTGTGAATACCAGCCAGGGTGCAGACTTTGAGCGCGTTGCGCGTCGTCTTTTCGATTGACTGGTTGCCGGCGACCGTCGTCACTGCCAGCAGTTCGATAGCAGGATGATGCGCGGCCAGCAGCAGTGCAATGGCATCATCGTGGCCGGGATCGCAGTCGAGGATAATTTTGTGCTTCATGACATGCTCTCCTTCTTTCTCGTTTATAACAAAGTCTTGAGAGAAATAGCAAGGGACTCGACGCCTTGCGCATGCCTTGCTATAATGCCAGAGGCGGGATGAATCGACAACCCGACCGTAACCACTCCGGGGAGAATGTTTCATTGGCAATCACACGAGGGAATCTGATTATCGGACAATCGGGCGGGGCGACCGCCGTTATCAATGCCAGCCTTGCCGGGGCTGTCGAGGCCGCACTGGTCAGCGGGCAGTTCAATAGTATTTATGGGATGCTGCATGGTATCGAAGGGCTGCTCAAAGAGGATCTCATCGACCTGCGCCGGCAACCTGCCTCGGTCTGGCCTGCAATCAAGCGCACTCCATCGGCGGCGCTCGGCTCCTGCCGCTACAAATTGCAAGAGGATGACCCGCTAAAAGTTATCGAGATTCTCCGCCGCTACAACGTCCATGCCATGCTCTACATCGGCGGCAATGACTCGGCAGATACCGCCCATCGCCTGGCAGCGACAGCGCAGGCGGTCAACTACGAACTCTCTGTCATCAGCATTCCTAAAACGATCGACAACGACCTGCCCCTCACCGATCATTGCCCCGGCTACGGCAGCGCGGCCCGCTTCCTCGCTCAGGCTACCATCGACTCAACGATGAATACTGTCTCTATCCCCTGGCACTATCCCGTAAAGATTATAGAGACGATGGGACGTAACGCCGGCTGGCTGACCGCCTCTACTGCCCTGGGCAAACGCGATGACGTCGATCCGCCCCACATACTCCTGCTGCCAGAACAGCGCTTTATCGCTGACCGTTTCCTGGCACAGGTCGAAGATATTTACAGGCGCCTCGGCTACGTCATTATCGCGGCGGCAGAGACGCTCCGCGACGAGCAGGGGCAGCCGCTTGGTACAGTGGGACAGGCAGGGATAGATGCCTTCCGGCATCCCTTGCTGAGCGGCGCATCGCAATACCTGGTAGATCTGGTCAAGAAACGGTTGAATCTGCGCGCTCGCTTCGACAAACCCGGTGATTTGCAGCGCATGGCTTCGACCTGCATCTCATCCACTGATCTCGCCGAGGCATATCTTGTCGGGCAGGCAGGCACACAGGCAGTGCTGGCAGGTCAGACAGACAAAATGGTGACGCTGGTACGCCACGACAGGCCGGCCTACCACTGCACAACCGCGCTGGCCGACCTGGCACAGGTTGCCAATGTGCAGCGTCTCCTCCCTGGTTATTTCCTGGACGAGAGCAAGACAATGGTCACAGCGGCATTCTACGACTATGCCTTGCCATTGATCGGCGAACCGCTGAGCCACCATGCAGCTCTGGACATCCAAACGACGAGGATACACAGACGATGACTCTGCTGAAACGCGCCATACTGATCGTGCTCGACGGCGTTGGAGCCGGCCCCAATCCAGATTCCGCCGCCTTTGGCGATGCCGGCGCCAGTTCGCTTGAACACTGCGCGCAGGCCGTCGGCGGCCTGTCACTGCCACACCTGGGCCGCGTAGGCATCGGCAATATCACGCCCATTCTGGGCACGCCGCCATGCCAGGATTGCACCGGCGCCTATGGACGCATGAACGCGCGTGCCGCCGGCAAGGATAGCGTCGCTGGCCACTGGGAAATGACAGGCGTCGTACTCAAGAAGGCGCTGCCGACCTATCCAGATGGCTTCCCACCAGAGGTCGTCACCGAGTTTGAAACAAGAATCGGGCGCAAAGTCATCGGCAATAAAGCGGCTTCGGGCACAGAGATCATCAAGGAACTGGGCGAGGAACACCTGCGTACCGGCTCGCCGATCCTCTATACTTCAGCCGACAGCGTTTTTCAGGTCGCGGCCCACCAGGATGTGATCCCACTGCAAGAGCTGTATCATATTTGCCAGGTTGCGCGTGATATGTTAACCGGTGAGCATGCAGTGGGTCGCGTCATCGCGCGCCC
>JADBKA010000388.1 GCA_014896635.1 Ktedonobacteraceae bacterium
TGGTCGGTAGTCCTGGCTTCGTGGCTTGGTGGATTGATCGTAGCCCTGATCAATATAGCATTTGATCTCGCGGCCTATTATGCCCACTGGTGGCATTATAGTCTCGATGGGTTGATCTTGCACCTGCCCTTGCCTTTCTATATTACCTCATTTCTGGTCTTTGGGAGTCTCGTTTTCTTGCTTATCTGGCGCTTCTGGCGCGCACGCCGCTGGCTTGCTCTGTTGCTGCTGATTGGTGTCCCGCTGTTCGGCATCGCGCGAGATAGCTACGGTGGCCTCTCCCAGCGAGCATATACGCAGTGGGAAAACATACCCCTGGCACTGCTGATGACGATAATCATGTGGCTGGTGATGTTCTATGCCGGCTTCCTGGTCTTCAAGCGTCTTGCGCCTGAGCGCCCAGCTGAAGAGGCGGGCAGCCGGACACCTGACAGGCAAAACGCTTCTACCTGATCTCTCTCCTCAGCACATACGAACAAGAATGTGTGAGGAAGAGAATTTTTGCAAGAGGGCGAAATTTGTCACGAAAACACTTGACAGAGCGCAAAGTTTATGTTATATAAATTGACGTCAGGAACTTTCTGGATAGAAAAGAGTTGCGAAACTCTGGTTGCCTACCTTGCACAGCTAGGGTCGATAAGGTTCGATCTAACTTATTCAGATGACTCTCCTGGCGCGCGATCTCTTTCAACAAGAGGAAGAACGCTTTGTTACTGCTCTTCGGTCAAACCTCTATAAAAAGTTGCCCACCAGGCACTATTTCGCACCTCTTCTGGTGAAATGCCAGACTGTGTGCTAAGCGAGCGTGTACGAGTGTATGTGCGATTAATTCATATCTCATCCCGCTCGCCTGTGATACAGTATGGTTTTTCCCTTTTCGTTCGTATTCTGCACCGACTGTCCGATCACAACCGGTCTGAGCTTTTGCTTTGCTGATTGTGCTCTGCCATTATCGAGCCAGGAAAGGAGGGCGGCGTTTTGTCTTGACGCCGTGCGAGCATTATGGAGAAAAATCTGTTACTGCACTACCTGGATTGTCGCCGTCTCCCGCTTGCGCAGTGTGAGGAAGCTGCTTCCCTGCACGACGCCCTGTGCGAGAGTGCGCCGCAGTTTTACCTGCATCTGCTGGCCGATTCCGCTACCGATGTATCGCATAAACGCGAAATACTGGTGAATGTGTTGAGAAATGACGCTGCACAGCAGGTTGAACGTGAGCGTATTCTTGCCGTACTGCGGCTTATGCCTACCAGGGAAGCTCTCCAGGTGCTCGGCGTGATCCGCGATCTGCGCATCAATCGCAGCCGGGCGCGCGAGCTGGTGCTGGCCTACCTGTTTGGTCATGAGCAATTGCCAGAGATAGCGGCTGTTAGACGTCAGCGCCTGGCTCGCCTGCTGCGCCATGTGCTCGGTGAGCGCACCTGGTCATCTGTGCGGCGCTTCCTGGCGACTCCGACACCGGAAGGAGAGCAATTCTTGCAGCGCGAGATTCTGCGCTATGCCTGGAATAGCGATGTCGCGCGAGCGCGTGAGGTTTTGTGTTTTCTGGCAGGAGTACCGTTTGACCCGACAAGCGATCCACTGGTCAGGATCATGCTGGCACGTAAGGAGATAGATCTGGGGAAGGGGCTGCCGGGCGAGACGCTGACGGGGCTACGCGGCATCTACCACCGCTCTGTCCCGCTACGCTGGGTGCGCCAACTCGCTGCGCCGTCGGTAGCTGCCATACGTGAGGATGGGCCGTTGACCGCATCGTACAAGGAGGCATTGTCGCATGAAGTTGAAGCGCCTGTGGCTACTGCGCCTGCGCATGGTCCCTTCGCGGTCCTGCAACGGGCGCTGGCCGTCTTCAAGCTGCCGGGCGCGCGTGTGCAGCAAGAGCAGCAGGTGTCTGCTCGCCGCCTCGACGTCTCGGCACTCCTGTCGCAGGAAGTCGCTGCACTGCCGGCTGTCACCGGGCGAGTGGCAGTTGTACTTGACCTGTCGGGTTCGATGGCCGCGTCAGGTGAGCGTTTGAATCACCCGGCGGCGCTGGCGCTCGCTCTCACGCGGCTCCTGCACGCGCAGGTAAGCGATGTGCGGTTCTACCAGACTGGCGGCTCTGTCTCTCTGGCAGGCGATGTTCTGCCGGAGCCGCAGGGAACTGCGGATCTTGCCGATGCCATTCTTGAGGCTGTGCGTGATAATCCGCAAGCCATTCTAGTGATGACCGATGGCTATGAAAATACGCGCCAGGGCGATGCCGCACAGATTGTGCGCGGTCTGCGCAAGCTAGGGTGCAGCATCCCTGTTTACCAGGTCGTCCCGCTGTTTACCGCAGCCGAGGACCTGTCACTGCGCCGGTTGGGCGAGGAGATTCCTCTTGTCCCGATCACGCACGAGAAGGGCGTGCGCGAACTACTGGCGCGTGTCCTGTTAACCACCGCAGGCGAGCATATCGCCGAAGGGGAGCTTCAGCAGTTACAAGCACTGCTGACCTGACTGACTGTGAGGTGAAACGATGACTATGCAGAGCGTAACAATGCAGCATACCTTTGCCGGGCTGCTGGCAGGCCTCACGCCCGGCCAGCTTCAGACATGGAGTCTGCTCGAAGTCGTCCCGCTGTTTGCGGCGAAGGAACGGAGTGGCTATGCGCAGTTTGTCTCTCCGCTGGACCATCTGAAACTCATCCGTGTACCGCGCTACGGTACGCTTGAGTTGCAGAACGTGTCTCAGCAGGGGACGCTGATCGCTCCTATGCACATCGGCTTCTTCCAGCCGGGCGCGCAAAACCATGCGACCAGCCGCACACTGTTGCTGAATGCAGGTGAGACGATCACGGTACAGGATGCTTTCTGCATCCAGGCCGCCCAGAGCGGGTTGCTCCAGGAAGCTCAGCAGCGGTTCATCGTTTTACCGTTGAGCCTGCGTAAGGTTGCACTGGCGAAGCG
>JADBKA010000065.1 GCA_014896635.1 Ktedonobacteraceae bacterium
ATACAGGCATACCGGGCGGAAGTCCTGCCACAGGTAGGCGCGCTGATCGAGCAGCCAGCACTCTACGGCTATATGTCGGGACGCGATAACCTGCGTGCCTTTGCAACTGCGCTCGGTGGCGTCGCAGAGCAGCGCATCGACGAAGTGCTGGAGATCGTGGCCCTCAAAGGCCGCCAGAAGGATCGTGTACGTACTTACTCACTCGGCATGAAGCAGCGCCTGGGCATCGCCGTAGCACTGCTGCACGATCCTCAGTTGCTCATTCTGGACGAACCAGCGAACGGTCTGGACCCCGCCGGCATCGTCGAAATGCGCGATTTTCTTCACCGTCTGGTAGACGCTGGTAAAACTATCCTGATCTCCAGCCACTTACTGGCGGAAGTACAGCAGATTTGCACCCGTGTTGCCATTATCAATTTCGGCAAGCTGGTCGCTGAAACCTCGCTTGAGGACCTGACAAAAGGTGCCGGAGATTTCAAGGTAGCTGTAGAGCGTCCTGCTGAAGCTCTGGCACTGATTAAGAGCCAGACCTGGGGCAGCCAGGCATACATCGACGAAGCAGGCTATGTGATCACGCCTTCCCCTGATGGGCAGGGACGTGGACTGATCGCTTTCCTCAGTCATTTCGGCTTTGTCCCCGATAGCGTGAGTCCGGCAGAGCGCAACCTGGAGCAGGTTTTCTTACAGTTGACCAATGGCGTTACCGGCATTTAAGTTCACACCACACAGGATTGAGAGAGTAATTATGGCAAGCACGATGATGAGATCGACACACATCTCTGCTGAAAATACATCTGTTTATACAGGCAAAGGCAAACCCTCTTTCTGGGGACTGGTGCGCGGCGAGCTGTTCAGACTCTCACGACACTGGCTCACCTGGCTGATCCCCATTCTCTACCTGGGCGGCACGCTCCTGCTTCATTTATTGTTGGCAAGCGGACCGCGCGCAAAAGAAGTACTGTTGCAAGCTCCGCTCGAATTTCTCTTCACCGAGATGCAATATCCTGCGCTCGTGATGAGGATCTTCGGCGGCATCTTCCTGATCATCCTTGCCGCCTACCTGATCGGCATGGAATACCAGAGCGGCACCATTCGCATCATCCTGGCGCGTGGTGTCGGGCGAGTCCAGTACCTGCTGGCGCAGGTGACAGCCGTGTTGATTATTGCTCTGTTCATGGTCATCATCTGGACCGCCATTAACACACTGCTCACCTGCATTGTCATGCTGGTTCTCGCCGGCAATCTGAATGCCTGGCAGGCAGTGAACGCGCACTTCTGGGCGATCACAGCATTCTACATGGGGACAATTCTGATTAACATGGGCGTGTCAGTCCTGATGGCAGCAACGATGGTCGTCCTGAGTCGCTCGCTCGCTGGCGGCATGAGCCTGGCAATTTCCTGGTTTATGGTTGACAATATGCTGACATGGCCGCTTCAGTTGATGGGCATATTCCTGCACAACGAGCTTCCGCTCAAGCTCAGTGGCTACCTGCTTGGGCCAGTGCTGAACGTGCTGCCGCAGGCTATCGGATTGAAAGAGATCAGCGTGCGAGGTACATTCGTTCCACTGGTGAAAATCGAAGCGACTCAAGCCTGGCTGGTCATCCTGGCTTACACCGTCGTCTTCATCGCGGTCTCGCTGCTGCTAACCTGGAAGAAGGATGTGAAAGAATAGAAGAAGCGAGGGGACACCCCCGCGACGCGGGGACCCGTGTGTTCCCGGGCGCACCCCCGCCAGGGGGCATGCGCCCCCTGGATCTCCCTATTGACGAATTTGCAGGTGCAGCTCCTTGAGCTGCTTCTCGTCAACAGGCGAAGGAGCGCCGGTCAGCAGATCGAGCGCGCTCTGCGTCTTGGGGAAGGCGATAACCTCGCGGATGCTCTCCTCGTCGGCCAGCAGCATGACCAGGCGATCAAGTCCAAGCGCGATACCGCCGTGCGGCGGAGCGCCGTACTCAAACGCCTCTAGCATATGCCCGAATTGCTTTTTAATTTGCTCATCACTGAGCTTCATCAGGGAGAAAACTTTATGCTGAAGCGCGGCCACATTGATACGCACGCTGCCGCCGCCGATTTCAAAACCGTTGCAGATGATATCATACTGCTTGGCCCGCACATGCAGGGGATCGGTGTCGAGCCGCTCGATATGCGCTTCATCCATGCCAGAGAAGGGATTATGCTCGGCCTCGTACCGCTGCTCCTCTTCGTTATAGTGTAGCAGCGGGAAATCTACGATCCAGCAGAAGGCGACCTCAGCGGGATCAATAAGCTTGAGCCGCTCGGCCAGCCTGACGCGCAGGCGATAAAGGACATCATTAGCAACCTCGGCGCTGTCCGCCACAAAAAGCAGCAGATCGCCGGGCTGGCCTGCGAGACGCTCGATAATGGCCTGTACTTCTCCGGCAGACATGAACTTTGTCAGCGGAGACTTGATATCCCCGCCAGCATGGATTGCCAGAGAGACGAGGCCCTTCGCGCCAAGCGTGCGCGCGAACTCAGTCAGCTCATCAATCTCTTTGCGTGAATAGCCTGCCGCGCCAGGTACACGGATACCCTTCACGATTCCCTGAGAGGCCAGAGCATTACGGAAGACGCCAAAATTGCCCGCGTTCGCCAGATCTGAAATTTCGACCAGCGGCAGAGCAAAGCGCAGATCGGGATGGTCGGTGCCGTAGCGATCCATCACGTGCTGGTAGCTCAGGCGTGGGAATGGGCGTTCCTTGATACGCTTACTTGTCAGCTTTTCTACAAGAAAGATCAGCAGGTCCTCGATCAGTTCCATGACATCGTTCTCAGAAACGAACGACATCTCCAGGTCGAGCTGCGTAAATTCCGGCTGGCGGTCGGCCCGCTGATCCTCGTCGCGGAAGCAGCGCGCGATCTGGAAGTAGCGATCCAGGCCGGCCACCATCAGTAACTGCTTGAGTTGCTGCGGGGATTGTGGCAGCGCGTAGAACTCGCCGGCGTAGAGACGACTGGGGACCAGGTAGTCGCGGGCGCCTTCCGGCGTACTCTTGATCAGAATAGGCGTCTCAATCTCCAGGAAACCACGCTCATCCAGGTAATCGCGTATCGCTTTCACGATGCGATGGCGCAGCACCATATTATCACGCATTCTGGGGCGGCGCAGATCGAGGTAGCGGTACTTGAGACGCAGCGACTCATCAACCTGAGCAGCCTCATCACCAATGGGGAAAGGGGGAGTACGCGAAGGGTTCAGCAGCGTGATATGCTCGGCAACCACCTCGATGGCGCCGGTGCTCAGGCGCGGATTTTCTGTACCGGGCAGGCGGTGTGATACCACTCCGCTCACCTGAATAACGTATTCGGAGCGCAGCTCGGCTGCCACACGATGCGCTTCCGCAGAGCGTTCAGGAGCACAGACGACCTGTGTGATACCGTAGCGGTCGCGTAGATCCAGAAAGATAAGGCCCCCGTGATCGCGGCGCCGGTTCACCCATCCGGCCAGTTTCACCTGCTGTCCAATATTGTCCGTATTCAGTTCGCCGCAGGTATGCGTACGATAATATACCTCAAGGCTCACGTAAACAGAACTCCTTGTTATGCTATAATATGCTGAAAAATACGGCTATGTTCGTTTTTTCTCAGTAAGGAGAGTGATGGAAAACTCCCACCACCTATTTTCCCATGACGGTCAACATCACTGAGCCTGAGGGGCAGTACAAGCATTCTTCTGACCCACATCCAGCGAGATCAGGCCAACCGCGTTCTGATCGGCCACTGCTGTGAGATAGAGCGTCGGATTTCTCGGATCGAAGGTAGCTCCCTTGACATGAGCAAGTAACTTACTTGAGGCGTATTGCCGATCCAGTTCTAGCGTAACAGGTGAACCGGAGACCACCCCACCGCCGGTTCCTCCTCCGGCATTGCCATTCCCACCAGCAGCAGTTGCTGTCGGCGTTACGGCAGCAGGTGTCCCATTAGCGACTGCGCTCTGCGCTATCTTCAGATCGAGGACGCGGTGAGACAGGCCATCCACGATGAAAAGATGAGGAGTTTTATCCACCAGACTCGACAGCAGGAAAAGAGCGGGAGAATCGGACGTAGACGGCGAAACCACCAGGGACGTCTGGGTCTGAGCCTGGGCCGAAGTCTGGCCGGCAGGCTTCGGCACATCCATCCGCGCCTGATACTCTTCGGCATTCACCGCCAGAGGAGTTGCTATCGGCTGCTGCACTACGACATTGCTGGCCGCCTGATCCGTCAGAGTCAGACTCTGAACATTGCCACCTTCTTGCAGGAGGAACAGCCGATCATTCTGGAAAGCCGCCACGCTCACCAGCGGGGTTGTCACAGAGATTTCTCTGGGATTGGTTCCCCCGGCTTTCGCTAGCTTGTGATCCGTAAGGGTGAGCTTCAGAATGCTGGCGATATTTGCTGACTGGAAAACCACGTAGACATTTCTCTCCCAGGTTGTCATTAATGAGGGAATCTGACCATCCTGCGTAAAAGCATCCAGGCCAAACGCCTGCTGATCGCTCAACTTGCCATCCTTCAGTGTCAGCACATGCAGGGTATACTTAGCGCCTTGAGAGGTCAGTACCAGCAGATCCTGCCCGGTGCCCGCGATAACCTGCACATTGCTGTCCCCGGGATTCCACGAGGGAGCGATCAGGCTGTGCTGATCATCCAACTGGTAGAGGTGTTGATCATCAGCCAGCGTATACGTGAGCGTGTTATTTTTGTCTCCCACTATAGTAGCAAGAGTCCCTGCCTGTGTATTTGTACTGCCATTATTTACAACAGCAGGAATCGCTGCGGGAGAACAGGGAAGAACAGCAATCTTTCCCTGCTGATTATAGCTGGTGATCGCCGCCTTGACTGCCTGTGTGAAATCGTTCTGGAGCAAGCGATAGCGGTTTGATTGATCAGCAGATAGCGAAGCAACTTGCAACTTCCGCAGGGAACCTTGAGCCACAGCGAGATCATTCAAAGAGCCGGCAGGATTGGTCGAAAGTTGCGATTTTGCCAGGTCAATGTGCGATCTTGCCTGGTTGAGGGTCCCCTCCACATCTAACGGCGGGAAGAACCTTTGCCAGGCCAGAAAGCCCCCACTGCCCACAACAACCACAAACAGCAGCACAACCACGAGTAAGAGCAAGGGAAAGCGCCGCCTCCCCCCACGCCGGCGCGTCGTTGCAGCCTGAATGGGAGCTTGAGAGGCAACGAAGCCATTCGTGGGAGGAAATGCTGGCTGCCCAGCCGCAATGGGAACCTCGGAGCCGGTCTCAACACTGCCAGATGGCAGGAAAGGTTGCTGCCTCAGGACGCCTGTAACATTGCCGGTAAGGCTGCCGGAACGGGTCCGCCCCTCATCCAGACGCGAAGGCAGCGATAGGGGAGCGCTGGGAACGCGCCCAAACACAGTCGTTACTTCCTCAGTGGCTTCCTGGCTATCTACAGACATGGGAAGGTGAATAATGGGAGATTCCGTCCCTGTTTCCAGCACACGGACAACAATAGCGGTAATGTTATCAGGGCCGCCATTTTCATTTGCGCGCTCAATCAACCGATAAACACTCTCCTGAGGAACATATTGATCAGCAATCGCGCGCAATTCCTCATCGCTTACCGGCCCGGAGAGACCATCACTACAGAGAATCAACGTATCCCCATCTTCCAGCCGCTCGGTAAAAATATCAACTTCAACGTCGGCTTGCGTCCCCAGACTGCGTGTGATCACGTTACGCTGAGCATGCGAACGCGCCTGGTCGCGGGTAAGTAAGCCAGCTCTGACCTGCTCTTCAACCCAGGAATGATCCTGCGAAATCTGCTTGCTCTGCCCATGACGCACCAGATAAGCACGGCTATCACCAACATTGGCAATACAGGCCATATCGCCACACAAGATGGCAGTCACACAGGTCGTTCCCATGCCGCTGCGTAGCATATTTTCCGCCGCCCGCTGGTGAATTAACATATTGGCACGCTTAATCGCACGTACCAGCGATCCCGCAATATCGTCGCTCTCATCCTGGTAATACGTATTGCTGACAGTATCTACTGCAATCTCGCTCGCCACTTCCCCGGCAGCATGTCCTCCCATGCCATCAGCTACGATAAAGAGCGCTCCTTTTTTGCTCAGTATCTGAGGATCTTTTGGAATGACATAGGCCATATTGTCCTCGTTATGAGGACGCTTGCGGCCAACATCCGTAAGCTGTGCGACTTCGAGCCGGAGTTGTCTGGACAACGCGCTTCTCTCCCGTACTTCAAGCTTTCGATTTATGCGCTCCGCCCACCACACCGTGATAAACAATCTGTCAGGACGCAGGTCAGCGGGCAAAGCTACAAGATCATCTTTCCTGCCGTCCCTGAACGGTCAGTCGAAAAAGCACCGGGCAGTTGCTGGAACTTTAGGCTATAATACACCGGTGTAGAGAAAAACGCAATGCACTACAATGTTCACTCATTGCAAAGTTCTCTTCCACCTGACGCATCTATCCCCTCGCAGGGCATCAGATTCTTGACTATACTGCTTACTATACCTGAGTATACTCTTTCTACCCCCGGCACGCAAGATATCTGGCCGGCGGTACTAGCAAAGCTGGTAAAAAGGGCATATCCCCATCCACCCGGCAACCTTTTCTGCAATCGAGCACAGACTTTCTTCCTATCCTGACGAATGAACAGAGCAAAGCGGCAGGCATCCCCGGAAGCAATTGCCTGCCTGTAGCGTCAGAAAATGGCCACACATCATTAAACGTTAGAGCCAGACTTATTTACGGGCCGCAGCACGAACGCCTGGTTAAGAGTGCAAGATCGCTCATCCGGCAGGTCGTTCTGCCAATACTGCAACCGGAAGAGGTAGCAGAAAACCAGGTCAGCGATTGCGCAGAAAAAAGAGCTATCGACGTTTAACTCTAATAGAAACAGCACATTCTACCACTTGCGCACAATCCCGCTATGCGCCAGACCAGTCCAAACGGGCCATTGACTGTACCGGCGCGGAACATGCAGAGTATACTCTTATCTGGAAAGATCGTACGTAGCGGGAAGGATCAGGCTCGTTACCACGAAGAAATCAGAGACGTTATACATCCGTCGGGCGGTTTCGGGCATGTGCTGTCATGCCCGTACGCGGGAGAGCTATTAACATGCATATAGGCATTAATGCGCAACTGCTTTCATACAGCGAAGGATATCGCAATGGTGGCGTCAGTCGCTATATACGATATCTACTTATGGAACTGGCAAAACATCCAGCAAACCATACATACACAGTGTTTGTCAATGGGCAGGCGGTGATCGAGCGGTTAGCGCAGCATCCACAGATTACCTATATCTCAGCACCCTGGCCCGAATCGCAGCCTGCGAGGCGCGTTGCCTGGGAACAATTTGTGCTCCCATCGCTGGTGCGACAAAGAAGCATTGATGTGCTGCACTCACCGGTGAATGTGCTACCCGAACGGCTCCCCGGCACCTGCGCTACTGTCGTCACACTGCACGACCTGGCATTCCTGCGTTTCCCTCACGTTCTCACTCATGTCAAACGCCTGTACCATCGTACATTTACGATACGCAGCCTGCGGCGTGCCACCATGCTGATTACCGTCTCTGAGAGCACAAAGCAAGATGCTCACACGCTGGCAGGCGTACCGCTTGAACATATGCAGACGGTTTACCCCTGTATCGACGAGCGATTTACGAACGTTTCTTTAAGCGAGGAAGAGCTAGAGGGCTTTCGCCAACGCCAGGGAGTGACAGAGGGCTATATCCTCTATCTGGGAACGTTGGAACCACGCAAGAACATTCCAACACTGCTCGACGCCTACACAAGGATGCGTCAACGCTATGGACGGCGAGAAAAGCTGGTCCTGGCGGGCGGGAAAGGCTGGCTCTATGAGAGTATCTTTGCCAGAGTGCAGCAGCTTGGCCTGACAGATGAAGTTCTGTTCCCCGGCTTTGTCGCCGATGCAGAGCAGCCACTGTGGTATCGAGCTGCCTCGGCTTTTGCCTATCCCTCCCTCTATGAAGGATTTGGTCTGCCGGTTGCCGAGGCTCTGGCTTGCGGCGTTCCGGTTGTTACGTCAAATATTTCGAGCCTGCCGGAGGCGGGCGCACAACTCGCTCTGTGCGTCGATCCTCACAACGAAGAGGCGCTTGCGGCAGCAATACATCGAGCAATTACCGACACTGATCTACGTGAGCGATGCCGCACAATGGCGCCTGCCGTCGCGCAGCGGTTTTCGGCCCGCACGATGGCTGAGCGAACTATCGCAGTCTACGAACAGGCCGCCGATCAGCACGCTCTCAAGAAAAGTGCTCAACGCAGAATATTTGTTGTTCGATAGTAATTAATAGAATGTGGCTTTGAGTCGTGAATAGCAGCAAAACATCGCAATCCCAGATTATCCAGACAGGTATCGAAAAGACAAGGTCCACTGATATGTCAGGGGGAATAGGTACCACCGGCCCCGTTACCAGGGCCATCACCAGACGGCGCTCGTACCGCCGCCAGTGGCGCATTCTGGAATGCATTCTGGTGGTCATTCTGGATGCACTGCTCATCGACGCCGCTTTCCGCCTGGCATTTTATCTACGCTATTATGTGCTGTGGGGAAATGAGTTGATCGAGGATCTCCACAACAATCTGTTTAATGTCCCTGGAGCAACAGAACGGCCATCATATGACCATTTTGTCGGACTGGAAATAAGTATTGTTCTCGGTTTACTTCTCATTTTCGCCATACGTCGTTTGTACAGTATACGTCTCACCGGCACCTGGTTCCGCCAGACATGGAATATCATCAGATCGGCGACGCTGGGGCTGGCCGCTCTGATCGCCTACTATTTCGTCTTCCAGCCGGAAGCCAGCTCGCGCCTGATCGTGCCTTTTGTCTGGGGCCTGGCAATTCTCCTGCTCTGCTGCGGGCGCTTGATCGTCTCCGGCCTCATTGGCTCGCTCTACCGTCTGGGACTCGGAGAAACGCGCCTGCTCGTAGTGGGATCGGGCCGGCTCGGTAAGATGGTCATGCAGCACATTGCCGCTAACCCCAGTCTTGGCTATTCCATCATCGGTTTCCTGCATGATATGAACGAACCGCCAGGCGACTTCGGACGTTTCAAAATGCTCGGCACGTTAGACGACCTGGGACTGGTTATTCGCTCGATGCAGATCGACGAGGTGATCATCGCGCTTCCCTCGAATATGCACCACTATGCCATTCGCAGCGTCAAAATGTGCGAGCGCCTGGGAGCCTCTTTCAAGCTCATCCCCGACCTGTACGAGATGAATCTCTCGCGCATTGACATGGAGACTATCGAGGGCATCCCGCTTATCGGCATCAAGCAGGTTTCGCTCAATACCGCGCAGCGTTTCATCACACGCATGACCGATATCGTCATCGCCTCGCTAGGGCTGATAGTGGGTTTGCCGCTGTGGCTGATTATCGGCCTGGCGATCAAGCTGTCCTCAGCCGGTCCTGTAATCTACACACAGACACGCATTGGCCTCAATGGACAGCCCTTCAAATGCTATAAATTCCGTTCGATGTATAAGGATGCGGACCAGCGCCTGGCGGTTCTGCTGTCACAGAACGAGGCCCAGGGGCCGCTTTTCAAGATGAAAGAAGATCCGCGTATCACGCCAGTGGGGAAATTCATTCGCCGGACGAGCCTGGATGAGGTACCTCAACTGATCAATGTGCTGAAAGGGGAGATGAGCCTGGTAGGGCCGCGCCCGCCGCTCCCGCGCGAAGTAGCCCAGTATGAAGAGTGGCAGAAGGGCCGCCTGGCGATTAAGCCGGGCCTGACCGGCCTGTGGCAGGTGCGAGGTCGCAGCAACCTGAGCTTTGATGAAGGCGTCCTGATGGATCTGTACTATATCGAGAACTGGTCGTTGCGCCTGTATTTCCAGATCTTGCTGGGGACGATCCCGGCAGTCCTGTTCAGCCGGGGAGCATACTGAATTAAATAGTATTTTCATCCAGGAAGATAGCCTAGAACCAGGATCAAGAGCATGAAAGTTGCTATAGTTCATGACTATTTGAATCAGATGGGGGGCGCGGAACGAGTTGTCATTGCTCTACACGAGATCTTTCCAGAGGCGCCCGTGTATACCTCTATCTACAATCCTGACCAGGTGGACGCTGCATTCCGGGCAATGGACGTTCGCACGACATTCATGCAGAAGTTCCCTTTCGTCACAAAGCATCATCAGCCATTCCTGCCTTTCTATCCCTTTGCGATGGAGAGCCTGGATCTGCGTGCTTATGATCTGGTACTCAGTAGTTCAAGCGCCTTTGCCAAAGGAGTCATCACCAGACCGGATGCGCTACATATCTGCTACTGCCATACGCCGATGCGCTGGTGCTGGAACTATGAAGAGTACGTCGAACGGGAACAACTCGGCAAGGCGGCACGCAGCGTGCTGCCGTTCCTCATCGGTGGCCTGCGCATCTGGGATCAAGTCAGTTCCATGCGCGTCGATCATTTCATCGCCAACTCGCCCGTCGTCGCCGAGCGCATCCGCAAGTATTACCGGCGCGAAGCCGTCGTTATTCCCCCACCAGTTGAGATCAGTCGCTTCCCCTTTGATCCGGCTACCACACCACAAGACTATTTTCTCATTGTGGGCCGTCTCGTCCCCTACAAACGTGTTGACCTGGCAATCGAAGCCTGTAACCGTCTGCGGCTGCCGCTGGTGATTATTGGCGGGGGACGCGACCTGGAACAACTCCAGCGCCTGGCAGGCCCAACCATTCGTTTCCTGGGACGATTATCAGATGCAGAGGTCGTTCACTACTACAGGCACTGCCGTGCTTTGCTTTTTCCAGGCAATGAAGATTTCGGTATCACACCACTGGAGGCCCAGGCTTGCGGACGTCCCGTAATCGCGTATGGCGCTGGCGGGGCGCTGGCCTCGGTAGTCGATGGTGTCACAGGCATCTTTTTTCGAGAGCAGACAGCCGAGAGCCTGGCAGGAGCACTCTCCACTTTTGATGAGCGCCAGTTCGACCCGGCGGCTATCCGCAGCCACGCCCTTGAGTTCGATACGCCACGCTTTCGCCGCCGTATCCTCCAGTTTATCGAGGCCAGACTGAACGATGCCAGGGGCGATCAGGAACCAATACAACCCGGCACTACGTAATAACCTGGATCACCGATGACTTTTCTCAAATAGAAAGGGGCCATAAACGTGGAATTGCGCTCTTACGCGGCAATCGTGTGGCGACGTATCTGGATAATTGCGCTCGTTGTGGGAGTCGTTGCTCTCTACGCTTCCTACCAATACTATTCACTGCTGAAGACACCCGGTGCGCTCAAAGCGTACCAGTCAAATATTATCTTGCGCATCGGCCTGCAAGCTACTCCTGGCAGCACCGACCAGTTCTACTCAGACTACCAGACTACCTCGGAATCGCTGGCAGACGAGTTTGTCACCGGTCCAATCCTTACCTCCAAAGAGTTTTGTACGCAGATCATGCGCCAGATTCAGATTGATACACAGAATAATGCCGCCAGCGCTGACCTCGGTCCCTGGCAAGATACACAGGCCATCGGCAAGGCACTGAGCGCCACCCGCATCCATAGCCTGGTGACGGTCAGTGTGACATGGAGCACAGCGGCAGGTGCCAGGGCCATTGCTGCCGCCGTAGGCGAAGTAAGCATCACACAGATCAGCAACTACCTCGACTATGAAGTGCGTTCCACGCCTACTTTCTCACAAAACATCCATCCACCCGCCACAGCGAAGATCATTAGCAGCGCCACAGAGCCAGTAGTCGTCGCCGGTCCTTCTGGCAACAGGCCGCTGCTCCTGCTTGTATTACTATTTGTCGCACTTATCATCGGGATCGCGCTGGCTTTCCTCGTCGAATACCTGGATGACCGCATTCGCAGTCGTGAAGAGCTGGTTCAACTACTACAATTGCCGGTTTATGGGGAGATTCCGCCGGTGCCACGACAGATCTCACAGCAGATCTCACGCCAGCGACAGAGCCGCAAGTAATATTTCTCCAGACTACGCCATGTTGACAGATGGAAAAAGAACAATTATAGTACAAAAGGTCCCGCTAAAAAGGGAGAGCAATAGAGCAAGCGGTGGACAGTCGTCATCTTTATCTTTTATCCACTGACAAAAACAGGAGCATTGTGGGTGAACACGCTGGCAGGTGAGCAGATAACCCTGCTTACGGATCTTGAGATGGCCTCGGCCTATGTCACGGCCTATCATACGCTGTATACCAATATCGCCTTTGATTGGGACGGTGCAAAGGATCGACAGCATACCATTGTATTTACCACGCCAACTCCCTATCCAGGACAGGCCACAGTTGCAGCCAACGTAGCGATAGCCGCCGCCCAGAATGGGACATCGACTATCCTGGTCGATGCGGATTTGCGTGAATGCAGTCTCCAGCGGCGTTTTGGCAGCGAGACAGAGGCGGGGCTAAGCGAACTGCTAACCAGCAGCAAGACGATCACCCCCCAGCTTCTTCTCCCTTATCTCTGGGAAACAGCGGTACCGGGCCTGCGTCTGCTCGGTAGCGGGCATAAACAGCCGCAATTCCATGAGATCAGCCGGCTCTTCGCCACCAGATTCCCGGCAATTCTCGATGGCGCGCGGCAAATCCTGGAAGAGGCATCCTCCCCTACAGGATGCATCATCATACACAGTCCGCCTGTGCTTTCAGGTACTGACGCATCGCTGATCAGTGCGCGTGCCGGGCAGACGTTCCTGATCATCGCCTCTGGCCACACAACATCAACACAGGCCAGGCGAGCACAGGAACAACTCGAACGAGCGCACGCGAAACTGGCGGGTACAATTCTGCTGCACACATAAATCTCATACGTTTCAAGCGCCACACTTATCTATGGCGCTAACGACAAGACGGACACACGAGGAGATCACGGCATGCAAGGAAGACAAGGACCGGGCAACGAAGAATTCGGGAAGGGAGCCTCGGGACAGCGTCCATCCCCACTAAACGGTACAGGCTATCATCGAGCTATGCAGACGGGGAAGCAACGGGCAATGCCAACCGGCAAATATCCCGCCTTCACCGGCGAGCAACGAGCAATACCCCGCCGTCCTCCCGGTATGCGCCGCCTGGATACTCCCCCAAAAACGCCACGAGTCAGCCGGCCCAGGCGCGAAGAAGCCCGTCCGGTCCACTTGCGCCGTCGCCTGCTTGTCTGGGGGGGAATCTTTCTTATCATCGCCGTCGTAGCCGCATTTATCGGGTATGGAGCCGTGAACTTCTTCAACGGGTTGAGCATCAGTTCAGGAGCAGCTTCTACGGCAGTCGATTTTCTCAATGCCCTTAACCACAGCGATTACGAACAGGCTTACAAAACTCTTGGCCCGGCGATCACGCTCCACATTGGGAAAGACGAATTTAAACAGCAGGCTCAAGCCCTCGATCAATGCTACGGTCCTGTCAAAGACTATTCCCAGGTACAGGGCAGCGCGCAAATGACGGATAATACACAGAGCTACGCCTATACGATCAAGCGCGAAAAGCTGCCACAACCGTATCAACTCCGGCTGACTCTCCAGAAAAGCCAGGATAATACCTGGAAGATCACCAGTTATGGCGGCTCGCTAGGTCCGGGTCAGGGCGCGCCACCCTGCGGTCAATAAAACAGCCAAATCGTAACTCTGCTGCCGTTCTTTTCGTAATAATAAAAGTCGTTAGAGAAAAGAACAAAGCAGAGAGTTTGCCGTGACACAGGTACTGCACCAGGCCCTGCTTCCGGGGGCGCTGTTTCCCCTGGAAACACTCCAGCATTTGCTGGCAGCATATGGCGCGCCTATGGTCTTGCTGTTCGTCATGATCGAAAGTATGGGTGTGCCTCTGCCAGGAGAGACAATGCTGTTGCTGGCCTCGTTTTATAGCGCCGTGAGCAATCACCAGCTCCCCTTAGCGGTTGTGATCATCAGCGCAGCGTTGGGCGCTATTATTGGTGATAACATCGGCTACTTTATCGGGCGCAAAGGGGGACGGCCCTTTATCGCTCGCTTTGGACGTTACTTTTTCGTGAAACCGCATCATCTCGCTTACGCCGAGCATTTTTTCGCCAGGCATGGCGGTAAAACCGTCTTCTTTGGCCGCTTCACCGCCATTCTTCGCACCTGGGCGGCCTTTCTGGCCGGCGTCAACCACATGCACTGGCGCACGTTTCTGTTCTTCAACGCGAGTGGTGGCATTCTCTGGGCTATCGCCTACGGCCTGCTCGGCTACCTCGCAGGCCGTGTCTTTCATGAAAACTTTGCTCAGATCGAGCGACAGGCTCAGACGATTGGCTGGGCAGGCGCTGCAATCTTCGCGCTGGTCCTGCTCATCTCCATCCTTCTCTTACGCCGCCGCCTAGCCAGATACCGGCAATAGCAGACAGAATAGCACCCCTGGCGCGATATGAAGCAAGTTCGCTCATATCACTGCTTACCATAAATGAGTACGAAAGGCACAACAGATTTTTTTTGCGCCCTACTCTGCCAATTCAGAGATCAGGCAAAAGCATTGAGACCGGTAATAGCCTGCCCGATGATCAGCGTGTGGATATCGTCGGTCCCCTCATACGTGAAGACCGACTCCAGGTTATTCATGTGCCGGCTGACCGGATATTCCAGCGTGATGCCGTTTGCACCGAGAATAGCACGGGCTTCGCGTGCCGTTTTGAGAGCCTCGCGCACGTTGTTGCGCTTCGCAATGGAGATCTGCACAGGGTGCAGCAGTCCTTCATCTTTGAGGCGTCCCAGTTGCAGCGCCAGGAGTTGTGCTTTGACAAGTTCGGTCGCCATGATCGCCAGCTTTTGCTGCACCAGTTGGAAGCTGGCAATGGGACGACTAAACTGGATGCGTGTCCTGGCATAATCGAGGGCGACCTCATAGCAGGTACGCGCCGCGCCAATGGCCCCCCAGGCAATGCCATAACGCGCCTCATCCAGGCAGGAAAGTGGTCCGCGCAGGCCACGAATGCCCGGCAGCATATTCACAGCAGGGACACGGCAATCCGCGAAATGGAGTTCCGAAGTGACAGAGGCGCGCAGCGAGAGTTTCTGGTGAATATCGCTGGTCGTAAAGCCCGGCGTCCCACGCTCGACCAGGAAGCCACGAATACCGTCTTCCGCTTTTGCCCAGACAACCGCGACGTCAGCAATACTGCCGTTGGTGATCCACATTTTCGTGCCGTTCAGTATGTAGGAATCTCCATCACGCCTGGCCGTTGTCCTCATGCCAGCCGGATCGCTGCCGAAGTCAGGCTCGGTCAGGCCAAAACAGCCGATGACTTCGCCACGCGCCATCGGCGGGAGCCAGCGCTGTTTTTGCTCCTCTGAACCAAAGGCAAAAATCGGAAACATCGCCAGCGACCCTTGCACCGAAACAAACGAACGCAATCCGCTATCGCCGGCTTCCAGTTCCTGGCAGGCCAGACCGTAGCAGACGGCGTTCAGGCCGGCACACCCATAGCCGGTTAAATGCATCCCTAGCAGTCCCATACCGGCAATTTCAGGGATCAACTCTCGCGGGAACGTTCCGGCTTCAAAATGCTCGCCAATCATCGGCAGCACACGCTCGCGCACAAATTTACGCACAGTATCGCGCACCATGCGCTCCTCTTCACTAAGGAGATGATCAACATTATAGAGATCGGCAGGTGAAGGCATCTGCGCCCGGCGTTCTGTAGATGTTTGCGCCATAAAATATTATCCTTCCCTTATCTAAAGGGCTATCCCTTTTCTCCTTACGCTCTCAAAGAGAAAAGCAGGAAAAAGATGTTTTTGGGGGGAGCCCCCCTGAACTTCCACTTTTCCGTTATAGTATAGCGCAGGTCTCCGATTTCTGCCTGCGCGGTGAAACCTGCTGACCTTTCAGGCGTAGTAGTTTTAGCGAAGTTGTTATCGTATCCATAGCTACAGGAAAGGATAAACCGCAGGTAGCACGGAGAAGTTTCAGCAATGCGAATTTCCAGACGGCGCGTCTACCATCCATTTCTTCCCTATAAACGCTTTTATACACGTCCTACACGTTCTTTTAATAGACGTCTGGTACGTCCTTTTCAGTCGAGGCGTGCGCTCACTTTTGCCTTGCTTGCGACTATCGGCATATTCGCTCTGCTCGGCTGGTTCGGCTTATCCTGGTTGAAGGAGCAGTCTCCCTCTGAGGAAGTAGCGCGCAGCTATAGCGTGACGGGCGATGCAACCATTGATGCCACGTTCATTGATCGTGTGCTCAGCCACTATCATTCCCCGGCTGCCGGCAAGGGACAGGCACTCTACGACTACGGGAACAGATATCACATTGACCCGGTATTCGCTCTCGCTTTCTTTCTGCAAGAAAGCTCCTTTGGCACTCAAGGAATCGCCACCGTCACACACTCGCTTGGCAACATCCGCGCTACGCCGGGCCAGTCTACTGCCACTTATACAGAGTACAAGGGATATCGCATGTACAGAACCTGGGAAGCAGGCTTTGAAGACTGGTACAGGTTGATTGCCAGACAGTATGTTGAGCAATGGGGCCTGGTGACAGTCGATCAAATCATTCCAGTCTACGCTCCGGCCAGCGACCATAACGACGAAAAAGCCTACATCCGCACAGTCAAGCTGGCCGTTGACACATGGCGAAAAGGGGAAGTCACAGTATAATACAGTATAATAGCGAATTCATCCTTCCTGCTCAAGTGGGGAGGACCTTCCCGCGCCGGGTTATTACGTTGATGCCAATGGTGGCGCCCCGGCAGCAACGACATTCCCACAGGAGACCAGCACTGGATCTGCCTGTGCGACCGATGCAGACGCAAGAGTATAGCGAATGCTCCAGCCACTACCAGGTAGCTGAGAGACAGCAGGAATAACAGTTAACGCGGTGCCATTGCCAGAGGCATCCGTAACGAGTGGCTTCAGCACGTACAGAGCTTTTCCTTCGCTTGCACAGGAGCCAGGCATAACCAGACCAGTAAACGTCGCGTTGGGTGTCAACCCACTCATAGAGACTCTGACAGCCAGCTTCCCACTCTCGATAGAAAGCCGGGCCTGACCGGAGAGCTGCTCTCCACTCCAGTGTACAATAACGCTTTGCGCCAACTTTCTGTTCGGCAGGTTTTTGTTGATCACATCCATACAGGCCAGGACAGAAGATTGCGTGCTCTGCCCGGCATCAACCGGCGTCCCCTCCGCTGCCGTAGTCTTCTGATTACTCCTGGCCGAAGCATTACGCTGCACGGTGATATGCCAGCCATGTATTGGAATACCGCTGGCAACCCCTGCCACTTTCGTCGTGCTTGAGGCCACGCCTTTTGCATCAGCGACAAGACTTTCCAGCGTATAGAGATCCTTTCCTTCCTCCTTACACTTTCCAGTGAGGATACGAGGTGCGTAAGTTATCCCCGGGACCAGACCTTGAAATGTCATCTGGACCGTCAGGATATGCGTTATCGGACTCCATTGCATATTTGCTGAACCTGATGCGCTGTGTTTGAGAGGAACAAACAATGACGCAAGACGATGATCACTGACAGGAGTTGAGGTACTCACAGCTCTCCGGCTGGTAGGAGATGAAGATGATTTCTGATTCATTCTCGATGGTTGAGAGCAGCCTGGCAGGAGAAGTAGAACGATCCCCAGAAATAGAAGAGCAGCAACGATTTTTCGCCCGACAAAAGACATTATAGAGATGATACCTCCTTTTCAACGTTACATAGCGGTACTTACTCTACCTCTTCAATTCTAAAGCACTTTGCCCGACTGCTCAATTCGCATTTTTGATGATTTCAGAGATACACATTTTTGCTATTGAAGATAGAGAAAAAGAAAGAAGCGGGGATGCTCCCCCGCTTCTCTGCCAGGAGGCGAAACGTCCCCGCATGCACCACACCTAGAGCAGCCGGGCCAGATCAGAGACGGTAGTGACGGGAGCCTGGCAGGCAAAATTCTGACAGACATAGGCAGCAGGTCGGCCATCTTTCAAAGGACGGCCGGCCAGCAGAGGCACAATACGCGCTGCCTGTACATCGTCAGGATCAGCGGCAGCCAGAACACTGTCAGGCAGGTAACGGCGGTTAACTTCTTCAAGCAGACTATCAGTAGCAGCATCGTCCAGCGGCCCGACGACGGCGATTTCTTTGCTCGCCGAGAGCGCAAAGTCCAGGGCATTCAACATATGGCCGAAAGCCTGTGGATGCTGTAGTGCAATGTCGGCCAGCGATTGCAGGTAATCCTCGGCTCGCCGGCGATAGGTGGTTTCACCAGTAAAAGCAGTAAGATGCAGCAGAACATCGGCGGCTACACTGTTACCAGCAGGCGTAGCATTGTCCATAATATCTTTGGGGCGGGTGATCAACGCCTCATGATCACTGCCGGTATCGAAGAAACCGCCATTTTGCTCATCGGCAAACAGCTCAATCGCCTGGTTCATCAGCGCGCGCGCCTCCGCGAACCAGCGGGGATCGAATGTGCTCTCGTAAAGAGCCAGCAGACCATCGGCCAGGAAGGCGTAGTCTTCGAGATAGCCGCGCAGGTGAGCATGTTCATCTTTATAGCTACGCATCAGACGGCCCTCTTTGCGCAGCGCGCGCAGCAAAAAACTGGCATTGTTTATCGCCGCCCGCAGGTAATCTCTGCGATCAAGATAGCGAGCAGCTTCGGCGAAACTACGCAGCATTAATCCATTCCACGCAGTAAGAATTTTCTCATCGCGGCCCGGTTTGACACGCTGCTCACGCAAACGAAAAAGCGTAGCACGGCTACGCTGGAGCGAATCCTGCAAGTGCTCCAGGCTCACGCCGGCTTCGTCGGCAATTTCCTGCGCCGACCTGGCAACATGCAGAATATTTTTTCCTTCAAAGTTTCCCCGCTGCGTCACACCATAATAGCGGAGAAACAGCGATGCATCCTGTGCCGGTAGTGCTTGCTCAATGGTTTCATACGTCCAGAGGAAGAATTTACCTTCTTCGCCTTCGCTGTCAGCATCCTGCGTCGAGTAAAAGCCGCCCTGTGGTGCAGTCATCTCGCGGAGTACATAATCTAACGTCTCTTCAACGATACGCCTGTACAGGGCGTTTCCCGTCACCAGGTAGGCATGCAGGTAGATACGACTGAGGAGAGCATTATCGTAGAGCATCTTTTCAAAGTGCGGCACCAGCCAGTGGTTGTCAACTGCATAGCGATGAAAGCCGCCTCCCAGTTGATCGTAGATACCGCCATTCGCCATGTGTTGCAAGGATAGCTCAACCATCTTCAGGTACTCTCCCGGCTGGCTATCGGCGCTTATCTCCCCGCGCTGCTGATGCAGATGCAGGCGCAGGAGCAATTCAAGCTCCATAGGATGAGGAAATTTGGGCGCGCCACCAAAACCCCCGTTGCTACTGTCAAAGTCGGCGGCCAGCTTTTGCGCGGCGCTCTTCAAGATATCCAGGGGAAGGCTACCAGTGGCTTTGCTGGCTACCCTGGCGCGCAAAGGGGCTGCGCTCCCTTGCCTGAGAAAATCTGCGACCTGTCCGGCCTGCTCCTCCACCTCTGTACGCCTTGTAGCAAATGCCTGGGCTACGCTCAAAAGAATACGCCGAAAGCCCGGCATAATATGCTGCCCATACTGGCGATCATCGGGCGGGTAGTAGGTCCCTCCATAGAAAGGACGTCCATCAGGCGTCAAAAATACCGTCATCGGCCATCCCCCCTGGTGCGTCATGGCCTGTACCGCCTGCATGTATATACTGTCAAGATCGGGACGCTCTTCGCGGTCTACTTTGATGCAGACAAAATGCCTGTTCATCAGGGCGGCTATCTCTTCATTTTCAAACGATTCGTGCTCCATGACATGACACCAGTGACAGGCAGAATAACCAATACTCAACAGAATGGGCCTGTCCTCAGTGCGCGCCTTCTGAAAAGCCTCCTCGCTCCAGGCATACCAGTCAACCGGGTTATGCGCGTGCTGGAGCAGATAAGGACTTGTCTCGTTGATCAGGCGATTCGTATATTTATGCTGACTGCGTTCGCCATAGTGCTCTGCCATATGTTTCTCCACTGCGCTCCTGCATGACTATTTTCAGCTATTGTACGACATAGAGAACGAATTGCAAAATTCAGCAGTGTCTGTCTGCTCTCCTCCTCACCAATGTCGTACAATAAGAGGAAAGCATACAAAGATCAACGGAGCCGACAGGCTCAATCTACGCCTACCCGAAAGCATCGTTGCCATGATGGATAAACCGGAGAACTATTACGCCATCCTGGGCGTACCACCAGACGCGGACGCCGATACGATCAAACGCGCTTATCGCCAGCTCGCGCGGCGCTTTCATCCCGATCTGGCCGGGCCGGAAGGGGCTATCGAAATGAAGCGCATCAACCGGGCATACAGTGTTCTGGGCAACGAAGAGAAACGCCGCCACTATGATACGATCACCGGCGGGATCATCGACCTGCGCAAGACAGCAGGCATACACCCGGCACGCCCTCCTCGCCGCCGTCCCCACCCACAGCCATCTACTTTCACAGACAGTGAAGACGGCGAGTTTTCAGGTCTCAACATATTCAGCTCAAAAGGGCCTTTGCAGGCAGGACCGGTGTTACAGAGCACCATTGGCATTATCTCTGCCCTGTGTAGCGTCCACACCGGATACAGCACGCTCGTCGCCGCCGGTTCACTCGACGGGCAGGGTCTGCTATGGCAAATGACTCCCACAAAAATAGAGAAAACGATCCACTTCGCCACAGAACCGGCACTGACTGTTGAATCGCTGCGCGCGTTGCGCTTCTCACCGGGTGGCGCCTTGCTCACAGGCTGGGGCCGATTGCACCTGCATGTCTGGGATGCATACAGCGGAGAACGGCTCTGGCAGTACCCCCTGACACAACGGGCCGTCTCAGCCTATTATTCAGTCGATGCAGCCTTACAGGTCCAGCCCACCGGCAGGCGTCTGGTCCATATGGCTCTGCCACTGCTGACCGACGATGCACGCATGCCGAGCGCCTGGGGCGTACGGGGAACGGATGTGATCGCACACGATCTGAACAACGCACATAGCGACTCAACAGGGACAATCACCTGCCAGGAAGAAGGTATTGATAACCGACGCTTCTGGGCCATCCGTATGCGTACCCTGGCCGAGGACGGCAGAACCCTGGTCACGCTCTCCTGCGCCCAGATGCCTGAAGAGGCGGATCAGGTGATCGTAGCACGCCGCTGGGACCTGACAGCTCGCAGCAAACTGGGAGCCAGGCCACGCCCGCACATCACCACCTCTATCCTGCTTGGACGCTGTAAGGATTGCACACCGCCTTATGCGGCGACTCCCGATACCCGCACCCTCGCCTTCGTTTCCGGCGGGAATAAAGTACACCTTTGCGATACTACCAGCGGAACATATAGCGAATTGATGAGCGGCACTATGGGGGGCAGCGCCCGCCTGGCACTATCACCGGACGGGCAGTGGCTGGCAATCGCACGCGAAGATAGCGAGATCAATGAAGGTGTTGTTGACCTCTGGCACACCGCCAGCGGACAGATTATACAGAAATTTTACCATCCCTGGCAAATCAGCGCGCTGCATTTTGCCAACAGGCAGCTAGTCGTGGCGCTCACAGATGGCACAATTCAGATCTGGCAATGATCTTTTGTTGCTATTGGGACGCTAACTCGTTCTTTAACATTAGTTAAGAACGAAAACATTAGCATTGGCGTTTAGACTAAATGCTTGTAAAACCAGGCGGGAAGCGGCTTCACCCGTTTTTGTTGAAAATGGCTTCATCCCGCCTCAACGGCGCCAGGAAGCCGGCTCGTGCGAAATTAGTCTAAACATCAAATTAGCAAGAACGAACAAATATATCTTCCTTTTCGCTAATAGAGAGGTCAGGTATTATCATCGAATGCGAATTTCTGTAGTCGTTCCGGTCTTCAATGAGGAAAAGACCGTTGCTCGCGTGCTGGAATCACTCTCCCGCGTGCCGTTGGATCTTGAAGTCGTGGTCGTGGACGATGCGTCCACAGATCGCACCTGGGAGATTCTGCAAGAACTGCGCCAGAGAGAACCGTTTAACACCTATCGCTTTGTGCGCCATGAGCGCAACCAGGGGAAAGGTGCAGGACTGCGCACCGGATTCGGCCTGGTAAGCGGAGACCTGGTGACAGTCCAGGACGCCGACCTGGAGTACGATCCACAGGATCTGCCAGCCCTGGTCCACAAATGGGAAGAGGCCACACGCGAGGGAAATAAAAAGGTAGCTGTCTATGGCTACCGCAACCTCGTAGATCAGAAATTTACCACGCGCTGGGGCAATCGCTTTCTGACAGCGGTGACAAACATCCTCTTCGGCAGCCACATCCACGACATGGAAACCTGCTATAAGATGTTTCCAGGTGAACTGGCCGCCGCTCTGCCTATGCGGGGCCGCCGCTTCGAGATCGAGCCGGAAATTACTTCCTGCATTTTACAGGCCGGCTACACCATCGTCGAAGTGCCAATCAGCTATTTTCCCCGCAAAGAGAAAAAACTGAATCCCTGGAAAGATGGTTGGCCAGCCCTGGCAATGCTGCTGAGCCGCCGCTTTGGCAAACCTTTCCGCCTTGAAAACATGGCTCCGGCATGGCAAACACAAAGACCGGCGCAGGAACATATCGCCAGACCAGGCACACGATAATATGCCATACATTATTGTAGTGTCGTATCGCCTGT
>JADBKA010000066.1 GCA_014896635.1 Ktedonobacteraceae bacterium
CGTCTGGAGACCGATCACGCTGCCGGCATAGATCAGGATCAGCAGCAGTGAGAGTGAGAAATAGACCAGCGCGCGATTGATCAGCGCGTCGATATCCCAGAGCCGGTAGCGCAGCAGGGCAATGCCAATGCCTAGAGGAACGGGCAGGTTGCTCAGCCCCGGCATGCGGAGGAGGAGAAGTATGTCATCATCATCTTCAGCAGCGGGTATGGCAGTGAAACAGAGTGGTCCGGGGGAGGTCTCGCTGCATGGACCCTGGCTGCGTATTTTGCAGGGCATCTGGCTTCTCTTTGTCCTGATCGACCTGGCGACGCTTGTGATCATCTATCCCAGGTTCTATCAAGGACTGTATCACGTCTGTAACCAGTCCCCTACGACTGATTGCTCGTTTGATCAGCTCAGTTCTCAGGCATTTGCTGCGCTCCAGCGTGCCGGCTTCTCCATTGAGAGTTTTGTGCTCTACGTCATGACCTGGGATATCCTCACAACATGCATCTTTCTGCTCGTGGGAGGCTTGATTTTCTGGCGCAAACCGAATACCTGGATGGGCATTTTTGTCTCGTTTTTTCTGATCAATCTCGGGTCGCTCGGTCCATCCTTGACACATGGAAACTGGATGCCGCAAGGCTCTCTTTTCATAGAAATTGTAGGTTGGGGAGAGACAGTGTTAGCGCCGCTCTGTCCAGCAGTTTGTCGATCGGCGTTTCTACCGCCAGAAATATGATGCGGCGAGAATCCTGGCGAATTTTGCCTCGACGCTGCACCGCGAGATCGATCTGGAACACCTCAACAGTCACCTGCTCGGCGTCATCAAAGAGACAATGCAGCCTGCACACGTCTCGCTCTGGCTCTGTCCCCGGCAGCGCCAGGCGCAGGCAGAGGATCAGCAAGTCGAGCCTGTCTTGCAACAGACAGGCAAGCTCTGAGAATGTTCAATCGCCGTAACGTTTGCCGTAACGTCTCAGAGACGACGATGCCCTATACTACTAATCAGAAGAGAAGTAAGCAATCTGCTGGAGTGCGAGATGGCAACATTTCTACAGAAAATTCGACAGAGGATACGCTGGCGTAGTACGCCGAAGCCGCAGGTACAACGCCAGCCAGCGGCTGCTCCGGTGCAAGCAACCGTCTCACAAACGAAGAATATTGCGCTCAATGATCCAATCGTGGCCTATTTTCTCAGTTCGCCGCAGGCAATTGAAGTTGAGAAGCTGAATCTCGATTCCCCTGTTCTGCGCGAACTGAAAGCGAGTGGAGTGCGCCTGACGATTCCCCTGGTCAACCAGGGTGAGCTGATCGGGCTGATTAATCTTGGGGAACGCCTGAGCGAACAGGATTACTCCAGTTATGATAAGGGGTTGCTCAATTCCCTGGCAAGGCAGGCGGCGCCTGCTCTGCGGGTCGCGCAGATGGTGCTCGAACAGAAGGAGCAGGCGCAGGAGCGGGAGCGCATCGCACAGGAACTCGAAGTTGCGCGCCTGATCCAGCACACACTGCTGCCAAAAGAACTGCCGGAACTGCCCGGCTGGCAGTTAACTACTTATTATCAGCCAGCGCGTGCGATAGGCGGCGACTTCTATGACTTTATCTCTTACGAAGATGGCAGGCTTGGCATCGTGGTTGGCGATGTCACCGATAAAGGCATTCCGGCAGCCCTGGTCATGGCGACGACGCACAGTATTCTGCGCTCGGCGGTTCAGGAGCATCTCTCCCCCGGCAAAGTGCTGGAACGCAGCAACAACCTGCTTTTCCCTGACATTCCGCCCCGTATGTTTGTCACCTGCTTTTACGCCATTCTCGATCCGGTCAGTGGCTGCCTGCGTTATGCCAACGCCGGGCATGATCTGCCCTATCGCTGGCATGAGGGGGAGGTCGCGGAATTACGCGCGACCGGCATGCCGCTGGGTTTAATGCCGGGAATGAGCTATGAGGAGGGGGAGATCATTCTCGCCCCCGGTGAGAGTCTCCTGTTCTATAGCGATGGGTCTGGTTGAAGCCCACAACATGGAGCGGGCCATGTTTGGCTTCCCGCGCCTGATCGCCTTGCTCGGTAGCTATCCAGGAGATCCCTCACCCATTACATACCTGCGCAATGAACTGGCACGCTTCACCGGCGACAACTGGGAGCAGGAGGACGATATCACGCTGGTCACGCTCCAGCGCCTGCCTGTGCAGGCCGTGCCGGCATTCTGGACTGCTGGCACGTTTGAGGCGCAAAACGATGATACTACACGGCACAGCGACAGTCTCCCGCAGCGTCCCGCGCCCGTACCGGATGACTGGCGGGTGTTGCACACCTGGTCGATCCCCAGTGAGATCGGCAATGAACGGCTGGCAATCACATATGTGGCAGAAGCTGTAAACCCCTTCTCTTTAACAGAACAGCGTATCGAGCGACTCAAGACAGCGGTAGCTGAAGCGACGATGAATGCAATGGAGCATGGGAATCGTTACAATGCGGAAGTGCCTGTGCAGGTGGAAATGCTCTCATCTGAGCATGCCATCGCTATACGCATCAGTGATCAGGGGGATCAGCAACCTATTAAGATCCCTGAGGCGCCCGCTATTGAAGCCAAGCTGGCAGGAACACAATCGCCGCGTGGCTGGGGCCTGTTCCTGATCCAGCATATGGTGGATGATATGCGCATCCTCAGCGGAGAACGCTTTCATACCATCGAACTTATCATGCATTTAGAAGGAGATTCCCATGTACAGCAAAACGTTTGAGGCCACTGTGCGTCACCAGCCGAGCGTCTCTATCGTTGACCTGCGCGGCGAAATCACCATTGATGCTGAGGCAATGCTGAATGACGCTTATACTGAAGCAGAAGCGCGCGGACTCGATGTGATCCTGCTCAACTTTAACGATGTCGGCTATATCAGTAGTACCGGCGTTGCTTTGATTGTCAGCCTGATTGCACGAGCGCGCAAGCATCACCGCCGCCTGCTGGCGTGCGGGCTGAACGATCATTATGTAGAGATTTTCCAGTTTACACGACTGATCGACTTCCTGAACATTTTTCCCGATGAGACCAGCGCGCTGGCCCAGGAGTTCATTCTCCAGAGAGAGAGGGAGATAACCAATGGCAAATCCACCAGCAGGCGATAGCCAGCCGCGCAACGCAGCGGGCTGGGCGCCTCAGACCACACGCACGCTGCGTGTTCAGCATGCGCCGTCCGGGGCGCTCAATCTCAATGTGCATGGGCGGCAGATTACCGGGCCGCTCCAGGGATTCGGGCAAATCTGGCAGAAAACATACCGTATTTCTTTAAAGGATACTACTGTAAAACCGGCAATGGTCATAGCGACCTGGAAGAAACACTTTGCCGAGTTCTGGCCTGCGCACTCGCGTTTCTTTGGCCCGCTGACAGGGATTGCGCCGGGCGAAGTGGCAATCCTGAATCTGACGATTGGCGCGATGCCACTTTCCACAGGCGTGCTGGTATTGTATGCTGATGATGAAAGCTTTACCTTGATGACGCCTCAGGGCCATATGTTCGCAGGCTGGATTACGTTCAGCGCGTATGTAGAGGAAGGCGAAACACATGTACAGACGCAGGTCTTAATACGTGCAAGTGACCCGATCTATGAGATTGCCTTGCGTTTTGGCGGACACAGGCAGGAGGATATCTTCTGGCAGCATACGTTGAAGCAGGTAGCGAGACGTTTTAACGTTGAGAGTGAGGTATCTGTCGAGACGATCTGTGTGGACAGGAGGCTCCAATGGTCGGAGGCGAAAAATATCTGGCATAATTCGGCTGTACGTACGCTGATCCACACTCTGACGCATCCGGCGCTCTGGCGGCGACGCAGCAGAGCATAGAAGCGATAAACGTCTATCATCGTAGCAGCGGGTCGCTCTCATTGCCCGCTGTGCCAGAGAGAAAAATACGTTTTTGAAAGAACATCTTTATGACTGCACAACGCTCATATGATGCTGTTGTCGTCGGGTCCGGGCCAAATGGTCTGGCGGCGGCAATCACCCTGGCGCGCGCTGGTCATTCAGTGCTTGTGCTGGAAGCGAAAAAGACGATTGGGGGAGGCTGTCGCTCAGGCGAAGTAACCCTGCCGGGCTTCACACACGATATTTGCTCGGCCATTCATCCGCTGGCCCTGGCCTCACCTTTCTTCCGCAGCTTGCCGCTTGAGCGATACGGCGTGAACTGGATTCAGCCCGTGATTCCGCTGGCTCACCCGCTCGATGATGGCACAGCAGTGAAGCTTGATCGCTCGCTGGCTCTGACATGCGCGGGTCTGGGAGAGGATGCCGGCGCCTACAAAAAATTGATGCAGCCGCTGGTAGAGAACTGGCAGGCAATCATAGAGGCATTCCTGGGGCCGTTACACTCCCAGGCTCTGCGGCACCTCTTCAAGATCACGCATTTTGGCCTGTCAGCCATCCGCTCGGCCAGCGGCCTGGCAAGGTCGCAATTCAAAGGGCCGGCAGCCCGTGCGCTTTTTGCAGGCATGAGCGCGCACTCGATGTTGCCGCTCGATACGCTCACAGGAGCGGCGGTGGCCTTGGTACTGGGCATGCTGGCGCATGTGGTGGGCTGGCCGCTGCCGCGCGGCGGATCGCAAACGATCAGTGACGCTCTGGCAGCCTACCTGCGTGATCTGGGCGGCGAGATTGCGACAGAGGTGGAAGTAAAATCTCTCGATGCTCTGCCGCCGGCGCGGGTGATACTCTGTGATCTCACGCCGCGCCAGCTCCTGCGCATCGCCGGTGAGCGCCTGACCGGCCTCTATAAGCGCCAGTTACAGCATTATCGCTACGGTCCGGGCGTTTTTAAGCTGGATCTCGCGCTGGATGGTCCTGTCCCCTGGCGCGCCGAGGCGTGCAGGCACGCGGGAACGGTTCATGTGGGCGGAACGCTAGAGGAGATTGCCGAGGCCGAGCGTGCCGTCTGGCAGGGGCAGCATTCTGAACGACCCTTTGTGTTACTCGCGCAACAGAGCCTTTTCGATGACACCCGCGCACCGGCAGGTCAACACACAGTATGGGCCTACTGTCACGTCCCAGCCGGTTCGCAAGATGACATGACAGAACGCATCGAGTGCCAGATTGAGCGATTCGCGCCCGGTTTCCGCCAGCGCATTCTGGCCCGGCATGCCATCAACGCCGTAGAGCTTGAACACTACAATCCCAACTATGTTGGAGGCGATATTAACGGTGGAGTGCAGGACGTTCTGCAACTTTTTACTCGTCCTGTCATTGCGCCCGATCCTTACGCTACCCCTGACGAGAGCCTCTACATCTGTTCATCCTCGACGCCGCCAGGAGGAGGAGTACACGGCCTCTGCGGGTATTTTGCTGCAAGAGCGGCACTGCGTCATCTGGAGCGTAGAGCATGATTGACGGTAAAATACTATTTTCTACATATGTTGCTATTTTTCAAGTAAATTGGATATTACTAAAGTTCACATGGGAAAACACGCGCTTTTCGTAGTCCAGTACCGAGATAGACTCGTAAGGCAAGGTTGAGAGATCAAGCAGCCTGCCGAGCGGTGGAGCAAGGACCAGCACCAGGCGAATAATCTCTTCTTCTGACATCTGAGCAAACTCGCGCAGGCCATCGATTTGCCCCTGAATGCGTGCTGCCGGCATAGGACCCGAAGAAGACAACTCCAGGGAGAGCACTTTGTCAACCCGGCCCTGCCAGATTTGATCGACATAAGCGCCTGCCAGGCGTCCTCCCGCTGATGTCATATCTCCCCGTTGTGAGAGTTGCCTCTCCCCTGTGGAGAGGTAACCTCGCAGGCGAGGATAGAGTGATTCAAACTGCGGCCAGTACGCCTCTGCATATCAACTATTTTTTTATTGCGCGCTCTCTTTTTTGGCACTATAATGCCTGGTAACTGGTCCGAGGGAACAGGTCAGGAGCATTTTGATTCTGCAAAAAAGAAGGTAAAAGCGGATATGTTTAATCGTGTTGCGATTGTCGGTCTGGGACTGATAGGCGGATCGATAGGATTGGCGTTGCGTAAAGCGCGGGCGGCGATGCAAGTGACCGGCTATGATTTAGGGAAGGGTGTATGTGACCAGGCGCGCAGATCTGGCGCTATCGACCAGCCGTACAGCTCGCTGGCAGATGCCGTGCGCGGAGCCGACCTGGTGATCCTGGCAACGCCGGTCGGGGCGATGCGCTCATTGTTGCAAGAACTGGCTACCGCTGTTACACCTGGCACCGTTGTTACCGATGTCGCCAGTACCAAAGCGCGGGTGATTAGCTGGGCTGAAGAATACCTGCCATCTTCGGTGGCTTTTGTCGGAGGGCATCCGATGGCAGGGAAAGAGGTCAGCGGCATGGCAGCAGCCGATGCTAACCTCTTCAGAGATCGTATCTACTGTCTTACTCCCACAATGCGTACGCCACCTGCGGCTATCAATAAAGTCATGGCTTTGATCGAGATCCTGGGAGCGCGTGTGCGCTTTCTTGAGCCGACGGAACACGACGGGCAGGTTGCGAGCGTGAGCCACCTGCCGTTTCTGGCGTCGGTAGGGCTGGTGAACACGGTTGCCGGCGGCCCTGCCTGGAGGGACGCGGCGTTACTCGCTGCCAGTGGATTCCGCGACGTTTCGCGCCTGGCTGCCGGCAATCCCGATATGTACCGGGACAT
Source organism: Ktedonobacteraceae bacterium (assembly GCA_014896635.1). Next base: position 6,623 of record JADBKA010000066.1, read on the forward strand.
TTGCCTGACCAACGCAGAAGCGATAACACACTGGCTTGATGAATACATCAAGACGCTCCAGGCCATGCGAGATCGCATCGCCTCTCACGACAGGACAATCGGCGAGACGTTCGCGCAGGCTCAACAAACACGCCTGCGCTGGCAGGAATCTCAGGAATAGTCTTAAAGCTCGCTTCTCTCTTTCTGTTCGCTGTCACTCCTTAGACAGGCTTGCAGGCCCATCTGAGGGGTGATTTTTAATAAGCCTCTGGCTCGAAAGTTTTCTTGCTGGCCCTTGCATCCGCGTGAGCTTTACCACATGGCGTCGATAGCGTCTTTCGCCTCTTTCAGGCTCACGCCGTAGTGTTCGCGATAGAGCGCGATGGCCTGTATTTTATTGCCCGCCAGCAGCGCGGCGCGGATGGCATCGTGGACGGCTCGGTCCGCTGGAGGCTCTTGCGGTATGACCTCTGCCGGGTCGATATCCAGACGGCCAAGCAATGCCTGTACTGTTGCCTCCAGTCGGCTTACCCTGGCTTCTAGTTGCATGATGCGCCTGAAATTTGCCTGATCCATTGAAAAACTCCTCTTTATGCCTGAATACTGCTGTACTGGTTACAGAACGACAAAATGAGTAGATCTTCCGACAAGCTCTGGATGCCGGCAAAGTTTTGTCCTGGTCAGAGTGTGCATTGACATCAACGTTTGCGGCGGCGCAGCAGCAGCGCGCCGATCACAAGAGCAAAGCCAATGCCGAGACCGGCCAGCAGCGCCTGTTGCTGTTTACGCTGCTCTCTGTCCTCAGGCGGAAGACTGTAGATTCCGCCTGCACGATAGGCAGCGTCGAGCAGTTCAATGGGATGTGCTACCGTCATTGGCAGGCCGCGCTGGCGTATGCCCATCGCAATCTGCATCATACAGCCGGGATTGCCGGTGGCAATGATCTGTGCTTCGGTGGCTGCGATATTGCTCATTTTGCGTTCGAGCAGTGCGTTTGCCATCTCCTGATTGGTAAGGTTGTAGACGCCGGCGCTGCCGCAGCACCAGTCCGCCTCTTTCAGATCAACCAGTTGCAGACCGGGAATGGCTTTGAGCAACTGGCGCGGCTGCTGCTTGATCTTCTGTCCATGAACAAGATGGCAGGCATCGTGGTAAGCGACGGTTGCTTCGATCCTGCCCATATGCTGATTCATCTCAATTGCTGCCAGGAACTCGGCGATATCTTTCACCTTCTTGCTGAACTCCCTGGCGCGCTCAGCATAAACCGGGTCATCGCGTAGTAAATGATCGTACTCTTTGAGTGTTGAGCCGCAGCCTGCCGAGTTAATGATAAGAGCATCGCAATCATACAGTTCAAATGTATCAATATTGTGCCGGGCCAGGGCGCGCCCGTGCTCTGCCTCGCCGCCATGAATGTGCAAGGCGCCGCAGCAATTTTGTTGTGGTGGCGTGATGACCTCGCAACCGTTAGCCGCCAGTACACGAATTGTGGCCTGGTTCACATCGTGGAAAACCTGATCCATGATGCAGCCGCTGATAAAGCCAACGCGATAGCGACGCTGTCCGATGGCTGGCGTTACTTCCGGCAGTTTCGCCGGGAAGATCGGGCCTCTGACGTCGTGCATGAGTTCTTCGGGAAGTTTCAGCTTGCCTTGCAGGGGCGTCGGCAGTGCATTGGCGATGTCAGTCAGGCCGCTGGCGATCACCAGCGCCTGCAAGCCGCTGCGCTGGTAGAGTTTCAGTCCGCCAAATACCAGGGAGAGGACGAGGCGGGAAGGCAGCATGATATCGAAAAAGAAGCGCCGTAGCAGTTGCTCTATCATGGACGGGCGCTTGATGGCAGATTCGACGCTATCGTGCTGCGCTGGCGTTGCTCGCTCTGCTATCTGGATGTGTTCGCGTGCAGCCTCGATCAGCTTGCCAAACTGAACGCCGGAGGGACAGGCCGTCTCGCAGGCACGGCAGCCGACGCAGCAGTTCATATGTTCAATAAAATCGTCGTTGATAGCCAGGCGTCCATCGGCGACTGCCTGCATTTGATAAATGCGCCCTCGCGGCGAATCCATTTCTACTCCAAGCGTTGCGTAGGTGGGACAGGTGGGCAGGCAGAAGCCGCAGTGGATACATTGCCGTATCAAATCGTAGGTGTGGGAATTTCTCCGCAATGGCCCTTGAGCAGGGGGAGTTATAGCGTAAACCGCTGAGTGGGTCGGGGCTGAATCGGTCAGCATAGAAAACCTCCATGAGTAGACTGGCAGGCTGGTATTATTGCTTCCGTACCAGCGGCTGTGCTGCAACGGCGGTGACTTCCTGCCGGTTGTGGAAGAGCTGGCGTACCTGGACAAGGCCATAGTGGCGGTGCAGGATGTTCAGGGCTTCGCGCAGATTTGCCAGCGGTCGAATTTCGCGGGTGGCATGTGGCAGTTTGAAGACGCTGATAACGATACCATCCTGGCGCAGGCAGCGGGCCGCCCTGCCTAGCAGACGCGCAGCTTCACGCGCATCCATCCGCATATCATTGACAATGATAGCAAAACATTTGCCGCTATGTATAGCCTCCTCAAGATAGTTTTCCGCGTAGCCATGATAGTGTTGCAGATGTGGATGGCCTGTCAGACGAGCGTCAAGGCGAGCCGGGTCAACAGCAACGACGGAGAGGCCCGCATCAAGCAGCAGGCGCGTCCAGCCGCCGGGAGCGGCGCCCAGGTCGAGAGCCTCTTCTCCTACCGGCAATGCGATGCTAAAAACTTCTAGCGCCTCCAGCAGTTTGAATTCAGCACGGCTGATCTGCTCCTCAGTTTGCGCAAAATGACGCGCTCCGCCGGGCCAGCTACTCAAATTCTCTTCGACTGTAGAAATACCCAGAAAACCTTTCTCTGTCGTGCACAGTATAGAAACGACCACTCGCGGCTTCTTTACGGACTCTATCGCCCCTGTTTCTTCTGCGATGGCTTCAGCAAGCAGGCGGTTCAATTGTCCGCTGCTGTATGGGCGTGTGACCTGGGTTTTGCTGTTCTGCACAAGGCGTGATTGCACGGCAAAATGGGTACCGCGCTCCAGCAGCGCAAAAGCGGGCAGACCGGCGAGAGCCTGCACAAGAGTAGCGATATCTTGCTCGCCAGCCTGCAATTTGACGATTGTTTGAACAGGAGCGAGATGACGAACGAATATGGGCCGTGCAACGGCAGCCTTATGCATCAACGTGCCGCTACTGGCTGATTCACAGAGCAAAACACCGGGAGTAAGCTCTTCTCTCTGCTGGCAGTGCCTGTCGAGATTACGCAGTTCCGCCAGGGCCGCCTGAGCAAATTCCGGCTGTGCCGTAGCTATAAGCAGGTTTTCCAGGTTCATTCATCTTTCATACTGCTGAGAAAACGGCGGGGATCAGCATTTTCTTTCTAGTGTACCACAGCTACAGCACTGATGTCTGCCGGGCGAGATAGTTACATCTCGCCCTGGCTGCCGGCCTCAAAGAGGCGCCTGAACTCAGTGGGGAGTTGTGCCTGTACATCACGTATTTCGCCTGGTGCCACCGCCTCTTTCAGCACCTCGACCACCGCGCGCGCATGGTATGTCGCGGCGGGCAAATCGGTTCCCTCGCGCAGGCTCACGCGCTGAAAGAACTCGTGCAGCGAGAAGCGTTCACCCAGGCCGGCCATCGGACCACGCAGGTGACGACCAAGTTCCGGCGGCAACTGTGAAGCGAGATCGTTGGCTTCGCCACCACTCAGGCGCTCGCCAAGTGTCTCAAGTGTAGCGCGCACCGCCCGTTCGGCATCGCCGCGCGATGGCAGCTTTGCTCTGTTCTGTACCTGTCCGATGAACTCATCGTGTTTCATATGTCCCTCGCTTTCTGGTATACCCCTTGCCTATTAAGACAACTGTGTGCAGATCTCCACTCACTGCCTGATCCTCAATCGACGGTGAATGAGGGACCAGGTGCGGCATCCGCTCCGTTGTTGCTGTCTCTGTGATCTTTCCCCTCTCCGTCCCTCAGATGAGAATGTGGATGATGTAATCCTGCCCTTTCTAGTCTACTTCAAAGTAGTCACAACGCCGTCACCAACGTTGATAGCATGCTCACAATTTGATCACGAATGATCCCGGCGATTCGCTTTGTTCCGGCATCTCATCTACTTGACATTCTCCTTTATTTCCCCTTACCATTAGAAAAAATAAGGAACTGAAAATGATTCCGAGCCTGTTTATCTAACAAATATTCTCTCTAAAAAGGAGACGAAGATGTCCGGTATTGAGCAAAATAATACTTCATCTCATATCATAAAAAATAATGTAATAGAGAACAGAACAGATGATGAAGAGACATTAAAAACTTATGTTAAAGTAGACGATGAAGTGACGGCGAAAGAACCTGTAGAGAGAAATGTTGAGAACCATAAAGATGATGCCGGTAAGCAGCCTCTACAGGCTGCTCTGCCTCTTCCGCCTGACAATACAAATGCCGCCGTTCCTTATGCTGATATTCCTTACTATGAGTATGCGACGCCCGTACTACAGCGCCGCCCGCCATATCCGCCACCTATTGTGGCGCCACAGGCGCCTGTGATGATGCCGGGCGTAGCTGTCCCTGCCGGGCCAGGAGCGCAGCCGCCACCGAAACGGAGTAACAGGAAGCTGTGGTACATTGCGATAAGCCTGCTGCTTGTCTCTGTAATCGTCTTTGCTGCCGGTCTCACAGTGTTCATCAATAGAGCGGAACGTTCGCCGACTCCTGTTCAGACTACTACTCCTGTTACGCAGGCGTCACCTACCCCTGCTTTTCCCCCGACTTCTCAGGCATTTCAGCAGGCCCCCTGTCCTTTCGCGGTAAGTGCAACGCTAATAGAGGGCCGCGATGTCAGATGCGGCTGGTTGACAGTGCCTGAAGATCACAATGCTGCTGCACGCGGGAAGAGCATTCAACTGGCTGTTGCAGTCTTTAAATCGGCAATTCCTGATCCATCGGCCACGCCCATCGTCTATCTTGATGGTGGACCCGGCGGCGCAACTCTTAGTGGCTACGGACCACACATCACCGTAGATAACCGGCAAAAAGTCAGTCTGGGTCATGACATCATCTTTTTTGATCAGCGCGGAACTGGTTTCTCTAAACCTGCTCTTGATTGTCCTGAACTGAAGCAGGGTAATGGGGATAATCGCTCCTATGTAGCGGTAATGCAGAGCTGTCATGACCGGTTGAAAAAAACAGGCGTCAACTTCGACGTGTTTACCACGCTGCAAGATGCTGCTGATGTGCATGACCTGGTACATGCCCTGGGCTACCGGCAGGCCAACCTCTACGGGGTCTCCTATGGTACACGCCTGGCTCTGACGGTCATGCGCCTGTTCCCGGCGGACGTGCGTAGCGTCGTGCTCGACTCTACTGTTCCCTTGCAGCACAACCTGTTTACCTCCCAGGCTGCTGTAACCCAGCATGCCTTCGACACGTTTTTCAAAGGCTGTATGTCCAGCAACAAGTGTCATGCAGCCTATCCGCAGGTTGAGAGCGCGTTTTACCGGCTGGTGCGCCAGTGGAATGATAAACCTGTTACTGTGCGTCTGCCTACTCATGGCAATGTTTCTGTGAGCGGTGACGACCTGACGAACTGGCTGTTCGCTTCACTCTATGATGCCGGCACGATACCTGAGCTGCCGCAGATCATCATGCAACTGGATCACGGAGAGTATACGCAATTCGCGCGCCTGTATGAGGATCAACAGAGCTGGTGGAATATCAGCTATGGCATGTACTATTCAGTCGAATGCGGTGAGGACATGGCCTATACCAATCGGGCGGCACTGGAAGCCTCAGTGCAGGTCATGCGGCCCGAACTGCGGGATGGCATGCGTGCCAGCCTGCTCGGTGACTGGAGGGTCTGTCAGATCTGGCAGCAGCCAGCGGTGCCGGCTCAGCAGAAGCAACCGGTGGTCAGCACCATTCCTACGCTGGTGCTCGCTGGCGAATTCGATCCTATCACTCCGCCTGATAATGGACGGGTGGCGGCACGCACGTTGAGCAGGAGCTACTTCTTTCTCTTTCCTGGTGCGACACATGGCCTGTACCTGACCGGTCCCTGTCCCTCTGGTATTACCGTTGCTTTTCTGGCGCGACCCGACCGCCAGCCTGATGCTGCCTGTATCGCTTCCATGTCTGAGCCAGCGTTCCAGTAGCCTGTGGCGCCTTTGCAAAGGTCCTGGAAGCTTGACAACCTCTGCCGTTCCTTCTACGATTGAGAAGTAAGAGAAGCCAGAGATACCCTGATCTCACTGTTTCTTAGAACAGCATACTGGCGATACAGGTAATGAAAATTCGATCAAAGCGTTAATCTCATCTGTTTTTTTACTCAATGGCTGGTCAGGAAACAGGTTAATGGCAAGAATTTAAGTCATTTATACCTGAGCCACAGACGCCAGAGCGGGTCAACAGAAAACTACTTCTGCTTACCATCAGTATGCTACTTATTTCCGTTGTCGTCTTTGCTACTGGTGTAACTGTATTTATCAATGCGCGTCAACGTGTCCAGTCTCAACCCATGCTTCAGCCATCTGCCGCTGCGACAACTGCTGCTGCTCCGTCTGCTACCTCGTCAGTGCCTGTCGCATTTCAGCAAGCGCCGTGTCCTTTTACGCCGGGGAGGGGGATGAAGGAAGGCAGCAATATGCGCTGTGGTTTGCTGACTGTGCCTGAAGATCACAGTATCGCGCGTGGTGCCAGTATTCAACTGGCCGTCGCTATTTTCAAATCCCCGGTTGCCGATACTTCCGCGGCTCCTGTCATTTATCTTGATGGTGGACCCGGTGGCGCTACTCTGAGCCTTATTGGGCCACAAATCACCGTGACAAATCGACAGATCGTCACGCTGGGCCACGATATGATCTTCTTTGATCAGCGCGGTGCAGGATACTCCCGGCCATCTCTTTCCTGCCCAGAACTGGAGAGGGTGGAAAGCTATCAGTCACAGGTTATAGCGATACGTAACTGTCATGACCGGCTGATACGGTCTGGCATTAACTTGAGCGCCTACACCACGCTGCAAAATGCTGCTGATGTACATGATCTGATCAGCGCGGTGTAATGAGCCAGGTCGGCGGTAGTAAATGTTTTGCTCATGCTCGCCGACTGACCAGGTTGTAGTCCTTTCAAAAAAGCAGCTTCCTCAGTCATTTTACCTCCGATTGTTCAGAAAAGCTCTCATCCCCTCGCACGCCTCTATTGTTGCGATTTGCTCGACGAAGGAATCACGTTCGGCATCGAGCCGCTCAACCAGGCTGGGCAGAGCATCCCAGAGTAATTGTCTGGTGCGGCGTACACTGCCGGGTAGCTGCCTGGCGATGGCCTCGGCAACGGTGCGCGCCTCGTCCTCCAGTTGGTGAGCCGGGACGAGGCGCGAGGCGAGTCCCCAGGCGACGGCCTGCTCGGCAGTGATGGCCTGATTGAGCAACTGGACCTCGGCGGCGCGTTTAAAGCCAATGATGCGGGGGAGCAATGCCGTCCATCCACCATCGGGACTGTAACCGACAGTAGTGTAATAGGGTTGAAAACGGGCTTCGGGAGCAACAAGCACGATATCTGCTGCGAGTACGAATCCTAATGCACCACCTGTGACAAGACCATGAACCGCCGCCACAAGGGGAACGGGCAAATTGATGAGAGAGATGATGATCTGATTGAGCAGGCCCACGACTTCACGGGCATAGGTCTCAATGTCTGCCTGGTGATCAGCGAAGGCACGCACATCGCCGCCAGTAGAGAACGAACGGCCATTGGCACGCAGAACGACGACGCGCACATCGGACCGGGCGCGTAAAGAATCCAGCGCATCCAGCATCTCGCGCAATAGTTCAGGAATGAGGCTGTTATGGCGTTCGGGCCGATTCAATGTGAGAGTGGCGATAGAACCGGCAGAATCAGTCAGAATCAGGTTACTCATCGTTTTTCCAGCAGACAAGCATCTGTCCTTCACAGGCTACTTCATTGTTCGCTTTGGTGATCAGCGTTCTTAGACGGGCTACGTGGGCGCCGGGCCAGACTTCGACGACCTGTAGCTGTATCGTTACTTCTTCGTCTACAAAAGTAGGATTGGGAAACATCAGTTCCTGTTCCAGTTGCCTGAGTCCAGGAAAGTGGGTACTCATCACACCGCAAATAGTTCCATACAGAAGCATGCCGTGGCAGACAGTCCTGCCAAAGCGAGTGCGTGCTGAGAACTGCGGGTCAACGTGAATGGGATTATCGTCGCCACTGAGGGCAGCGAAGCGGTTGAAGTCTTCCTGAGTAAAGGTCCGGCTGACTGCTACGGTGTGGCCAACTTGTAATGCGGTAGCTATGCTCATTATTTACCATCCTTATCAGTTAAGCGCCAAACCGCTTCCGCAGTTCAGTTTTCAGCACTTTACCTGCGGCGTTACGTGGCAGGGCATCTACGAACACGACAGATCTAGGAATCTTATAGCGGGCAAGTTTGTCCTGGCAGAAAGCGATCACCTCTTGCTCGGTCAAAGTGTGACCGGGCCTGGCGACGATCACGGCGAGACCCACCTCTCCCCATCTAGGATCTGGCATACCAATAACAGTAGCCTCAGCGATAGCAGGGTGAGCGAACAGTACATTCTCTACTTCTGCCGGGTAGACATTCTCACCGCCAGAGATGAACATATCCTTCAGACGATCTACGATGTAGTAATAGCCGTCTTCATCGCGGCGGGCCACGTCGCCGGAATGTAGCCAGCCGTCCTCAATTGTTCTGGCTGTTACCTCAGGGAGGCCCCAGTAGCCGGGGGTAACTGCCGGACCTTTGATGAGCAGTTCGCCCATCTCGCCCAGTGGCATATCTTGCCCCTTCTGATCTACAATGCGCACATCAACGAATATCTGTGGTCTACCAACGGAGCCAGCTTTGCTTACTGCATGTGCCTCGTCCACCAGGAACACGGTGGGGCCGGTCTCTGTCATGCCGAATCCCTGCCGGATATAAATACCGCGTCCGGCGTATAGCTCCAGCAGGCTGAGAGGCATAGGCGCGCCGCCGCATGCCCATGAACGCATGTGTGAGAAGTCAGTATTTCCGAATGTGGGATGCTGGCTGATGAACAGGTACATGGCCGGGACACCGAAGAAGACAGTTACGCGCTCTGCCAGTAGTTTTATCGTTTGTGCGGCATCGAACTGGCGCTGGATGATAGCGGTGCCGCCAACGAGGAAGGTAGGGTTGGTATAGAGGTTGTTGCCACCAGTATGGAAGACGGGCAGAGCGTTGAGAGTGACGTCAGCGGCGGTGAGATTGATAGCCAGACCGATGTTAAGATAGTTGAATAATGCCATGCCGAAGGTTTGGATGACCCCTTTGGGTCGCCCGGTTGTTCCGGCAGTGTACAGGATGTACCAGTGTGCATCGAGAGGGCGAGCTGGCATGACGATGGACTGGTCAGAGATGGATGCCAGGGTATCTTCATAACCTCCCTCGCCGCCAGGTCCTTTTCCCGTAAGAGAAAGGGGGGGTACTGGTAATCCCTCACCCAGCGCAGAGGCAACCTCTACAAAAGTGTCGTCGTAGATCAAGGCTCGTGGGGTGCAGTCCTGTAAGATGCCCTGTAGTTCGGGGAGCGCCAGACGCCAGTTGAGAGGAACGAGAAGCGCACCGATCTTCCCACAGGCATAGAGAATTTCAAAATAGTCTGAGCAGTTATGAGTAAGAATGGCGACGCGGTCACCTGGCTGGATATGCCACTCTGCACGCATAAATGCAGCGAAGCGGCTGGCACGCGCATTGAACTGAGCGTAAGTGAATTCCCGCCCGCTGGCGCTGTCTACCAGCGCGATTTTATCAGGTCTCAGGTCGGCCTGTCTGGCGAGCCAGTCGAAAGTATACATGGGCAGCCTCCAATTTAGGTAGCACTAGCGCACTCACTCCCGTCGTATGTGCGTTCTTCATTGCTTTCTCACGATCATCTGACGGGAAAAAGCTGTAACGGCAGTGTTAGAACGAGAAAAAAACCAGTCGTCTATGTCCTGCTCCCTCCGCATGATCGGAAGTTCTTTCTGTTCTTGTCAGTATACAATAAGTTGAGTTTCTAATGACGGACATGAATCGCGGTGCGTGGGAAAGAATTCTTCGAGACCTGGGAGCAAATACCAGGCAGCCCTTAAATTACTTGATTCTATCAAATAATTATTTTACAATGACAAATAAAAAAAGGAGAGAAGTATGTCTGCCGAAACTATTGAGGACCGGGTTCGCGCCGTGCGCGACTTCAACCGCTTTCTCACTCGTCAGATCGGGGTCTTGCGTGAGGGCTTGCTACACACCCCTTACACGCTGACTGAAGCGCGTGTGCTTTTTGAGCTTGCGCAGCAGGATGATCTAACCTCAACCGATCTGGGACGCATTCTGGGGCTTGATGCGGGCTTTCTCAGCCGCATACTCAGCCGTTTTGAGCAGCAGGGATTGGTTGAAAGAGTGCGTTCTGAGACTGATGGACGTCAACGCCTGCTACGGCTTACTGCGAAGGGACGGGATGCTTTTGCTCTGCTTGACAGGCGTTCGCGCGATGAGGTTGCTGAAATGCTGAGCGACCTCAGTGAGGAAGATCAGCAGCGTCTACTCAAGGCGATGAATACGATCAAGAGCATCTTCAACAGAGGTCTCAAGTATGCCGAGCCATTTGTGCTGCGGCCTCACGAGCCGGGTGATATGGGCTGGGTTGTTCACCGTCACGGGGTCCTGTATGCGCAGGAGTATGGGTGGAACGAGCAGTTTGAGGCGCTGGTGGCGCAGATTGTAGCTGATTTCATCACTCACTATAATCCTGAGCGGGAACGCTGCTGGATTGCCGAGATGAACGGTGAGATCGTCGGATCAGTTTTTGTCGTACAGGCCAGTGAGACTGTTGCCAAACTGCGGTTGCTCCTGGTTGAACCCGCAGCGCGTGGCCTGGGACTCGGCACGCGCCTGGTTGAGGAGTGCATTCGGTTTGCTCGCCTTCGCGGCTACCAGAAGCTAACCTTGTGGACAAATAGCGTTCTCACAGCAGCGCGGCACATCTATGCAAAAGCGGGTTTCAGACTTATGACGCAGCAGCCACATCACAGTTTTGGGCAAGATCTTGTTGAAGAGACGTGGGAGCTGTCTCTCGTCGGCGACTGAATCAATGGCTTTTTCCTGGGCAAAGAACAGGCATACTGGCAGGTCCCTTGAGAGGGTTGCATGTTCTTCATATAAATACCGCTGCGCGAGGTGGAGGTGTCGCCGAACTCCTCCAGTCGCTCAACCCTCTTATGCAAGAGCTTGGGATTCAAGAGAGTCGGAAGGTGATCCCACTGGATGAGGCCTCGAATTGCTTCACTGCGCGCTTCGCCGATCTTCTTCAGGGAATCGAGCAGGGGATCTTGCCCGAAGCGGAACAGCGTGCCTTCTATGAGTCTTTGCGCCATGTACCCTTACTGGAGAGTGCTGAGGACAACCGGGCTGATCTCTACTTCGTTCATGACTTTCAGCTTGCTCCTCTGGCGCAGCTCTACTCATGGATGAAGCCAACACTCTGGATGTGTCATATCGATACAGCCAATCCCGATCCACATGCCATAGCCTATATTGAACAATTCCTTGATGTCTATAACGTCTGTGTGTTTAACTCTCCACAATCGGTATTCAAGAATCTCCCATCTGAGAAAACTCATGTGATCATGCCGACTATCGATCCTTTCAGCGAAAAGAATCGCTTCCTCTCGCCAGAGGAAGGCATACAAGCTCTGAAGCGGTGTGGCATAGATCCGACACGACCACTCATCACGCAAGTTTCTCGCTTTAGCGTCTGGAAAAATCCACACCAGGTGATTGACGTGTACCGGATGGTGAAGCAGCAACTGCCATCTGTGCAGGTTGCGCTGGTTGGCGCTATGGAGGCCGCCGATGATATCAAGTCGATAGAAGTGTTGAAAGACTTGCAGGAGTATGCTGGTAACGATCATGATATTCACCTGCTTTCTGATCCTGCTCTTATCACCCATTCTGTAGTGAACGCTTTCCAGCGCTATTCAAGTGTCGTTCTCCAGCGATCAGTCCGTGAGGGTTTCGGGCTAACCGTCACGGAAGCGATGTGGAAAGGCCAGCCGGTGGTTGGAACCTCTGCAACGGGGCTACGTATGCAGATTCTTGATGGACGCAATGGCTATGTGGTTGATGACACAGAGGAATGCGCACAGGCAGTGCTCAGGCTCATTTATGATCGAGATCTGTGGCGTACGCTGGGATGGCATGCACATACTCTTGTCAGAGACAATTACCTTTTGCCTGAAATGGCTCTGGAGTACCTCGACGCACTTGAAAAGGCACTTGGTATGTCTGGCACAGTTCGTCAGCCGCAGACACCTGCTGATATTGCCCACTCCTTACAGTGGCAGAAAGTAGAGAGCATCTAAAATTCATATAGTCATAGAGCTATTGCGATCTGGAGAGTGTTGGGAAAGGAAGCTAGCCGTCTTGCTCTCTTTTTCACTGAGGCAGAGCAAGTCATCGCAGAAACTCTGCTACTATGCGATTAAACTCGTCCGGCTTCTCGCGTTGAGGCCAGTGACCACAATCTCTGATCACGTAAAGTTGTGAGTCTGCAATCAACTTATGTGCCTTCTGTACGTAAGCGAGGGGGATAGTGTGATCTTTTTCGCCGTTGATGAGCAGCGTTGGTGTGCGAATTTCGTATAGCCTATCAATCAGCGTAGTGTGCAGGCCATGCCACTGTATCTCACTCTGTTGCCATGATGTAAAGGCTTTGCCACGTCCCGGTATCTGCGCATGCTGGTAGATCTGATTGATCAGTTCCTGTGAGATCCGCTGTGTACTGTGGATAACGCCCGCCGCCAGCAATGAGCAGCGCACGAGTCCGGGATTGATGTGCATAAGGCGATAGGTGAGTTCATTCAAAAAAGAGCAGTGGTGGACGTACAGGTAGATGAGAACATACAGCCACCTGGGCCAGACCTGTGCATCAATGATGCCATAGGAATCTACCAGCACCAGCTTCTCAACTCTGTCGGCATTGTGCAGCGCCAGGTTGAGAGCGATAGCACCGCCCATCGACAGTCCAACGAGACTTACTCGTTCCAGATGCAGGGCATCGAGCAGGTGAGTGACGAAAGCGGTATAAAAATCCGTTGTGTAGGCAATATCGGGCTTGTCACTCTCACCATAACCAGGCAGATCGGGTGCGAAGACTCGGTACTCGGTAGAGAGTGAGGTGATCAGCTCACCCCAGGAGAGGAGAGCCGAGTCGATTCCACCACCATGTAGGAGCAGCACAGGCGAACCACTGTTCCCACCAGTCAGGCAGTGAGTGCGTATGCCATCGATCTTAAGCCAGATCTCCTGGACGTCTACAAATACCATAATCGCAGACTTCTTTCCCGAAAATTCATATAGTCATAAGATATATCCCTAGATCACATCCTGCTACCGCACCCGGTTCTCCCTCCTATGCACAACATTAAGAATATACTTGATTTCCCGATCCCTGTCGAAAGGTTTTCGGATGAATTTCTGGTATCCCAGAAAACTGGTGTCAGCGGCACAACCTCTGCCCTGAGAGAAAGGCTCATCCATACTTTGTTCATCGGTCTGGCTGTGATCAGCTATTCAACGCCGGCAGCACCTCCTGTACCAGCAGTTCAGGCGTTGTGGGATCGGGAAAACTATTCCAGACGCCCCAGTTCAACTGAAAGTAGTCAACGCCCAGTGCTACAAACCGCTGCATTTGCTCAACAATCTGTGCGGGTGTACCAACAAAAGCAGTCTCCGTCGAAAGCTGTGTGACGTTAAGCGCCTTCACCTCAGCCTCAGTCGGCGCACAGACGCAACCGCCGTACCAGGTACGTCTCAGTGTGGTGGGATCGCGCCCCGCCTCAGCACAGGCTCGCTCGCACTCCTTCACCAGCTTGCGATACGACTCCAGACCGCACCAGGAAACGTTCCACCAGTCGGCATGACGCGCAATCAGACGCAGCATACGTGGTCTGGTGCCACCGATCATCACCACCGGCGCAGGGTCCGGTTTCGGCTCACAGTAAGCATCAACCACCTGATAATACTTTCCCCGCACTGTTGCCTGCTTCTCCGCCCAGAGCGCCTTGACAACCTGCAAGGCTTCGTCAAGCTGCTCAACGCGCACACGGGGCTGTGGAAAATCGTAGCCATAAGATCGGTACTCGTCCTCTTTCCAGCCAGCGCCAATGCCGAGAACGAAGCGTCCTCCAGTCAGATATTGCAGTGTCGCAGCCATTTTCGCCAGCAACGCAGGATTGCGAAACGACTGGCAGAGCACAACATGGCCGAACTTCAACTGCGGATAGAGCGCGGCCCAGTACGTCACTATCGTCCAGGCTTCTAGCAGTGGTTGATCGCCATATTGCAGGTGATCGATAAACCAGGCGGAATCAAAGCGATCGCGTACCAGATCCAGCCCACGTTGCACGTTGTCCACATAGGCTTGCTGCGCCATATCAGGCCGGGGACCGCTGGGGAGTGCAAGGCCGAACTGAACAGATTTCTTCATACGACTCCTTTACCAGAATACAATGTTTTTCTCTTTACACCATACAACAACAAACCAGGCACAGACCACCCCTGCTCGGCCATCTTTTGCCACGCGGATGTTTCTGCTACAATGGGAACAGAAGAATCACAGGAAAAGAGGAAAAATCTATGCGGCCAGAAGGCCGTTCCATGCGCGAGAGCATCCTGGCTGCCGCCGTCAAACTCTTTGCCGAATATGGCTATCACGCGGCCCCCCTCCGTGATATTGCTCGCCTAGCCGGCATCCAGGCAGCCAGCATCTATCATCACTATCCGAGCAAACAGGCGCTACTGGTAGAAATCATGGAAACATATATGCGGCGCCTCAACAGTGGGCTGGAACGCATACTACAGACATACGATGATCCGCTCACGCGCCTGCGAGAAGCAATAGCCCACCACATCCATCTGCACACCACATACAAGGCAGAGTTCTTCATCATCGACACAGAAATCCGCGCACTCGAAGGAGAGAACCGTCCTGCTATTCTTGCTCTACGTGACAGGTATGAAGCACTCGTGCAGGAAATTTTACGCGATGGTATGGAGCGCGGATTTTTCCGCCGTAGTGATATCAAAATCACATCCTACGCAATCATCGCCATGTGTACCGAAGTAGCGGTCTGGTTCCGGCCCGGCGGGCGACTCTCTGTCGGAGAAGTCATCACCATCTACCAGGAGACGATTACTCACGGGTTGCTGGCGCCAGCAGCGCCGTCTCAAAGGCCGGAGGAATGAGAGCGTATTTCACCCCCTGCTTGTTCAACAGCAGGTGGAGTACATCCAGCATGGCCGACAAGGGATAGCGCGCGGTAATCAGCGCCTCGACGTCGATATGCTGGCCGGTGATAAGGTCAAGCGCCTGAGCAAAGTAAGCAGGAGTATGGTGGAAAACACCCTTGATGGTCAATTCGCTGTAATGCAGGGAGCGAGTATCCAGTGTCACCTGACTACCGGCGGGACAACCGCCAAAGAAATTGACAAGCCCGCCGGGACGAACCATCTGCGTTGCCAGCGTCCACGTCTCTGGTCTCCCCACCGCCTCGATCACCACATCGGCGCCACGCCCTCCCTCTGTCTCAGCGCAAACCGCCTCGCGTTGCTCCTGAAAAGAGAGATGACTCACATCAAGGACCACCTGCGCGCCAAAATGGCGTCCCAGCGCAAGGCGTTGCTCGCCGTGTCCTGTCAGAATGACGCGCGCGTCACGCAAGCGAGCCAGTGCAGTCAGCAGCAGACCAAGCGGTCCCGCTCCTATCACTACTACCGTATCTCCCTGCCTGATCGCGA
>JADBKA010000067.1 GCA_014896635.1 Ktedonobacteraceae bacterium
CCGCGCCAGCGCGTCTTCTTCAATCTCTTTGCCGAGAACTGGCACTTCCGCCGCGCTGTGAGAAAACCCTGATTTTTTCCTGTCTCAAAGCGTCGAGCAGGCGAGGGCCAGGTTCATTATGCCTGGCCCTCGCCTGCCGGATCTTACGAGTCTCTTTCTGGATGGGTCTGTGTTCGCCTACGCTTGGCTTCAAGCAGTGCAGAAGTCGTCGATTCCTGCGACTGGCCCGTCCCTGGTCGCTCTGGCGCTTCTTTTGCTTCTTTTGGTTTTGGCGTCTCTTTTCTGGCCTGCACGTTTGAGGCTACCTGCTCACCTGGCGCGGATGGGCCAGGTCTGGCTCGTCCGAAGCGGCTACGCCGCTCTTTGCGCTGCTCGCGGATGCTGCTCAGGGATGAGATGACAGGAGCCTCAACCTGAGCTGCCGCAGCAGCCAGCCGTGACTGGCCGAATCTGAAGCGCGCCAGCAGCCACTGGTAGCCAACGGTAAGAAACTCCAGACTTGCCAATCGGCGCGCTGCAATGTCAATGGGCAGCAGCAGCGCAGCCAGCATCAGTAGCCAGAAGACAATAGGCTCCGAGTGATTGACCGGTATCAGGGGCAGATCAAACGCCTTCTCCGGGTGCTTGCCATCGAGCTGTGCGCCTTTGCCTGCACGGGCCAGCAGGCTCAGAAAGCGCGTATCTGTCCCCTGTGTGCGATATTCTGGTGAGTAAGGCACGACCAGGCCCGTTGTAGCGGTCAGGCGGTTCATCGTATTCTGGTTGCTGCCCTGCCACGTCACCTGAAGCAGGTACGCTCCAACCTGAGTGGCCGGGAAGCTCCCTTCCCAGTGATCCGGGGCAGTCGGTGAGAGATTGACCGTCTGTTGAGCAAGATCGGGGGAGACAATATGTACCTGTACCTGTTGCTGCCCTTTCACGTTAGCCGAGGTGCCGGTGGGGAGATCTACCGAGATCTGAGCCGTGCTATTGACGACTTTGCCGTTAATATTCATGGCGCTTTCGGGCGAAGGGAGCGTCCAGGTGACAAGATTGGCCCACCAGCGCGCAGCTTCATCCCAGGTGAGCCAGTGTGAGGTCCACTGTCCTAGCGCGTCGCTGGTCCAGGCTACAGCGCGGCCAAGACCATATTGCCAGGCGGCAAGCACCGGATCATCGAGATGGCTGACCATGACCTGCTGCGCGGCAGTTTTGGGGGTGGTGGCGACGTAACCATCAAGGGTGGGAAATTTGTTCAACCCGGTGAGGATGGGATGGTTGCCCACGACGGCAGGGGTAAACGATTCGTTGATGACGTTCCGCCGCGCGGCCCGTTCGGTCTCTTTGAGCAGCACCTGCGGAATGGTACTGGGATCGTTGGCGGGGTAGCAGTGGCCTTTCCCCACACTGGCGATCAATTGCATTGTCCCCAGTTCCTGCGCGTCGGCGAAGTTCGTGGCGACGGTGGAGACAGTGATATTCTCTTTTGCCATTTTCGAGACCTGCGGAACGTAGTTGTCGAAAGCATCGCCATCGCCCAGCAGAATCACATGTTTGATCTTGGCATCGGTTTTCAGCAGAACCTGCTCGGCATTTGCCAGGTCGGGATTGTAGCTTGGCGGATCTTCGGGATTCATGGCGTCGATAGCTTTATTGATCGCCGTTTTGTCAGTGACGTGCTGCATCGGGATGGTGAGCGTGCCATAAGCAGCGGAAATGCCGACCTGGTCGCGCGGGGTGAGCAGGTTGACGACACCTTTAGCCGCCTCTTTAGAAATGTTGACCGGCAAAGGAGCTTCCAGGCTCTCAATAATGAGCACAACGGCGATGCTCGGCGTATCTTTGTGCTGCGGGATGTCCATACGCACCGGTAGCGTCTGTTCTAGCGGCGTATTGGCGTAGCCACCCGGCCCATAGCTGTTCTGACCGCCGCTAACAACCAGGCCATGTCCCAGGTCGCGCACAAAGGCTTGCAGAGCCTGCATACGTGCGACACCCAGCGAAAGGGCAGGCACATCGGCGAGAACGACAGTTCCGTATGGCGCCAGGCCGTCAAGGGTGGTGGGGACGTCGTTGGGCGTGACGACACTCACATCAATGTGCGTGGCTTTGAGCGCATTGACGATATTGCGTCCGCTGCCAGGCTGTCCCTCAACGACCATCACGCGCGGTGGCCCCTGGACATTGATAAAGGCGGATGCATAGTTGTTCTGCGCAATAGTATCCATCGGCGCTTCCAGCCTTACCTGAAAGACGTGAAAGCCCGGTGAGGGTGCGAGCAGGTTGAAGTTTACATCCTGCTGACCGGGGATAAGCTGGATGGATTGCTGCGAGACCAGATTCTGGTCTCGATACAGGCGTAACGTGGCCTTCTGCGCTACAGTGCTGTACACTTTGAGGTGAAGCGTAAAGCGTTCGCCAACACGGAGCTGATTCGGCGTTTCCAGGCCGTCGATGCGAGCCTCAGGGCCTTTTATTTCAGGCAAAGGCACGATATCGAGACGAATACCCTGCTGCTGAAGCAACTGCGCTTCCTGAAGCGCATCACCGATATTTTGTTGCCCATCAGTTAGCAGGATGATGTGGCGCTCGCTGTCAGCCGGCAGAATAGCAGACGCCAGGCGCAGGCCGGCGGCCAGGTCAGTATAGTTGGTATCAGGCGTGGACTCGAAACGTGAGAAGTCGATATTCGATTTGACAGATTGCTCGACGAGCGCATTACGTCCGACTGCGACAATGCCAACCTGGTCCTGCGGGCGTTTATGCTTGAGCGCCTGGTTAATCCACTGCTCGATGAAAGAGCGCTGCGTGGTGGTGCTGGCAGAGAGGTCGCCGACAAAAATCGTCGCCTGCCGGCCCGCTGGCTGTATCCATGAAGCTCCGGCCAGCGCGGCAATCACCAGCGTAAACAGCAAGAGACGAGAAATCAGGATCAGGGTGCGCTGAACCGCCGGGTAGGGCAGCGACATACGCCTCCAGGTCAGGTAGACCAGCAGTCCAACAGGTAGTAAAAGCAGAAGTAGCAGTGGTTGCTCAAACGTTAGCATGCCTGTTCCCCTTTGATGTCTTGCTCGTCTGTTTTACCAGGTTACCTTTTGTTGTATGTCTGGTTGTGTGTCGCAGCGCTTTCTGGAAGCGTTTCTTCGTGAGGCGATAATGCTCCTCAAATTGACGCTGGAATTTGTGTAGCAGCGTATTGCCTGTGGAAAGAAGTGCTGTTCCCTGTCCCGCTGTGCGCTGATCGCCGAAGGAGGTGGCTTTCTGCTGCCTGTAGCTGCGGCTGAAGAGCCACCATTCGGCGCAAAGGACGAGCAGCAGGAGCGCGGCGATCCAGGGCCAGATTTCGCGCAGTTCATGAGAGATGGTATTGCCGCCTGGCGTGAAATCGGTACTGTGCAGTACCGGTAGCGCCTTTGCTGGCGCCAGGCGCGACTGGGCCGGATTGAACAGATTGATGACAAACGCCCCGTTTAGATTCTGCCCACGCACGTGCTGTGTTACCTGGTAGATACCGGTCTGATCGGTGCGAGTAAACGGCATGACGGGCGGCCCGACCTGGACAGGCTGCTGGTCGGCTCCTGGTCCGGTAATGGTCACTTTATCAGCGCCCGGCCAGAGCTGGATCGTCACAGGAACGCCCGGCGCGATCTGCCCGTCACCACCAACCGGTGGTGGTAGAAACCATTGAGTCAGGTTGTGTACCAGAATCGGAAACGACGGCTGCAACGGCAGGTCGGATGCGTGAAGATCGAAGGCCAGCACTGCCATGCGTTTGTTGTTCTGTTCACCTGCCAGTAGCAAAGGTGTTTCAGGCGACTCGATGATTGGCTGCGCCCAGGCTGCCGGCTTGATCTGGTGCGCGGCGGAGAGCGTGCGAATGCTGCTCAGGTTCATATTGGCGAGCAGGTTCAAAGTATCGCTGCCCGGCGTGATGCGGCTGACTTTTACTTCCTGGCCCGAAGTGCCAAAAGGATACGAGCCGTTGGGCGGGTTGATGAAAAAGATGGCCCCGGCTGGCAGTGTGGGTGGGACGAAGCCGTCGAATATTGTCAGATCGTACAGATCCGATTTCACGTATTTGTCAGGCGTCGTCTCAAAAAGATCAACATTATCCTGAAGACGCAGCGCCGTTTGCAGGTAGAGATTGCCCTTTGTTACAAGTAGCACGCGGCCATGAAAAGGACTGCCGACGATGGCCCAGGCTTCGTGATCTACGCTCATCACATCCTGAGTCAGCAGGCGCGCATGCAAGAAGCGGGCATTGGGCGGTAGCGTATTCCACTGGACTGCACCCGTCGCGCCGGGCGTGAGCGTCACAGTCTGTACGCTCACCAGCCTGTTGTCGGCGCGAAGTTCGACAGGGATCGAACGCTGCTGGTGGCTGTAGTTAGCAACCTGGGCAAAGGCGACGGGTTTGCCGCGCTGCGTGCGTGCGCTGAGCGCCATCAGGGCAGCATTGGGCGCATCGGTGCCGACGCGCATGTAGCGTACTGGTACGGGAACGATCAACTGCTGGTTGGGATTGATCACGTGTCCGTCACCGATGACCAGAATCTGGGCATTGGCCCGGCCCTGAGCCAGTGAGGTAGCTAGCGAGAGTGCCTGCTCCAGGTCGGCGTCCTGGTTGGTCACACGCGCACGCTGCACCGCCGCGTGCAACTGGTTTTTATCAGCCGAATCCGCGATCAGCACCTGCGGTGTATGGGCCATGGTGATCAGCGAAAGGCGATCATTCGGACCAAGCGTATCAATGAAATCATTGATACTGCTCCTGGCGTTCTCGAATCTACTGGGAGCTACATCGGTAGCCTGCATGCTTGCCGAGGCCTGGAGTATGATTACCGTGTTGCCAGTGATGGGGCTGCTGCTGAAAATAGCCGGGCGCGCCAGGATGAGTACGATGACGATGGCCGCCAGCAGTTGTAGCAGCAGGAGCGGCGTGATGCGCAGGCGCTGCCAGGGTCGGCTGGCCTGTAAATCCTGCAATGCCTGGCGCCAGAGCAACGTGCTGCCAATAGTACGCTCCTGTCGTTTAGGCCGCATGAAATATAGCAGCAGGATAATCGGTATGATGGCGCTAAAAGCGAGCGCCGCCGGTACCAGTAGATTCATCGGTAGAGTCCTTTATCGTCCCTTGTATAGACAGAAAGGCAATTCGATAGCTCTCTCTCAAACACTACAATGGAGGTGAACTCCCCCGGCTATTTAACCAGTGAAATTTGCCTGAGCAAACGCTGTACGACATCTATAATCGTTGTATCGCTGCTGATCAGCGTATAGGTTGCCATATTGCTATGGGCGAAAGCTGCCAGTTCCTCAGTAAAGGCGTTGAGCCGCTCGCGGTAAGCCTGGAGAACGCCCGCAGAGATGCTGACCTCGACGGAACTATTGCGCTCTTCGCTATCGCGTAGCCGCCAGTCACCCTGAATCTGCGGATCAATCTCGTCAGGCGAGAGGATCTGGAGCAGCGCCACTTCCTGGCGCAACTGGCGCACGGCGCGTATGCCAGTCTGGTAGCCGCCGGGGGCCAGAAAGTCTGAGACGATGATGGTCAGACCAGGACCGGGATTGATACGGCCCAGATCGTAGAGCGCGCGATTGAGGTCGGTGGCGCCGGAACGCGGCAAGCGGTTAAGAAACTCGCCGATGGTCCAGATAGAACTTTTGCCGCTACTGACCCGGCGATAGGATGCCAGCCGGTCGGTCAGTGCGCCCACGACAACACTATCTTCGCATTTGAGGGCAACATATGCCAGGGCAGCCGCCAGTTGGATTGCAAGATCTATTTTAGGCGGCGTGCCGTAGCCCATTGAGTCGGAGCAGTCGATGAGCAGCGTAACTGTGATGTTCTCCTCAGCCTCGAAGACGCGCAGGAAGAGGCGTTCGAGGCGAGCATATGCACGCCAGTCGATACGCCGGAAGTCGTCGCCGGGAGCATAGCGGCGGTAGTCTGCAAACTCCATGCTGGAGCCTGCCTGAGGTGAGCGCCGCCGGCCTGGCCGTCCACTTGCCATAGGACGGCGCGTTACAAGCGAGAGGCTATCCAGACGTTGCAGCACGCTGGCGTCCAGGGGGAAGCGTGCAGTTGCGCTGTCATTCATAGAGTTTTGTTCCTATCTAGGCTGTTTCGATTTCCTCGGCAACGGTCTCGATCAGGTGTTCGGGCGTGATACCATCGGCCAGACCGTCGAAGTTGAGCACGATGCGATGGCGCAGGGCAGGGTAGGCGACTTCACGTATATCGTCAATCGAAGCGTTATAACGACCTTCGAGCAGGGCGCGAACTCTGGAAGTCGTGATCAATGCCTGAAGGCCGCGTGGACTGCTACCGTAGCGCACATAGCGACGCACCTTCTCCGGTGCCTCTTCGTTGTCGGGATGGGTCGCCAGCAGCAAGCGTACCGCAAATTCTTTGACATGTGTGGCGACCGGCACAGCACGCGCTATATCTATCAGGCGTAGCAACTGGCCGCCGCTGGCTACCGGCTGTGCACGCGGAATTTGCGTTCCTACCGTCGTGTCAATAATGCGCATCAAGTCTTCAGCCTTTGGGAAATTGACCATGATTTTCAGTAGGAAGCGATCAAGCTGGGCTTCTGGCAGAGGATACGTTCCCTCCATTTCGAGGGGATTCTGCGTTGCCAGGACGAAGAATGGCCGGGGCAGCGGGCGCGTCTGGTCGCCAACGCTGACCGTGCGCTCCTGCATACCTTCGAGCAGTGCGGATTGTGTTTTGGGCGTGGCGCGGTTCACCTCATCGGCGAGTACGATGTTGGCAAAAATGGGACCCGGCTGGAAGCTGAAAACACGCCGACTCCCGCTCGATGAGCCGTCGGATTGTTCGCTCACGATAGTGGTGCCAACGATGTCGGCGGGCATCAGGTCAGGCGTGAACTGGATGCGCGCGAATTTGAGCGTGAGCGCGTCAGCCAGTGTTCGCACAAGCAACGTTTTACCCAGACCTGGCACGCCTTCAAGCAGCACATGGCCACCGGCCAGCAGGGCCAGCAGTAATTCGCGGATGACGCGCTCCTGGCCAACAACAATGGAGTTCAGCTCTTGTTCCAGGCGCTTGCTTACGTTGATGAACTCGTTGACATCTTCTTCGCTCGGTTCAGGCATGGTCGCAGCACCACTTTGCCGGTGCTCTACCTCTGCGGCCTGCCCTGCCTGCTCTACAGATTCAGGAGTCGTGTTTTCGCTGTGTTTTGCCATCTACTGCTGCCCTTCCAGTGAATCAAAGTAATCATGAACAAGATCTTTCTGATCAGGTGGGACGTTGCTATTGTCGATAGCATCGTGTGCCGCCTGGTTGTACTGCTGAATGACCTGTGAGTAAGGGACTGAACTGCCCTGTTGCACAACGCTGTTATTGTTATCGGGAGACTGAGTGCTGCTGCCAGCACTCTGCTGGCCGGGTACAAAAACTTGCTCGTTTTTCCCCTGCTGTTTGCCGGCTGCGTTACTCCCGCCGGAACTTCCTTGCGCCTGTCCACCCTTACTCTGTTGTCCCTGTTGCCCTTGCTGGCCCTGTTGGCCTTGCTGGCCCTGTTGGCCCTGCCCCTGTTGGCCTTGCTGGCCCTGTTGGCCTTGCTGGCCCTGACCTTGCTGATTCTGCTGGCCCTGCCCGGTTGGGACTTTGTTTACCGTGTTATTGCTGGAGGCTGCCAGGCTATTCGCGCTATCTTGCAGGCCCTGCGAAACCTGATTGATGCTATTGTTCTGGGCCTGGCTGGCGCTGGTCTGCGCTGCTGCCTGCTGCACGGCATTGCTAGCATCGTTGATCTCGCTCTGGTTGCCATCAGCAACGGCTTTTGCCAGTTGATGCAGTGCTGCGCTCAGTTCGGGGTTCTGGCTGGACTGGTTGGCGGCATTTTCAAGCTGCTGCGCCAGTTGGGCGCGTTGCTCTTTAGACATCTTTTCGGCCTGTGAAGCGAGTTGCTGTAGGGCCTGTGCCAGGCTCTTGCTGTCTCCTTTACTCAAGGCGTTTCCCACGGCCTGAAGTGCAGAGTTATTGCTATTTTGCAAGGCGCTGCCCGCGCCGGCCATACCCTGAGAGCGATTTGCTGCCTGTGGATCGCGCAATTGATCGAGTTTCGCCTGAGCATCGGCGATAGCCTGCTGGGCCTGCGTCTCATTCTGCGCCTGCTGCAATTTCGTCTGCAAATCTTTTAATGTTTGCTCGATAGCTTTTTTCTGCTCAGGTGTCAGCGTGTTTTGTTGGGCGGCCTGCTGGTTGATTTTGCTGATCGCTTTAACCTGCTGAGCAACCTGTGCGTGAAATGCAGCCTGCTGCTTGAGAATGGCATTCATCGGATTAGGGAGAGCAATGAGCAATGTCAGGATGAGTGCCAGGAGCAACATGGTGAGCCATGAAGAACGGCTGAGCCGTAGCGAGATCGCGGCCTGAGGGGTATATTTTTTCAGTTGTTTGAGGGCATCGCGCCGTTGCAACTGAGAGAGCACAGAATCCTGGTCGCGCATCTCCCAGGCTGTTCCCATGCGGTCATGCAACGAGAGCCGCTCATCGACAATATAGGCCGTACTCTCAATGGATGGGCGAAACCAGAGGGCTGCCGCGAATGCGAGGAGTATACTGGCTCCGCCGAGTCCGGCAGCCCAGTAGAGGGCGGTTGCCCAGGGAACGAGGCGGGCGATGAGAAAAACAACGCTGGCAAGCAACAGGCCAGCGATCACACCGGCGACGCTCCAGAAAAGCAGGCGTTGTACAATGAGCTGTCTGCGCCAGGGACGCAGTACCTGCCTGACGGCATCACCGGCGAGGGGTTCTTCTGTTCTGATGGCTGAGAGTCGCTCTGATAGCAGTGTTGCCATGCAAGTATCCCTTCCCGTTGATATCCCATTCTTGCTCTACATAAAACTCAACCAGTTGTACGTTCCGTTGTTTGATTTGTATTCTACATTACCAGCGGTTGCAGTCGCTACATCTATCTCTTAATGCGAACTGTATACCTCTGCTCCCGGACCCCGCTGCTTTGCGCGCTGTACAACAGCGTGACAACGGGCGGTGTAGTCCTTACTTATGATGTGGATGTAGCGGCAGGAACTTCCTCTTCTGTCGTCTCCGATCCCCGGTCCTCTGGTTGCTGATCCTTATCCTTTTTAGAAAACGGGCTGTCATGACCCGCATTGGCTCTCCTGGAAAAAAATCGGATGCGGCCAGCCAGACCCGGCCTCACGACCAGCGCGCTTGACAAAAAACAGGTAATACTAACAATGGTACACATGACGAGATAGGTGCGCAGGACAGTGAGATGCAAGCTTGCCTGCGTCATCGCCATAACCTGTACAGGTCCGCGAATCGGAAAGAAAGTGAAGCCGGAAGAAAAGAAAATTCCTGGGCTGCCTGCCTGATAGGTACTGCTCAAGACTGTCAGCGGGTTCCAGGCGAGCCAGAGTGGCACCTGGGAAACGAGCATACTGCCGCTGTTAGTCAGCACGACTTTGCCGTTGCTGGTGACAACCGAAGCGCTGCTCACGGCACTGCTAATGGGTAGTGGTGCGCCCGCCGCGTGTGAGACCGAGGTGATGTAAGAAATGATGGTCGGCGCGGCCAGCCAGAGCAGGCAACCTGCGTAAGCGATAGCAGTAGAGACAGCGGGACGCCTGAAAATGCTTGAGCAGAGTAGCCCGAAAGTTCCTACCATGATCGTCGTGATCGTATAGATTAGCAATGCTTCGAGTACCTGTGCCGGCGAGACGCCACCGAAAAAGAAAACCAGGCTGAAGAGAGGTGCAGACGCGACAATCAACAATAGCGCATTCATCAGGCCTGCCAGGAGTTTGCCTCCGACCAGCGAGAGAGCCGAAAGCCGCGAGCAGAGCAGAAGATCAAAGGTCTGGCGCTCTTTCTCACCATTGATAGCTGTAGCAGTAAATGCTGGTGTCACAAAGAGAACGAGCAAAAGCTGAAGCGGTGAGAGCAGCGAATAGAGCACCATTCCTGCCGTATTCAGGCTATTGTTGTTGAAGCCAGCGGGCGAGGCATAGCGGCTGATAGCGAGCCAGCCCAGGCTGCTCATCAGGATCAGGTAGACAACAAGGAGCCAGATAGTGCGCTCCCGGCGCATGCGCAGGCGCAACTCTTTGGCGAGGAGCGCAAGAAAGGTTATCATGGATTGCTTCCTTCCGTGATGCTCATAAAGACCTCTTCGAGCAGTCCGCTGCCGCTGCGAGGAGCAAAGGAGACAACCGGGACGTCGTTTTTCACCAGTTCGGCCAGGATGCGCTGAAGAGCCTGGTCGTCGCCTTGAAATTCTACCTGGAGCAGGTTTTTATCAACATTGGCGAGATGCGTCACGGCATTGACTTCCGGTAATTTTTGCAGCAACTCGCTGGCGGTAGCGACACTCTCCGCAGCGAGCAAGCGGATTTCGAGCTGGCGTCCGCCGCCCAGGCGATGCGAGACCGTCTTGACATCTCCCGCGACAACCAGCCGTCCTCCTTGAATAATGGCGATATCAGTACACATCTCCGCCAGTTCGGGCAGAATGTGCGAACTGACGACTATTGTCTTGCCCATGCCTTGCAGTGTGCGCACCAGTTCGCGCAGTTCGATGCGTGCGCGAGGATCGAGGCCGGAAGCCGGTTCGTCCAGCAGCAGCAGTTCCGGGTCATGGACCAGGGCGCGAGCGAGACAGAGGCGCTGCTTCATACCGCGTGAGAGCGTCTCGACGAAGGCATCGCGTTTTGTGGTCAGATCGACCAGTTCCAGCAGGTCGGTGATGATGCGTGCGCGCCTGGAGTGCGGGATGCCGTGAATGCCAGCATAGAACTCCAGGTATTCCGCTGCCGTCAGATCGGGATAGACGCCGAAGAAATCTGGCATATAGCCAACCTTGCGCTGGATGAATGCCGGGGCTTTGCTGACCTCTTCGTTTTCAAACCAGACCTGGCCAGACGAGGCTGGAATCAGTGCCGCCAGAATGCGCAGAAGCGTCGTTTTGCCTGCGCCGTTCGGGCCGATGAGGCCGTAGATGGTCCCGCGCGGGATCTCCAGGCTGAAGTCGTTGAGCGCGTTGACGTTGCGGTAGCGCTTCCAGACATGCTGTATGCGGATGATTGGCTGTGTTGCCTGAGTCGATTCGGTTGTTTTCTCGGTGGTTTGCATCGAACTTCGTCCCCTCTTCTCTTCTCACGCTATTGTGTGATAGTCCCCTGGATCTGTAACGTTGGCCTGGTCACGAGCGTTGTTCCCAGTGTGCTATTCTGGTTGGCGAACTGTACCAGCACGCGGCCATCGGCACTGACGTAGGGTTGAGCGTTATTGACCGTGAGAGTGTACTGGGAGAGGTTGAAGGAGTCCCAGGTTCCCTTCTGCCAGTTATACAGGTAGATCTGGAAACGATTCACGTCTCCCAGCGAGTTGTTCCCGCCATTGCCGGAACCGGTGATATTAAGCAGGTTAGATGATTCGTTGATGGTCAGCGAATTGAGCTGGAGATTGGGCGTGCCGGGCAGGTAGAATTCAAAGGTCATGCCCCCGGTAGTCATTGTATAGACGCCTGGCATGAGTGTCTGGTAGTCGTTGCTCTGGCCCTGGACGTCGATGAGATGGCCGGGCAGCATGCTGGCCGGCAGCTTGACCCAGCCCGAAAAAGCCACATCGAGCGGCGCCTGGATCATTGTTTCCTGGTAGCGGGGAGAAGAGGTGCCGTTGATAGTGATGGAACTGGTAATATCAGGGCTGCCGTCGGTCCAGGCAATAAGCGTGGCCGGAGCATCTGGCAGGAGCAGCGGATCACGTCCACCGAGCAGGGCAGGGTTACCATTGCCGTAGATCACCCGTTTCATGCCGCCATTGTTGATGACGAACTGGGTGCTATTGGGAGAGTAGCAACCATCCATACCGCAGTCAAAGCCCTCTCCGCTCAGCGTGGCTAGCATTGCCATACGGCGCTGTGAAGCGGTTTGAAGTTGTTGTCCATAGTAGGGAGAGGAATTGTAATCGATTGACTCGTGGCGGCTGGCGGCAATCTGATCGGCCAGAGACTGGCTGGTAGTGCTCTGGCTGCTATCTAGCGGGGTATTGATATCCCGCGACTGGCCGGCTGCCAGGCTGCCCAGTGAGATAAACTGGTTGCCGATCAGCACATAGACGTCATTCAACCCGTAGGGCAGCGTGTTGATCACGGTTCCTTGCAGTGTTCCATCCTTGAGGGTCAGGCGGGAGACAATCCCGCCCTGTACCTGAGTATCATGCTTTGAGACGAGAGAGCGCAGTGTCCAGATGTTGACTCCCTGCAAATCCACATCAGTGCCATCGCTGGCAGCGGTGATCGTGGTCTGTTGTGCGTTGTAAGCGGAAGGAGACTGACCGGGTATATAGGCGGAGCCGCTGGTCGGTTGAACCAGGTCGTGGCCACTGATATGCACGTGGAAGTCGCCCTGGCTCGGAACGAAAACGCCAACGTACGTTGCTACGTGCGCGTTGCTTCTGGCTGCGGCGGGCCGGCTCAGTTGAATAAGCGATATACTGCTGCTAATAATCGAGGTGCCTTTTTGCTGGATTGCCAGGCCATAGCTGAGCAAGGAGAAGACGACAATGGTGCTCAACACAATGCGCCAGCTCCAGTCGCGCCGTTTTGTCAGGCGTACGATCAAGAGGCGGGCCGGACCCAGGACCAGCACATAGCCGAGGAGCAGGACCAGGATCAACCAGGTGGCCGGGAAGATGTTGGGGATCAGGGACTGGAGTAGCCGCTCCATGCTGAAATTACTATAGAAGCCGGTCCTGTTCCTGACACCGCTGGCCATTGCTCCATTCTGCGAGCTGCTCAGCAGTTGCTCACCAACCCCACGAAACAGCAGCCCTTTCCAGAGATTAGTGGCGCCAGGCCAGCCAACAACTGGCTCAAGGGTAGGATCAATAGCGAGATAACAGACGGTGCCGCGATTATGTTGAGATTGCACGATGAGAGGCGTAGCGCCTGCTGAGAGGATGACGGTACTGTTCGGAGCAGTTTTTGCAGTGCTGGCGACAGCAGCCGCTGAGAGCGTATCGGACGCCTTGTTCTGGCCCGGCTCATTGCTGCCCGGACCACCGATGGGAATGACGCGCGTGCCGGCGGAAAGGGTGGTTGTGCCGTTGATGCTGACTGGAAGCAGGCCGGCGGGGAGAGGATTGAGCGTGCGCTGCCACTCTGGTCCGCCGACGGCAACCAGCGTGCCGCCGAGGCTCACCCAGCGTTCCAGCGCCGTGAGCTGGTTCTGACTGAGCGAGCCAGTATCAAAGTTGTCCAGGATGATCATGTCAAAATTTTTCAATGTTTCTACAGCAGCAGGGAGAGAGGTAGCATTCAACGGCTGGACAAATATTTGTGAGCCGGGGTTTGGGAGCGCAATCTGGCTCAGTGGGCCAAAGCCAGTGGACTGATTGCTGAGGATGCCGATAAAAAGATCACCCGGCCCGATGCTGCGCACTGTGCTGGCCTGCGTACCAACTTTCTGCCCGTTACTATCAAGCAGGTCAACGTTGATCGTCTGAGTTGTGCCTTGAACGCCCGATACGAGTGGAATATAGAGTGTTACCTTTTTTTGCGAGCCGGTAGGTAAGTTGATGGTCTGCTGGTAGGTAGAGGCTGAAAAACCGGTATTGCTGAAGCCGAAGAACGGTGCGGGAACCTTGATGGAGATTTTGCCGTTGAAATCGGGGCCGTCGTTGCGGAGAGAGACCTGTACCGGCACCCAGACGCCTTCCTGGTCCTGGTAGCGCGCATCGAATCCGGCTGTTACCTGGAAAGTCGGTCCTGCGGTGGGAACAAAAGCAGTATGTGACTGTGCAGAAACGGGAGTAAAAATGGAGAGCGCACCTGCCAGGGCAAGGCACAGGCCGATCAGCAGGCGAAATAGTAGAGTGCGTTGAGCGTGATCCATTGTTTTTTGCATCGTTCGGGCCTCTCTTATTTTCCAGACTTTTTCGATAGAATCGTACCATATAAGAGTGCATGCTGCTATCCCTGTTATCTACCTACCTGTAGTATAGTGGTTTGTCAGGATTTTACCAGAGGTTAGCAGCACAAGTTTCGCGTATACTACTTATGAAGACGTCGAGAAAGGCTAATTTGTTGCAGAAGGTTGAAGGAATCCCAGGGGCCAGGGGGAGAAGCCCCTGGCCCGCATTTTCCGCAGCACTTTCGCCGCTCTATACTAATGTCAGGCAAGTTTCTTCTCTCGCCGGTACATCTCGATGTAGTCCTGCACGCCGGCAGCGAGCGGGAAGCGCGGCTCGTATTTGAGTTGCTGGCGTGCTGCCGTCAGATCGAGCATCCCGCGCGCCTGCATGTCGCTCCGCTCAAGCTCGCTCAGGCCCGCGCCAATCTCGATATCGGCAGCGGGGAGGGCAGCGCGCACCGCTTCGGCCACTTCCGAGGCACTGTGCATGGTACCGGAGCCAACGTTGAAGCAGCGCTGCGTGAGCGCGGCGGCATTCGCATCCAGGGCTTTGACCACCGCCTGGGCGACGTCTTTCACATGTGTGTAATCGCGGCGCATGTCACCGCCGGTGGCAAAGCGCGTGGGCAGGCCATGCAGGCTGTTCTCGATCATCGGCTTGATGTACATGGGATAGCGCATGCCGTAGCCATAAATGGCCGAGTTGCGCAGGGCGATCACGTCGATGCCGTTGGTGCTGTAGTAACTGAGGGCCGCGATCTCGGCGGCAGCTTTTGAAGCGCCGTAGGCGCCGAGCGGATTGCCGGCTGTCGGCAGGTGAATGGGATGACGCTCGTCGATAGGTTCGTACTGACGCGGCGCGTAGACAGCGATGCTACTGCTGAGCACCACGCGCTGCACGCCGAGAATGCGCGCAGTCTCAAGCACGTTCAGCGTCCCGTTCACATTGACCTGAAAGGTGATGGCTGGCTCTTCAAGCGAGTAAGGGGGATCGTAGAGCGCGGCGGCATGGAAGATGCGCTCGATCTTATATTTCTGCACACAACGTAGCAAGCTGGAGAGGTCCAGAATCTGTCCCCGCACGTAAGTAATCTGCTGCGTATATGCGGCAGTGAGGGCGGCCAGTTCGGCTGACGGGGTGGCAACATCAAAAATGACAACGTTGTCACCACGCGCGGCTAGCTGCTCTGTCACGTAGGTGCCGAGGAAGCCGGAGCCACCGGTGATCAGGATAGTTGCCATGACTGTTCCTTTCTTCTCGTTTAGCTAAAGCGTGATGATGATGATTTTCGTCTCGGTCATTTCTTCAATGGCGTAGCGCGGACCTTCGCGGCCCATGCCGCTTGCTTTGACGCCGCCATAGGGCATGTGGTCGGCGCGGTAGCTGGAAACTTCGTTGATGTGGACGCCCCCAAAGTCGAGCCGCTGCGCCGCGTAGAAGGCGCTCTGCAAGTTACGGGTGAAAATACCGGCCTGGAGACCGTAGGGCGTGCTGTTGGCAAGCTCGATGGCTTCGTCAAGTCGGTCATAAGGCGCGATGGCGACGGCGGGGCCGAAGAGTTCTTGCTGGCAGACGAGCATGTCGGATCGCACGTCAACCAGTACCGCTGGCGTGATGCAGCCGTCGGGGAGCAGCTCGCCGCCCACCAGCAGGCGCGCACCTTTTTCCTGGGCATCGCGCAGTGACGCCATGACGCGCTGTGTGGCCTGCTCGCTGACCAGCGTCGAACTGTCGGTCGTGGCGAGTCGCGGATCACCGGTGCGCAGTTTTGCGACCTCTGCCGCCAGTTTTTCAGCGAATGACTCGTAGATAGAGCGATGGGCATAAATACGCTGCACAGCGATGCACGCCTGTCCGACGGCATAGTAGCCGCCTGCAACCACGCGCGAGACGGCGCGTTCCAGGTCGGCATCCGGCTCGATGATCAGCGGCGAATTATTGCCGAGTTCGAGCGTGACGCGCTTGTAGCCGGCGATGGAGCGGATATGCTGGCCGACGGCTGAACTGCCGGTGAAAGTGATGAGGGCGACGCGGCTATCGCGCACCAGGGCCTCGCCGATGTCATCTCCGCCGGGCAGCACGCTCAACGCGCCGCGTGGCACACCGGCTTCGGCAAACATCGCTGCCAGTTCCAGCGCCGTGATCGGCGTTTCAGGTGCCGGTTTGAGGACGATGGCATTGCCGGCTGCCAGCGCTGGCGCGATTTTGTGGCAGTCGAGCAGTAAGGGAAAGTTGAAGCCGGTGATGCCGGCGACGATACCGAGGGGCCGGCGCACAGTAAAAGCGATGCGACCTTCTCCTCCTGCGACGGCGTCCATCGGCACGACCTCACCGTGTATGCGCGTGGCCTCTTCGGCGGCCAGCCGCACAGAGGCGATAGCGCGAGCGAGTTCCAGGCGCGCATCTTTGATGGGCTTGCCGACTTCATGAACAATCAGCCAGGCAAAATGATCCTGGCGTTCGGCAAGCAGGTCGGCAACGCGGTGCAGCAGGGCTGAGCGACGATGCAGCGGCCAGGCGGCAATTTCCTGTGTACCCTGTCGCGCAAGTTCGAGTGCGCGATCAACATGCTCGCGCCCGGCCCAGGCGACCCGTCCGACAAGAACGCTGCGGTTGTAGGGAAAGCGAATCTCGACCTGTTCCTGCCCATCCTGCCAGTCGCCGCCCAGGAAGAGCCGGTGCGTCCGACCCAGTGGATAGCTATTTTCTGCGGTCTTTGCAGTATCGGTTGACATACCAGTCCTTTCCAAGTCAATCCACCCCTAGCAGCGATGCCGCTGCCAGGGCCATGACTTTTATAGCCTGTAGCAAATCGACGATTGCCAGTGATTCGTCGATGATGTGCGTCTGCGTGATTTCGCCGGGGCCGTAGATGATGCATTGCTCAATGCCGGCGTTGTGGACTACGAAACGCTGATCGTCGCTGCCGGGACTGCACACATAACCGGGCGCGCGGCCAAGTACCTGCTGGACTGCCTGGGTGAAGGCGCTGACCAGGGGAGTATCGGCGCTGACCCAGGTTGGCTCGGTCGCGTAGCGTTCGTGGTAGGCGTAGCGGAAATGATCCAGCTCTGTGGCCTGGCGTTCCAGCAACGTGAGTAGTTCGCGGCGGGTCTGCTCCAGCGTCTCATCTGTGACCAGACGGCGATCAAAAGCTACAGTGCAGTGGTCGGGGACACTGTTGACGTTGGCGCCGCCGGTGATGGTGTTAAACGAGAGGCTGGACGTACCGGCACCCTCTGGTATGACCGGGAAGCGGTTAGTACGCTGGCGCAGGCGTGGCACGAGTTCTTTTCTGGCCTCGGCGATGAAGTGTGCCATGTGTTCGATGGCGTTTACACCGCGTGCGGGCGTGCTGCCATGCGCTGGCTGGCCGAAGGTTGTGATTTCGCCCCAGATCGTGCCGCGATGTCCCAGGCAGATATTGTCAACATTCAGCGGTTCCGTGATGACCACATAATCGGTTTTGCCGCGCGCGATATAGCCATGCTCGACGAGATAGCTCATCCCAGCATTGCGATTGCCAGTGCTCTCTTCATCGACGACGCCGCTCTGCTCGACGCTACCGCGCAACGTGAGTCCTGCCCGCCGGATGGCTTCTACTGCATAGATCTGGGCGGTAAGACCGCCCTTCATGTCAGCCGCGCCGCGCCCGTAGATGCGCCCGTTACGCACTTCGCCGCCGAAAGGATCACTGCTCCAGCCAGGGCCGACAGGAACGACATCCATATGACCGTTGAAGTGAAGAACAGGTGAGGACTGCGTACCGCGCAGGCGTCCAATGACGTTAGTGCGTGGCCTGCCCTCGCCGTAAGGTGCCAGTTCCGCCACTTCTTCAGGCGTCAGTTCTATGTATTCGACGGCATAGCCGAGCGATGCGAGATGTTCGCCGATGTAGCGCGCGCACTCAGGATACGCGCGGCCTGGCGGGTTAACGGTAGGGATACGTAGGAGACCTTGTAGAAAAGCGATGGCCTCGTCCTGCAAAACCTCTGCTGCTGCCGTAATAGCCTGAATATGCTGTGCCTGGAGTTGTTCCGGCATGAGTATTGCTGGCTCCTTCCTCTTGAGACGATCCAGGAGATCTCCTCTCGTGAAATCGAAAGATGTCTTCTCCAGTAATGAGAAGCTCTATATAGTAGAAAAAGTGTTTTTTTAAATGAAAGAGATAAAATTAACGATCAATATGCTCAGGCAAACGATGATCGTAAAAGAGAGCGCCAGGGCATCAAAACGCGAGAAGCTGAGCGCGCGTCGTTTGCTGCGACGCCAGCCGGGACGGCTACCGTAGCAGCGCGCTTCCATTGCCACACTCAGGGCCTGGGCGCGTTTGAAGCCGCTGACGAAAAGCGGCACAAAAATTGGCGCGAGTTTGCGTATGCGCTGGAAGATGTTCCCCTGGTCGAAGCGAACGCCGCGCGCGGATTGCGCCTTGATCAATCGCTCCACCTCGGTGATCAGAATAGGGACAAACTTGAGCGCGATAACCAGTACCATGATGAAAGCATTCACCGGGATATGCAGCTTCTGTAAGGGCGAGAGCAATGCTTCCAGGCCATCGGTGAGATCTACCAGCGATGTTGTAAACATCAGCATGGAGACGATATAGTACAGGAAGAGCACACGCACCATGACCAGTGTGGTGAAGAGAATGCCCTCTTTCGAGACGTTGAAGATCCCCCACTGCCAGTAGACCGTCTGATGCGGGTCAGATGAGTAATAGAACAGGATGTTGACAACGTAGATGAAGGCCAGAAAACCCAGAAACGGCTTGAAGCTGCGCAGTACGTAGATGGTGGAAATGCGCGAAACGAACTGGATGACGGCGCAGAAGAGCAGACAGACGGCGAACGGAAGAAAGCGGTAAAGATACAGCGTGACTGCAATAAACAGTACAAAGCAGACAAGCTTTGTGCGCGGGTCCATGCGGGTGAGCGCCGAGCCATTGTTGATATACTGACCAAAGGTGATGTCGCGGGAAAGTTCAATCATAGGGATGAGATCTCGCTATCGGTTTTGATGGACGCTGTATGTTTGACGATCTCTTCTTCCAGCTCTGCCAGGTTCAGAATATCGGTGCGCATGCCAGGCATGATCTCGCGCAAGGTGAGTGCGATCCGCGTTGTCTCTGGCAGTGTGATATCGAGCTTTATGAGTAGATCGGCGTGTGCCAGGATTGTGCGCGGCGTACCGCTGAGCACCAGGCGTCCCTGGTCGAGGATGTGAATGGTGTCGGCGAGGTCGATCACGTCATCCAGGCCACTGGAAACGTAAATGATAGTTAGATTGTGGCGCTCTTTCAGTTCGCTGACCAGCGTCAGCAGTTCGCGCCGTCCCTGTGGGTCCAGGCCGGCAGTTGGCTCGTCGAAGATGATGACTTCAGGCTGCATCGCCAGTACGCCGGCGATAGCCACGCGGCGCTTCTGTCCGCCGCTGAGCGCGTAAGTGTAGCGAGTGCGGTAGTCCTCGTAGGATAGCCCGACAGTCTCCAGGGAATCCTTGACGAGACGGCGTGACTCGGCCAGCGAAACACCTTTACGACGTGGGCCGAAAGAAACATCTTTGCCAACCGTCTCCTCAAAGATCTGCGACTCCGGGGACTGGAAGACCACCCCGACGGCAGAGCGCAGGCGCTCAACGTCGAACGCAGGTGAGGTGACATCCAGCCTTTCAAAGAAAAACGTGCCGGGGGCCGGCTTGATCAAGCCGGCCAGCAAGTCTACCAGTGTGGACTTGCCTGCCCTGGTCGGCCCGACCAGGGCCGTGACCTGCCGCTCCGGCAGCGAGAGCGAGATGCCGCGCAGGGCTTCCTGAGCGAAAGGAGTTCCGCGCAGATAGGTATGAGAGACGTTTTTCAACTCGAAGAGCATAGGCTGTCCTTCAATTGTTCGGTGGTTAAAATGACTTCTGGCAGGTGGCTCCACCCCCTGGCGCGCAGACGCTGGCCCAGGCGCGTGACCAGCGGCACATCCAATCCGACTTCTGCTAGCTCGTCGGCGCGGGCAAACACCCCGGCGGGCGCATCATCCATCAGCACCCGTCCCTGGTGCATCACGATTACCCGCTGAAAAGCAGTGACTTCATGCATAAAGTGGGTGATATGAATGACGGTGATGCTCTGCTCACGTGAAAGCTGCTGCACCGTCGCCAGCAGGTGGCGAGCGGTCTGGCCGGAGATCATCGTGGTCGGTTCGTCGAGCAGGAGATAGCGGGGACGCATCGCCAGCACGCCGGCGATAGCCACGCGCTGCTTCTGTCCGACCGATAGCTCGCTGATCGCCATTGGTGCAAACGGCTCCAGGTGCAGCAGCGCCATTGCTTCCTGCACGCGCTGCTCGATCTCATGGCGTGGCAGAGCGAGGTTTTCGGGACCGAAGGCGATATCGTCGATGACGGTATTGGCGATCAGTTGATCGTCTGGATTCTGGAAGACGATGCCAACGCGCTGGCGGATGTTCCAGAGATCCTCGCCTTTCGCATCGGTGCGCAGGCCATCGACCAGCACTGTGCCGCTGTCGGGCCGCAGGATCGCAGCGAGCATTTTGGCAAGCGTGCTTTTGCCAGATCCGTTCTGCCCGATGATCGCTACTGTTTCGCCTTCACGGATGCGCAGGTCTACATTCTGAAGCGCAGGGGGAACATCCTGCTCCTCCTGCGCGCTGTAGTGAAACGTGACGTTGTTGACTTCGAGCATGGCTAGTAAGGCAACTCTTCCCGCGATTTCGTCTCCGGCGCTCGTACGTATCGTTTCTGTAGGATGTAGAAAACGCGCGCCAGGATAACGGTGATGATAGCGGCTACAATGGCCTCGACGGTGGCCTGTGGCAGGACTGTCAGTACAACAACGGGCTGGATATAGCCACGCAGGATAGCTATGCCCAGCACAAGCACCGTGTTGGTGGCCGAGCCAAGCACACCGGCAATGAGCGCAGCAACATCACGGTTCAGGCGAACACGGATCAGGCCGGCGAAAACTGCCCAGGCGACCAGGCCAATGAACAGGCGCGGCACGATAGCCACCAGTGGATCTTTAAAAAGAGGACTGGTGGCGCGCAGAAAACTAACCAGGCCAAAGACCAGGCCGGAGAAGATGCCGACGATTGGACCACCGATCACGCCGCCCAGAATGGTCGGGATGTGCTCTGTCGTCGCGTTGCCAGTAGTATTAGGAACGGGAAAAAAGCCGATACCGGGGACAACGCCCAGGATGATGGTGATGGCCGCGAGCACGCCGGCAATCGCCAGGCGCTCGGTGGTGATGGCCCAGGGACCGCTAGTAGTGGTTTGTGGGGTGACTTTGCTCAAGTAAAATACTCCTTTGTCAATGACGACAGGCTGAGCTTACAAACTCACATGAAAGAAATTATGACGGAAAAAAACGACGTTGAGACCAGAGCGTGTGCGAAGATTCCTGAAAATGGTACCTCCTTATAAACAAGAGATTATGTAAAGTATAAGAAGGAGAGCCTTCCCTGTCAAGGAAAAGCGGCCCGCCTGCTGTATGCGATTGAGGAAAGGAGAGATCAAGGCAACGTCTGAACGCCGTCGGGGCCGCCGATCAGGGCCTGATTCGCCATATTGAGGAACAGACCCGTTTCCACCACGCCGATGATGCGGTGCATGAGCGCATCGAGTTCTTCTGGATCGCTAATGCCATTGGGGAAGGTGCAGTCAAGGATGATGTTATGGTTCTCCGTAATGAACGTGCTATCACCAAGCCGGCGCAGGGTCACGCTGGCTCCTAGCGATTCGAGATGCCTGCGGACGGGCGTGACTGCGAACGGAACAACCTCCACTGGCACAGGAGCGCGCTGGCCAAGCCGCTTCACCTGTTTGGTGATATCGGCGATGACGGTAAAGCGGCGCGAGGCTGAAGCGAGGACTTTTTCACGCAGGAGTGCACCGCCGCCTCCTTTGATCAGCCGTAACTGGGAGTCAATCTCATCCGCGCCGTCGATGTAGAGATCGAGGGCCGGATGGGCATCGAGTGTGGTGAGCGGGATGCCGAGGCTCGCGGCAAGATCAGCGGTTGCCTGGGATGACGGTACAGCTCCGATGAGATACAGATCCTCTTGCTCGATGCGCTGAGCGAGCGCGCGAATGAAGAACGCTGCTGTTGACCCCGTACCGAGGCCAATAATCATGTTATCCTCGATCATCGAAGCTGCTCTGATACCGGCCTGTCGCTTCCAGATGTCCTGCTGCTGGTAGACCATGATTGTGCCTGCCTTTCTCTGCTTGCGTGATGCATCGCGTCGATCTCTTCTCTGCCCGCTTGCGTGCAGGCGTCGCCAGTGATTGCTGGTAATCGCAAGGCGTAGATGCCAGCCTGTGTTTGTTGGAGTATAGCATCTTTTGGGAAACATGCACAAGATTGTGTTTCTGGTCTGATCATACGGCGACAACTCTCCTGTGTCTAGCGGCCTGGAGAAGATGTATAT
>JADBKA010000068.1 GCA_014896635.1 Ktedonobacteraceae bacterium
TCTGCGCAGCGTGGTACGCGCAGCAACCTGATCTTTCAGTCCCGCCTGGCGAATCATGATAAACTCGTCGAGGTTGGTCTCAAAGATCGAGATGAATTTTACCCGCTCTAGCAGAGGATGGCGAGCATCCTTCGCTTCTTCAAAGACACGGCGGTTAAACTCGATCCAGCTCAATTCACGGTTGATATAGAGATCTGGTCGTTCCAGTTCCGCTGCGGTAGAAGTTTTTTGCTCTTGCTGTACCTTCTGCTCCATACCGTCAGGCTCCCCCTCTTTTCCCTATCAAAGCAGTTATACAGTCCGTTTCCAACAAAAAGGATCTGGTAACACTGCAAGAAACACTCCCTTCTGGCCTCTCGCTGCCAGCCATATTGTACCACCTCTTCAGGTAGCACAAAAGAGGGGGAGATGACGCTCTCTTGCAAAAAAGCCGGGCAAGAGCAAGGGGGCGCTAATGTGAGATAAACGTCACGCCCGGCCCTGGAACGAATTCGACATTGGTCACTCTGGAAGGGAAGGCTCCCCAGTTCATGTTGCTGGCAATCACATGTCCGTTGGGCAGGATTCTCTCCACGACGGCGACATGCCCCAGGCCAGAGGCTCCCTGCACGCCCGGCTGAAGATCAATGATCGCACCAACCGAAGGCGTTGTAGAAACGCGCCAGCCGAACTCGCGTGCGCGTGCTGTCCACTGCCAGGCGTTAGAATTCGTCGTCCAGGGAACATATACACCGCGCATCTGTTTGTACCGCTCATTGGCCCACCATGTGCATTGGCCGTAAGGGAAAAGGTTACCCCGGCCCGTTATGGCCTGCGTCATGCCGGTCGCCTTCCCGCTGGCCTGCTGTGTCGAGCCGGCACCGGGAATGCAAATACGCTGCGCGACAAAAATGAGGTTGGGATTGGCAATTTTGTTATGCGAGGCAAGACTCTGCCAGTTTGTGCCATAACGGCCAGCGATAGCACCCAGTGTATCGCCCCACTTGACGGTGTAGGTTTGCTCTCCAGCAGGACACGGCTCCTGCGCAAATGTGGCAACCAGTGCAGGCCCGAAAGCGCCACCGAGCCAGACCAGGCCCAGGACCGCAACCACAATAAGATGCCCCGCTACAATGCTGGCAGCGCGATGCTGCTGAAAATACTGCCAGATTCGCTGGTAACTACGCATAGTCGCTTTACCTTTCCTTCTATTCAACGAGACAACATTTCGTCCATACAGGCTGATGAAATGACACAATCACCATCGAAAAACTACTCTCCCTGACCCCGCACATCAAGCCTGCAAAAATGTATCTATGTACACACACCAATGTATGGTTGTGCTATGTATAGTAACTGATAGAACTCGATGAATTAGCTTGAAACTATCTGGAACATAGTAAGAAAGGGCTAAATCTGGTTAAGATGGGGGAGGATGAAAAGGTCGAGGGATGTGCCACCGCTGGAGGAGAAAGGGAGTTCCTTTAGGGATTACTCTCCCTCGTCCTTCACCGGGGGATCGGCATAAGGAAGATAGAAACTGAAGGTAGAGCCTTCGCCGGGGACGCTTTTCTCCACCCAGAGTTTTCCCCCCATCGCCTCGATATAACGCCGGCAGATATACAATCCCAGCCCGGAGCCGCGTACAGGTGTCGTCAATGAGCGGGGAGCGCGTACGAACTTTTCAAAGATACGCTGCTGGTCCTGGGGAAGAATCCCCTCGCCCTCATCTCTGACACGCACCAGCACAACCGGCATATTGCCAAGTTCAGCCATCAGCCCATCATCAAGCTGGTCCTGAGACAGGATAGGCCGCAGTTGTGGCAGCGTTGTGGCACTGGCGGAGAGATGGACGGCGCTCTGCGCTGGCGAGTACCTGACAGCATTTTCGAGCAGGTTAGAGAGTACCTGGCGGAAATGCAGCGCATCGGCCTGCACCCATAGTTGCGGATCGATGTCACTTTCAATCTCCTGCTCGACATCGGCATCGAGCATCTCAACGGCAATCTGCACTGCCGAGCGCACCTGGACCGGGCCGATATTCAAATCGAGCTTCCTGCCAACTTTGCCCAGTCTGGCCGCTTCGTTGATATTATTCACCAATTCGATGAGTTGCTGTGTAGCGTCAGTGATCTTACTGGCGTAGCGCAGAATATGTTGAGGGGAGCAACGTGACCCCTGGCGCCGTAGCAGGCCGGCGTAGCCATTGATCGCGCTCAAAGGCGTGCGCAATTCGTGCGAGGCCGTTACCAGGAACTCATCCTTAAGCTTGTTCAGGTGCTTCAGTTCAGCCTGAGCTTCCTCACTGCGCGCAAAAAGCTGGGCATTGCGAATCGCGCCCGCTGCCTGAGCGCAGATTGCCAGCAGCAGGCCGACATCTTTGGGAGGGAAGAAGCGATTCTCACCGTGAGGCGCAGGAACAGCCAGCAGGCCGATGAAGTCTCCTTGATAGATCAGTGGTATCATGAGCATGCGACTGATCTTCGCCTCTTGCAAGAAGAGCTTGTATTCCTCGCTTCCCTGCCGTGCCAGTTCTTCCAGCTCAGGTGCTTCCAGGTAGAAGAAGCCACCTTCGTTTACCCGCCGCGCCAGGAACGTGTTCTTGAAGGGATGACGGATCTGCTTAAGCAGATCTTCTGACCGATGCTGGCCAGAGGGCAGCACTTCAGGTTCCTGACCATCATCGTCATCGTCCGCATTCTGATCAAGGCAGACGCGCCGGGCGGTATAGATATTCGAGAGACCGTAGAGAGCCTGGACCTCCAGTTCCTCTCCTACCGGCTGAAAGAAGGCGCAACTCTCGACTTTGACAACTCTGGCAGCATGGCTTGCAAAGCGCTCAAGCAGTTTGGAAATGTCAAGCTCTGAACCGATGGCTTGCAGGGCGCTATTGACTTCGGCCAGTTGCGCCTCACGCTGGCGCCCTTCCTGGATCAGTGCGTGGTCACGCCGGTAGAGCTTTTCATTTTCGATGCTGACCGTCACGATCTGAAGCATCGTCTCCAGCACCTGGATCTCTTCTTCACTATAAGCAAGTGGCCGCAGGCTGGCAAGACTCAGCGAGCCGGTGACGCGGTTGAACATTTTCATTGGCAGCATCAGGAAAGTCTCGGCCTGCCGCTGGTCTCCCCAGACGCCCATCAGGAGTTCACTGTACCTGGCAGCTTCCTGAGGATTTTGTAGCGGAGAGAACAGCAGGCGGCGTTGCTCTACCTGCATCGCCTGCCACCAGACGGGACGTTCGTCTTTAGGGATGATCGCGGGCAGCTCGTCCTGCTCTGAAACACGGTTACCATCACGGACCGCGAAAATATCGTACATCTTCTCAGTGTCGCGGTCATAGAGCGTCAGCAGCATCGCATGGACGTTCACCACCTGCGTGATGAAGCGGTACATACTCTCAACCAGTTCGTGAAGCTGCACGCTGGCCGGGAACGCCGTGCTGATCTCTTGCAAGAGCCGCAGGTATTCGCTGGCGCGTTGCTGTGCGCGTCGTAACCGGTTGTTCTGGAGATAAAGGGCAATACGCTCCATATACTGTTTTGCTTCTGTAAGATGTTTTGGCTGGAAGTTTGCCCCTGGTGTAATCTGGTACAGGACGATGACGCCGAGCACATGACGATTAGAGGAAGATTGAGGACAGTATGATGCGGCATCCGGGGCTGCTTCCTGGATCGGCACAGCCAGATAGGAGGTAGGGATCACATCCGTATGAAAAGGGTACTCCTGTCCCTGTTCTACCAGGGAGAGATAGTCTTCGTGGCGCAGAATACAGGCTTCTCCGCCTTGCCAGACACGCCCGATCAATCCTTCGCCCAGGCCGTACGTTACGCCGGGGGCGAACAGCTCACTGCGCTGAGGTGAGATATCTTCTACATCATCCGGGCTTTCGCCCGGCGCTGTGGGGAGCGGCGTATCCTGGTCCAGGCGCCCGCTGATACGGCGGCCCGGCAGGCGCAGGCCAAGCGCCCTGACAGGTTCGGGCAGGCTCGCACCCACGCTGGCATTGCGCGTTCGCAGGTGAAGATAGACACGCATCTGCGTGATGCTTTCATCTAAGAGCGCGATACAGG
Organism: Ktedonobacteraceae bacterium; assembly: GCA_014896635.1. The sequence goes on from JADBKA010000068.1 coordinate 4,053, forward strand.
CACCATGAGCCGAAAAGTGGCTTAGAGCCTGTTTTACAAGATTTTTGAGCAACGGCGCCGGGTAAGTATCCCCTACATATGACTCGGGTCCTCCCCAGACCGAGGTAGACATGAACCTCTCCTCTTCACCTATAAAATCTGCCACACGCGCGACAATCCTTCAAAATCTCCCGTGTCCTGATCCGTGAGACAGCGGCGACCTGCTCGTGTGTCAACTCGTAGCATAACACACGTTCCCCTTATATTCAACTGCTTATCGGTCAATAAACTCTTCGGTGTGGTCCGCTGTCTGGCTTCCAGACAACAAAAAAGAGAAGGAGCAGCCCCCTACAAGTTGACGCTCCCTTTCCCGCATGCTACAATATATCCTAGTGTACAGGTCGGATTAACAGATTCATGATCATAGTCTCGTAAGAGAACGCATGATTGTCTACTGGCGGGACGGCCTCTCGCGGTTGCCCCGGCCTTCTGCATATCATGAGGGATGATAGAAGACCTTGCCAGGCGAGGAGAAGGGAGCAGCCATAATGTTACGAGTATCGACAAAAGGTGAGTATGGCGTGCGTATTATGGTCGATCTGGCTCGTCATTATGGCGAGCGGCCCCGCTCACTGAGCGATATCTCGCAGGCGGAATCATTACCACTGGCATACCTGGAGCAGCTCATCAAGCTCCTACGTGAAGCCGAGCCGCCGCTGGTGCTGAGTACACGGGGAGCGCATGGCGGCTATCGCCTGAGTCGTTCTCCACAGGAGATCTCGATGGGTGAGATTGTGCGCATTCTCGAAGGCCCGATCTCGCCGATGATCTGCGCGACAGAAGGCGAAATGACGCAGATATGCAGTTTTCTCGACTCCTGCAAAACCAGGTATCTCTGGACCAGGGTGCGGGACGCGGTTGCGCAAACGCTGGACTCGATCACGCTGGCGGAACTGGTGGCAGCAGAATCTGCCGAGCAGCGTGCTGCCCATTTTGTTGCGCTCTCCGACATTCACACAAGTGCGGCTGTCAAAAATAGTTGAGGAACACTCGAAAAGGGATCGCGTGGACGATAGAGGGGTATTCCCCGCCGGTACTGACCCCACGCGGCCCCCGGACACGGACTTTTCACATAAAGAGACGTGGCCATTATCTTATCCTTTGAGGAAGGTGTGTTTCGTAAATGGGATCTGAACTTGTTATTAAAAACCTGCATGCCAATATTGAAGGCAAACCAATCTTGCGCGGCGTCGATCTCGTCGTACGCCAGGGCGAGATCCATGCCCTGATGGGACCTAACGGCTCTGGTAAAAGCACCCTGGCAAACGTCATCATGGGCAATCCTAAATATGAGGTAACCGACGGGGAGATCTGGTTCAAGGGCGAGAACATTCTTGAGTATTCGCCTGACCGCCGCGCGCGCATGCGACTCTTCCTGGCGTTCCAGTATCCAATGTCCATTCCCGGCGTGAGCGTCGCTAACTTCCTGCGCCGTGCGCTTGAGGCTGTGCGCGAAGGCAACAGGCCACAGGAAGAGGGGGAGAATCCCAGCGGCAGGATGAGCAAGCGCAAAAGTGTTCCCCCCGGCGAATTTCGCAAGCTGTTGCAAGAAAAAATGAAACTGCTCAAGGTTGACAACAGCTTTATCAACCGCTCAATCAACGACGGATTCTCCGGCGGCGAGAAGAAGCGTGCTGAGATCTTGCAGATGGCCCTGCTTGAGCCAGAAATCGCCATCATGGATGAAACCGACTCCGGCCTTGATATTGACGCGCTGCGCATCGTCTCCGACGGCGTCAACGCGCTGACCGGCCCCAACCTGGGCATCCTGCTCATCACCCACTACCAGCGCATCCTCAACTATATCCAGCCCGACTACGTGCATGTCATGTTCAATGGGCGCGTCATCAAGTCAGGTGGCAAGGAACTGGCGACCGAGTTGGAAGAGAAGGGCTATGAGTGGCTCAGGCCAGCAGATGAAGAGAATGAGGTGACTGTCGATGCTTAAACCCCTGGCAATCGGTTTCTCACGCGATGCGGTAGAGGAGCTGTCGCGCCAGAAGGGTGAGCCTGAGTGGATGCGACAGTTCCGCCTGCATGCCTGGGAAGTCTACGAGAACACAGAGACCCCGCTTGGCCGGCGCGGCGACCTGGGGACCCTGCGCACCCTTGCGAACTTCAAATTACAGCAAATCAGCCCTTATGTCCCCTCTGAGCACGGTCAGCGTCTGCCTCAGTTCATCGAGGATGCGCTACAAGAGGCCCCGGTCAGCGAGCGGTCCGGCCTGATCGTCCAGCGCAATAGCTCGATTGTGCATACCGAACTCAGCGAAGAACTGCGGCAGCAAGGGGTCATTCTGACTAGCATGGATACTGCCATACGCGAGTATCCCGACCTGGTGCAGCAGCACTTCATGACGCGCTGTGTGCCGCCGGAGTCGAGCAAGTATACAGCTCTGCATGCCGCTTTCTGGAGCGACGGCTTCTTCCTCTACGTTCCTGAAGGTGTGCAGGTAGCAGCGCCCATCCTGGCCCAGGTCTGGCTGGATGCGCCCTCAGCGGCAGCATTTTCGCATACGCTGATCATTGCCGATAAAGAGAGCAGCGTGAGCTTCGTCGAGGAGTATGCTTCACGTGTGCCTGAGGACCGCGTGGCACTGCTCAGCAATGTCGTCGAAGTGTACACAAAGAGCATCGCGCGCGTCGAATTCAGCAATTTGCAGAATCTCGGCCAGAACATCTGGCATATCGCTCACAAGAATGCACTCCACGAGAGCGATAGTAGCGTCACGTTCGTCATGGCGGAACTCGGTAGCAAGGTGACGCTCGAAACGATTGGCGCGGGCTTGCAGGGCAATGGCAGCGCCACCGAACTGGTGGGCGTTTTCTTCACCGACCACGATCAGCGTTTCGCCATCAATACGCTCTCCGATCACATCGGTCTCTCGACCAATGCCGAGACGATGGTCAAGGGCGTGCTGACCGACCAATCGCGCGTGGAGTTCGACGGTATGATTCGTGTGCGCCCGAAAGCGCAGCAGACGGCTTCGTTCCTGGCAGCACATGGCCTGGTACTGAGCAAGCAGGCGCGCGGCGAGTTCATTCCCGGCCTGGAAATTGCCGCTAACGAAGTGAGCGCCAGTCACGGTGCAACGACAGGCCAGATCGACGAGGAGCAGCTCTTCTACCTGATGGTACGCGGTATCTCGCGTCCCGAAGCCGAGCGCATTATCGTCCAGGGCTTCTTCGAGCCAGTGCTCCAGCGCATCGGACTGGAAACTTTGCGCACGCGCCTGCGCCGCAGTATCGTCCATCGCATGAGCGGCGGCTACGAAAGCGAGGCCGATAGCTGGATTGATGCCCAGGAACGCTGGGAGATCGAGGGCGTTGACGAAGGAGCCGTCCATCTCGACGAGAGCAGCGCAAAAGACGAGGAGATCCAGCTCACCGAGTATTGATAATAACAGCCGGGGATGCGGGACAGGCCCTTTCCTGTTCCTCTCCCGCCCATTGTAGGGGTGGCGCCTGGTGACGCGGACCCTGGCCCGGTCGCCCTGGCCCGGATGGGACTTCGGGGGCTGGTCCCCTATTTGTTTTTTCACAATACTGAATAATTCTCTTTTTAGAATTAGAACAGAATCAGGAACGGCCATGACGAGTAACAATATTACCGGGACTGCGCAGGCGAGCGCAACAGTAGAAAGCACAGCGCGTACGATTGAGGAGATTCGCAGCGACTTCCCCATCCTCTCACGCCAGGTGCATGGCAAGCCTCTGGTCTATCTTGACAGCGCAGCTAGCTCGCAGAAGCCCACCGCCGTCATCGAGGCGATGAACACGTACTATCGCACCTATCACGCGAACGTGCATCGCGGCGTCTACCAGATCAGCGAAGAGGCGACAGCCGCGATGGAAAAGGCGCGCGTCAAGGTGGCACGTTTCATCAACGCCCGCCAGAGCAAGCAGGTGATCTTCACACGCAACACCAGCGAGAGTATCAATCTCGTCGCCTATAGCTGGGGAGGAGCCAGCATTCACGCTGGGGATCTGATCGTACTGACCGAAATGGAACACCACAGTAACCTTGTCCCCTGGCAATTGCGGGCACAGCGTACGGGCGCACGCCTGGAGTTTGTACCCGTGAGCGAGGATGGCCTGCTACGCCTCGATATCTATGAACAGCTTCTGCAACAGCAGCCGAAGCTCGTTGCGTTCACTCACATGTCGAACGTCCTCGGCACCATCAATCCTGTCAGGCAGATGATAGCGCAGGCCCATGCCGCCGGCGCGCTGGCGCTGGTGGACGCGGCCCAGAGCGTTCCGCATCTGCCGGTGGATGTGCAGGAACTGGATGTTGACTTTCTTTGTTTTAGCGGTCATAAAATGCTTGGGCCAACCGGCATCGGCGTGCTCTATGGCAAACGCGACCTGCTCGAAGCCATGCCGCCATTCCTGGGTGGTGGCGATATGATCCGCACTGTCAGCCTGCGTTCCTCTACCTGGAACGACCTGCCCTGGAAATTCGAGGCCGGGACGCCCGCCATTGCCGAGGCCATCGGCCTGGGAGCGGCGGTGGACTACCTGCACAGCCTGGGCATGGAGAACGTCAGGCAACATGAACAGGCCATCACTGCCTATGCCTTGCAACAACTGCGCTCCGTCCCCGGCCTGACCATCTACGGACCCGATGCACAGCAGCGGGGCGGCGTCATTTCTTTCACCCTGGATGATATTCACCCCCACGACCTGGCCTCGATCCTCGATCAGCAGGTAGGTGTCGCCATTCGCGCCGGCCATCACTGCGCTCAGCCTTTGATGGAACGCTATAACGTGAGCGCAACCGCTCGCGCCAGTTTCTACATCTATACAAAAGAAACAGAAATTGATACACTGATAGAGGGACTGCTCCAGGCAAAAGAAATTTTTAGCTTCTAGAGAGGATGGCTCCTCTCCCACAGAGGTTTTCATTATTATGTCAATGGATTATCGTGAATACATCCTGGACCACTACCGCAATCCGCGTAATTACGGAACGCTGGAACATCCCGATGTACACGCGGAAGACTTTAACCCGCTCTGTGGAGACCAGTTGAGCATGGATATCCAGATCGAGGGGGATAAGGTAGCGGCGGTGCGCTTCCGGGGCCGGGGCTGCGCCATCAGCCAGGCCACAGCTTCGATGCTCTCAGAGATGATCGAGGGCAGGCCAATCGCAGAAGTGGTCGCGCTTGGAAAGGACGATGTGCTGGACGCGCTGGGCATCCCGATCAGTCCGGCGCGCACAAAATGCGCCTTCCTCTCGCTGCGCGTGCTGCATCGCGGCCTGGCGCTGGCCGGCCTGGAAAAACCACAGGTTGATGAAGACGAGGAATAGTGTGTCGGAGACGTCGAATTTTTTCAAAGCTGCCAACCTCGATGAACTGAAAGAGGGCGAACTTTTTGCGGTCGAGGTCGATGGTGAGCCGCTCTGCCTGCTGAAAATACAGGATACCATCTACGCCTTTACCAATAACTGCACACATGTCAGCGGACCGCTGAACGAGGGCAGGCTGGACAGCTACTGCCTGACCTGCCCCTGGCACGGCTCGCAATTTGATATTCGCACCGGCACAGTGCTGCGCGGACCGGCTCTCCAGGAATTGATGACCTACCCTGTCAAAATCGAGGACAACGTTGTCCTGGTCAACCTGCCACCGGATTAGCCGAACGGGTTGACTTTTGCACGATTAGCCCCTACAATGGCCCGTAAGTTCTGGATATTTCTGAAAGAAAGCGTTGAAGATTTATCATGGAAGGTAAATCGCATTTGCTGGTGGGCCTGACGGCAGGCATCGTTCTTGATAGCTTTGTCCACCTTTCGGGCGATCCGCTGACGATGGCAAAGACTGTACCGCTAGTTCTGCTGGTAAAGAAGGCAGTGTATTATTCTGCGGTAGGTTTCGGCGCGTTGCTGCCAGATATTGATAATGCGCGTAGCACGATGGGACAGAAGCTGGGACCTATCAGCAAAGAGATCCAGCGCGTGGCGGGCCATAGAACGCTCTTTCACAGCTTGCTGGGCCTGCTCCTCGGCTCACTGCTGGCCCTCGGCCTGGAGCAACTGGTGATTTATCTGCTCGACTTGCAGGGATGGACTTTGCCGGCGGGCTTTGTGGGAGCGTCGCACCTGGTTTTTCTGGGCGTGCTCTTCGGATGCATCATGCATATTGCTGCCGATGCTCTGACACAGGGCGGAGTGCCGCTACTGTGGCCGAATAAAAGACGTTTTGGCTTTCCGCCGAATCCTCGCTGGCGCTTTCGCACGGGAACCTGGCCTGAACACGTCGTGGTCTGGGCCTTTATGATTCTGGTCGGACTTGCCATCTGGAAAGAGATTCTTGTCATCTAAGGGCTTCTCTGAGAAAAGTCCTTAGATGACCCCTGATCTTATGTCACAGCAGAGGCAAATACGTATAGCGTGGATAATACTGGTAGCTGGCATGCTGGCCTATGCCACATTCATGGGCTGGCAGTCTGTGCTGCGCTACGAGACCTTCAAGGCCACTGCTTTCGATCTGGGCAATATGGATCAGGCGGTATGGAATACGATTCATGGCCGCCTCTTTCAGTTCACAAACCAGGGCATTGACTGGTATGGCCCGCCGATCCGCCTGGCCGTCCACTTTGAGCCTATCCTGTTACCAATCTCGTTGCTCTACCTGTTTTTCCCCGATCCCCGCACACTGCTTATTTTCCAGACGCTGGCACTTGCAGCAGGAGCACTGCCGGTCTTCCTGCTGGCGCGCAAACACCTGCCGCAGTGGCCTCTGCTGGCCGCGCTGCTGGCGCTCTCCTACCTGCTCATGCCGGCGCTGATCGGTCTGAATATCTTCGACTTCCATCCGGTGAGCCTGGCAACGCCGCTGCTGCTCTATGCCCTGCTGGCGCTTGACAGCAGACGCTATGGCTGGTTTGTCGTGGCCTGCTTTTTCGCCGCGCTCTGCAAAGAGGACATCCCGTTCTCAGTCGCCTTGCTGGGTATCCTGGTGCTGTGGAAATATAGAATGCCGCGCCTGGGCAGTGGCCTGATGGCCGGCGGCCTGCTCTACGGCATTTTTGCCTTCATGGTGATCAGGTATTTCTATCCGGGGGTGCAGGGGAATAATTTCTGGTATCGCTACGAGTCGCTTGGCAGCACGCCGGGCGAAGCAATCGTCAATATTCTCTCTCATCCCTGGTTGCTCTTCACAACCTTCATTACACTTGATCGTCTCTATTACCTTTTTAACTTGTTACGCAATCAAGGATTTCTTTCGCTGCTGGCGCCTGAATGGTTTCTACCGGCACTGCCGAGCCTGGCGATCAACCTGCTCAGCACCTATCCGCTCTACTACAGTGGTGTGTATCACTATAACGCCGCGATCATTCCTTTTGTGATGATCTCTGCTATTTACGGACTCAGGCGAGCCGTCGAGGTCTGGCAGGGATGGAGCGGGGAGCAACATTCAGAAAAGGCGACTGGGGAACGTGCATCCGGTGTCTCCTGGTCTCAGCCGGGGCAGCAAAGACAACGAGGACAGCCAGCGGAGAAGAGTGCGATCTTACAACCGGTTGCGCTGCTGCTGCGGCACGGCTGGCAGGTCTACACGGGGGCCGTCCGCGCGGTTGCTGCTGGTCCCGTTTTCACCCATGCTGTGGCAGCACGTATCGTCACACTTAAGGAGATACGCGATCATAGCTGGCAGCGCCTGAGCGAGAGGATGGTCCCGCTGGCTCGCAGTCTACCGTTTCCCCGTGTACAGTGGGTCATCATCGCCTGGTTTGTGTTGATGATCGGCCTGAATCAGACCCTTATGCACATTCCCTTGAGCTGGGTGAACTGGGCCGATCACATGCCGGGGGCGCGTGAGCAGCATATTCAGCAGATTCTGGACATGATTCCGCCCGACGCTACGGTTTCGGCGGGCAACAATCTCAACCCGCATCTCAGCGAACGCCAGTACGTCACGCTCTTCCCGGAACTGACCTACACCACCGAGCAAGGAATCAGGAAGACCGTTCAGTATGTTGTGGTAGATCTGAACTACGTTTTTCCTGAGGATAAAGTCAGCACGGCGAAAGTCATCAACCAGTTGATCAACTCGAAATCTTTTCGTGTACTTGCGCGCGCCGAAGGTGTTGTACTGCTGGTCAGGCAGAACTTGTAGCGCATAACATGTGCTGGATGGTATAATCGGAGTATGGAGCAAAGCTCGAAATCCGCGCGTTAACGCGAGCTTGATCGAGTCGTATGGAGGAGGAAAACAGGATGCAAAGAAATCCCTATCCTGAAGAACCTAAAAATGCTCAACCAACGGAAGTGATGCCCAGAGGAGAGCGCATGCCGGATATGCCGGCCAAGCCCCCTGCGCAGGCGCCGTCTCCCCCCCCAATGCCTGCGGCAGGGCCATCTCCTGAAGTTGAGGATCTGGAGACACGCCAGGAAGAAGCTCATGCCGTTCGCTACGCCATCGGTAAGCTGAACGATTTCCTGCGCTGGTTTGTGGCCGTGCTGGAGATTATGCTGGCACTCCGCTTTCTTTTGAAGGCCATCGGTGCAGTCTCGACCAACCTCTTTGCCGCATTTCTCTATACTCTGACCGATATCGTCCTCTTTCCTTTCAGTGGCATTTTAAACCCGACAGTCTTGAAAGCGCCTTACCAGTCCTTCGAGTGGGCAACCCTGATCGCAATGATCGTCTACGCTCTGCTCTTCTGGGGACTGCGGCGCTTCTTGAGCCTCCTGATCACCAGGCCGGAAGAGCCAGTGCCTTGAACGAGTCCAACGCGAATGCGAAAAGAGAGACTCTGGCTCACTTTAGCAGACCTTCCTCCTCGCAAAAGGGGGGAAAGCAGTTTTTCGGGGGGGGCGCTGTTCTCCTCTGGGGAATCACACCCCACTTTGTGAGGACTCGCCTGGGCTGCGCAAGCCTATCGCCAGAGGGCTTTACGCCCTCTGAACCCCGCCTTTCTCGAAAGCTGAAACTGAAAAGTCTTGACAGATCACACAGATCACGGCAGATGTACCACAAAAGTAATCCTATGTGGTATACTTTTTGGGCAACAGGAGGTGTAAATTGAACGATCTAAGCATTTTCAGTGGAAATGCAAACCGCCCGCTGGCAGCAGCGATCTGCCGACATCTGCATATTCCGCTTGGAGACGCTGACGTTTTTCAGTTCAGTAATGAGAATATTTTTGTAAAGATCAATGAGAATGTGCGGGGCCACGACGTTTTTATCATTCAGCCGTTTAGTTCTCCGGTCAACCGTTCGATTATGGAACTGCTTATAATGATCGACGCGCTGAAACGCGCATCGGCTGCGCGCATTACTGCCGTGATCCCTTATTATGCCTACGGGCGCACGGATAAGAAGGATCAGCCGCGTGTGCCGATCACTGCCCGGCTGATCGCTGACTGTATCACGGTAGCCGGGGCGCACCGCGTCGTGGCGCTGGATATGCACGCGGGGCAGATTCAGGGATTTTTTAATATTCCCGTCGATGAACTGACAGCTCAGATCATTCAGGCGCGCTACATCGCCAGCAGGGAACTGGAAGATTTCACCGTTGTTGCCGCCGACGAAGGCTTTGCCAAGAAGGCGCGTAAACTGGCCGACCGTTTGAATGCGCCACTGGCAATAGTGGAGAAGCGCCGCCTGGGCAACGATGGTGTAACTGAAGCAATGGGCATTATTGGCCATGTCGAGGGGAAAAACGCGCTGATCGTTGACGATGAGATCGACACCGCCGGCTCGCTGACCCAGGCAGTGCGTGTTGTCTATGAGCAGGGAGCGCGGGATATTTACTGTTGCGCGACACACGGTGTCTTCTCAGGTCCAGCTATCGAGCGGCTCAGTCGCTCTCCCATTAAAGAAATTATCATCACTGATTCAATTCCACTTCCTGAGCATAAGCGCCTTCCTAATATGACAGTGCTCTCAATCGCCGAGCATCTGGCCGACGCGATCAACCGCATCCACGATGGGCGCTCCGTCAGTGAACTTTTCAGATAGCGCAAAAGGAAGGTTTACCCCGGACCTTTCCATGCGCTTTTTCGCCATCTGCGGCAGTGAAAAAGAAGAAAAGCCCTGGAGAGCAAGCGAGAAGAATTGTTTTTTCACAGCGCATAGTGTACAATTCTACCATCAGGATTGATGAGCAGAGCGATCTCTGGAGAGACGCATATGTAGAAAAGGAAATTCCCATGTCAGACGAGATACATGGCAGAGAAGGGTTACGGCTCCTGGATCGTTTCCGGCATTTAGATGAGGCTGTGCAGCGCAAGATCATCAAGTTCGGCGTAAGCGGTATCATCATCATCGTGCTGGGCCTTTTTTTGATTACCTTCGGTGTCATGGGTGGTGCTATACTTCTTACCGGCTTTGGCGCTCTCGCTGTACTGATGGGAGTGGTCAGCCTGCTGATCGGCTTTATCAATCCAAGCACCCCACAGGAGCTGGAACCTCCTCTCCAGCCCTCTGAAGAGGTAATCCTGGATGATTACCTTTTTGAAAAGGAAGAGGAGAGCGACTAACCACCTCAGGGCAGGGTCAGTTGCCACTCCGTCATGGCATCATCGAAGCCGGGGCGCCGGACAAGCAGCGCGAGGCGCCAGTCGCCCGTCATGCTGAGTACCGGCGTCGCTGTCGAGTAGTAGCCGGGTTTGCCCGCGACCGGCTGCAAATTCACTTCCTGCACTCCCATATCCATATCCAGCATAGTAAAACGCAACACGACCGCATCCACCTTCTGTACTGGCTGGCCGTTCGCGTCCTTTAACTCCACCTCAAACGTATTGTTGCCTACCGTCCCTGGATTAATCGCCAGGCGATAGGTGAGATCGGCCATCTTCCCCTGGCGGATCAGCGCACCTGGCTCGCCGGACGCAGTAGAAGTCGAACTTGCGGGTCGGGGCGGACTGAGACTGGTCAATGCGCCAACGACGAGTAGAAGCAGCACCGCCACCAGAGCCTCGTAGCGTAACGAACGGCTGAATGAGCGCTGCAAAGCTCCTGCGGCCAGCGAGGGTGCCCCCCGCTCCTCGTCTGTACTGGCAGCAAACGTCCTCATACGCGGGCTGACCTTGCGCAGGTGGTAAGCACCAAAACCAAGTAGCACAATGAAAATGCAGATCTTGACGAGCAAAGCGCGTCCATAGCCACTGTTCCAGAGCAGGTCGAGCGCCGGCAACTGCACCACCGCTTGTAGCGTGCCGGTCACGATCAGCAAGGCAACACTGATAAGCGCAATTTGTGAGAACTGCGGTATGATCGCTGCAAAGAGGCGCGTCCGGTCGCCGGTACCGGGAACAAACGCCTGGGCCGCCCCTGGCAGGATCAGCGTAAAAGCTAACAGGCCACCTATCCAGAAGCCGGTACTCGCCTGATGCAGCACATCCGCCGGCACAAGCAACCAGGCCGCACGATTGGCGGCGGCATGCGAGTTGAGCGAAGTCGTAAACATAATGGCTATGCCGAGCAGCAGCAGCGCCCACAGATATGCCACAGCGACCCACTGCTCTTCCGCGTGTACCCTCAACCACCAGAGCAGTCCCACCAGTATAATGAGCAGGAGCCTGGCAAGCCAGACGGTCCCAAAATGGCTCCTGAACAGTAAGGCGCCGAAAGCGCCGTTTGTGAACACCTGCCAGGGTGCGCTCATACTCACAATACTGGCCTGGTAGATTAGAAAAGCCAGCCAGCCAGCCAGCAGTAGCAGCAGAGTCCACAGGACAGCCTGCATTGTCCGTTTCTGCATGCGCTGTTCTGCCAGCTTCATTTCCTTGCCCACGACTGACGTCAGCCGTCTGACGCCAGGCTGCCAGACCAGCAGCAGAAACGTTAGACTGCCTACCAGCCCCGCCATCGCCAGGTAGTTGAGCCAGCGTATGCCGATGCTCCAGAGATTGAAGTTCTCGTCAGCCGTGCTGGCCTGCTGGAGCAGATCGTTTGTATTGGTGGGCAGAGGACCGGCTCCCACGACAAAGCTGAAACTGCCTGTGACCTCGTGACCATCCTCTTTTGAGACGTTGCGAAAAACTGCGGTATACGCGCCGTCAGGAAGGGCAGGCCGCAGCGAAACGATCAGTGAGTAAGGGCTGTCAGGCGCTAGATGGCTGTCGCCGCGATCAACGCGCTGCCGCGCCTGGTTGTATACCTCGATTCGGCTGAAGGCCGGTTCGATCTGCTCGGTGAACCAGATCTGTACTGTCGCCGGTGGATGGCCAGCAGGCAGGTGGGCATTGGCAGGAGGATTGCTATGATCATACTGCGCGTGAGCATCCGCCTGTAGTGGCGTAAGTAACATAAGCAGCAGGGAAAGCACTGCCGCGCCGCATAGAAGCAACAGCTTCCGCAAGTGTACAAATGCCTTTTTTTGTAAAAGAGGATTCGCAATGTTCATTTTCCACGCCACACAGATACGCACAGATAGGGGAATTGTTGCCCCGGCGATGATACAGCGGCAGGGTAGACCGGAAACCGGTCTACCCCGGGACTCACTATGCTTGCTCTGACTATTCTATTATAGAACGAACGTGCAGGCTACTCCTCGTTGGTGTCAACTTTGGGGATATCTCCATTTGCGTTAACTTAATGCTTTTTCAACACACCTTTTAGGGAAGGGGGAAAAAGCGGGGACACCCCCCCCGCAACGCGGGGACCCGTGTGTTCCCGGGCGCGCCCCGCCAGGGGGCGACCGCCCCCTGGACCCCCCTTTCCGTTCAGTTACCACCTCTGAGGCTATCCCCGCAGGCTATCGGTGGGAGTTTTCTCAGCGGCTGAAGCAGCGCCCGCAGTGGCGGCAGACGGTTTGCGTGTGAGCGCGAAGATAGCCGTTCCCAGTCCCACGATGCCAAGCAGCGAACCGGCAATGCCGAAGATCGTCGCGGTGTTCGCGCTATCCCTGGCAGCCTGCACCTGCTGCCGAAGCGCGGCGGCATTATTGTTATCACCGCTCTGAGCCTGGCTGGCAACGGCGGGATAGGTATTGAGCGGCTCAACTTCACCAAAGGTATTGGGACCACTGGTGAACTTCTCATCAATGTTCTGGCCGTTCAGTGTGCCGAAGATATGGAAAGTGTAGGCACCGGTTTTTGTTGGGAGAAAGTAGGAAGAATACTTACCGGGGTTGCCGTAACGTGGTTTTAAGGGCAGGGCAAGCGGGGCAGAGCCGCCCATCGACACCTCGGCTTTGAGCGTCTTCTCAGCGTCCTGCACCGGATTGCTCAGAACACGCTGGCCGTCTTTGACGGTATACGTGCAATCGCTGCCCTGGCAAACGGTAAAGTCGATGCTGTTGAGCTGGTTGAGGTAAGCGGGTTCGTTCAGGAAGCCGACGACGAAGGTGTAGTTGCCCACGTGCCGTTTCTCGTGTGCGAAAGCCGGCGTCGTGGTGAGCGTCAGTGCGAGCAAAGCCACAATGAGGCCGATCAGACCGAAAGCGATTTTTCTCTTCATAACTCTCCCTCAGGTAGAAGCTGGCTGATTCCAGGATCTGCTCTCTTGTTGCATTCGAGCAACTTTTACATTGTAAAAATAAAAGCTTTAACACATCCTCGATGAGGATGATTCAAGCATAGTAAATAGATCGTATCCTGTCATCGGGAGAAATACCTAACTTTTTACAGGAAATTTCTTAGGGTGCGCTAAAAGAGAGGGGTGAAGCTCTGATTTCCCCAACGAAGCGAGAGGTCAGGGGAGCGCCTCTCGCCTCTCATACGAGCATCTGCCCTCAGAGCGGCAGAGTCGTCCAGCGCGGCATGATCACAAAAAGCCAATTTTATGACCATGTAGCTGCGAGGTCTTACCGGGGATGCGCGGGGGGGAACGAAAAATAATCTGCTGGCTTTTCATGCCCTGCCGAGCTTGACAGGAAACATCTCTCCCCGCCATCCAGCGGTTTTTTCCCTGGGGAATACTGACACTTCTACTATAGAGGGTGGGTATTAAAGATTTTTTATTGTAAGGTTAAATTTCCGTTTGGGCTTCGTGAAGTGAAATATGGCTTGACCTGCCAGCCGAGATATGCTATGATCATCGTGTTCGCGGCATCGCACGCGGCAGGCCCGCGTAGCTCAACGGTAGAGCAGTCGACTCTTAATCGATTGGTTGGAGGTTCGAATCCTCTCGCGGGTATCTTCCCGGTCAAGGGCCTCCCTATGAAGGGAGGCCCTTTTTTCTCTGGCCTTGACTTTTCCCCACTCCCCACGTTAAAATATAAACAGACGTTTATAAAATGAAGTTTTATGGATGCGAGGAAGGCGGCGCTTATGGACGACTGGCGTGACCTCAAGCAGATGATGAAAGCCCTGGCAGGCGTAGCGCGCCTCACCATCGTCTACCATCTTGCGCGCCACCCGCAGGTCACAGTCACCGATCTGACAGCCCTGTTGCACATCAGTCAGCCGCTTGTCTCCTGGCACCTGCGCAAGTTGCGGCGAGCGGGCATCATCGAGACGCACCGCGTAGGCCGCCAGGTGTATTGTTCACTCAACCAGTCTCGCTTCCGCGAGTGCCTGCGCAAGCTGGAGGGTCTGGTTGATCCCAGTTTTCTGGTTGAGGCGCTGCCCAGTGGGGTAACGTTGATTGAAGCGGATGCTGAGCCGGAAGGATAAGCAGAGCATCCTTTTAACAGGATTTTACCCTGATTTAAACTTAATTCTTAACATCCCTGTAACGTCTGCGTGATATGTTATACGGCGAGTCAGGGGTGGCTCATCCTCAGAGAGCGTTAAGGACACCAGCAGGTGGATGCTCTCCGGGCAATCATTCGTCTATTCCTCATTCTGGAGGTAAAAAAGAAGGAACACATGATTATTCGCAAACAAAACGGCCAGGCCAGCATTTCCGCGAATAGTATGCCAAAAGGGACTGCAATGCTGAAGAAACGTGCAAAAATGACCTCCCAGGAGGCTTACTACGCCGGGAAGCTTGGCCGGGCTGATTTGCACATGCACAGCACCTACAGCGACGGGACGGCCAGCATCAAAGAAATTCTTGAATATACGCAGCAGCAGACGAACCTGGATGTGATCGCCATTACCGACCACGATGTTATTGAGGGCGCGTTACGCGCACGCGACCTCTGGACCAGAGGGAAGTATCGCTTCGATTTTGTGGTGGGCGAGGAAGTGACGACAAAAGAAGGGCATCTGCTCGGACTCTTTATTGAGAAACGCATTCCGCCAGGGCTGAGCATGGAACGCAGCATCGACCTGATCCACGAACAAGGCGGCCTGGCCGTTATTGCCCATCCACTGCACAGGTTTTTCCGCCACAGCTGCCAGAAAGAGGTCATGGATCGCATCCACTCCTCCCGCGATGTCTGGTTCGATGGCATAGAAACCTGGAACGCCAGCTTCTGTGGCTTTTATGCAAACTATATTGCTATGGGAGCGAATCGTACCATCTATGGCCTGCCAGAAGTCGGCAATAGCGACGCCCATACTCCTACCGCCATCGGCTGCGGCTTCACCTGGTTTGAAGGCAGGAACGCCCAGGACATACGGGCCTCGATTGAACAGGGATTGAGTGCTCCCGGCGGCAAAATGTGGAAGATGCAGGCGTATTACCAGTGGGTCCGCTACCGTGTTAGCAGCGAATGGAAACGCACAAGATACATTGCTGCCGAGACGGTTGAGGCAGAAGAGACGACAGAGACCGCCGATACTGCCGTTGCCTGATCCATCAACACTTGCCCGGGTACGCAGGATAACCCGTCCTCGTACCCTTCCCCCTCCTCTATGTATATGTATAATCGTCAAAACTTGCAATTCGTGAATTTCAACTTTCTCAGGAGCGCCGTCAGAAAGAGCTAGTTCTGGCAGGCCATTTGTGATAAAATAGAAACATGTTTAGCAGACGCATACAGCAACGAGCGAGGAAACTGGTGGCGATGATCATGCAGCCGCTGGCTCGCCTGGGAATCACTCCTAACACATTGACCTGCATCGGGCTACTGCTGAGTGCAGTAACGGCCCTTGTAATTGCCTCTGGATACTTGCAGGTAGGAGGAGTGCTGGTGTTGTTTGCTGGCATCTTCGACATGTTCGATGGTGCGATGGCTCGTGTCCGTAGCGCAGCCACAACCTTTGGCGCCTTTTTAGACTCAACACTGGATCGTTATTCGGAAAGCATCATTCTGTTCGGCCTGTTTTATTACGCGATGCAGCATACGGGCCTGCAAGAACCTCTCTGGCCCTTTGGCAACGAACAGATGTGGATGATGACTTTCATCTTTGCCTCCGTAGTGGGTTCGCTCATGGTAAGCTACACCAAAGCGCGCGCCGAAGGGCTTGGCCTGGAATGCAAAACTGGACTTCTGGCCCGGCCAGAACGTGTCGTTTTACTGGCAATCGGACTGCTCACTCATACTGGTATCTGGGCGCTGGCTCTCCTGGCGGTCTTTTCTCATATAACCGCAATTGAGCGTATCCTCTCCGTCTGGCGCACAACGCGCCGGATGGCGCTCAATGAGGAGTACGCAGAGGAGTACGCAGCGATAACTCACACCGACACCCATCCTCAGGATACCAGCCGGGATGACCGCCGGCCAGAACCTGCCAGAGCGGATGAGTCTTCTCACTCAAACGCTCGCCCGGTGTCCACCGGTGTTCCGCCGTTCAGCGGTGGCACCCACCAGCAATAAACAAACGGCGCAGACTACCAACGATAGACCGGATGAAGAGAAGATTGGACCGGGAATTATCGAGAACAGGCGCAGCGTAAAAAGACTGCCGAGGATATGGAGGGGCGGAACTGTTGCACCGACAGCTCTCCGTGTGTTTCCGCCCGTCAACGCATCATGGAATATAGCGCATACCGGCATACATGCAGGCTGGAACAGGTTAGAAGACAGGTGTTCGCTCCTACAGTCTTCAGTCGAACACTTCTGATGGTCCTACTCTGCGCCCCGGTCCGTAGCGACTGAGACTGGAGATCTTAGTGACAACACAACACATGCATTTCGAGCATAGCGACGCCGATGCCGCCGTCGCCGGGCATTCGTCTACTCCCGGAGACGGCGAAACTACAGAACAGGTGGCCGCTCCCACCACTCCTGCGGCCACTCAGGCAGACAAGGATACGGCTCAGATTGATACCTCTTTATCTGAGCCTGCAAGCGATGATCCCTCACAGGAGGAATCTCGCCGCGCATCTCATGAACTGTCTCCCTCGCTCTCCCACGAGCAACAACCGGAGGAGATACTGACCATGTCAGCTGAACACATGCAACATGAGCAGAATCACCAGGGTGATACGTCTCCTGCCGTCAATACACCCGCTATCGAGACCACAATGCCGTCCGCTGGCCAGGAAAGCCCGGCAGAGCCAGCAGGACAGCAAACTGGCCTGTCCGGCACAGATAGCCTTCCCCTCACAAAAGAGGAAGAAGAAATTCGTCCCTTTACCTCATTTATTGAGGAATTTCGCCAGGCTGAAGCGCGTCTCAGCGCCTCTGTTCAGCAATCGGAGGCTGAGGTTTTCTCTCTGCTGATCCCTGCTGAAAGCAAGAGCGCAGAGCATACGACAGAAACGGCACAGGAAGCCGTTCCATCTACGCAGGCCGGAGAGGTTCCTTCAGATGCTTCCGGCGCCAGTTCGCTCGCTGAACTGCTGAGCGAAATGAGTGAAACTTTTGCACCGCCTCATGGCAGCATCAACGGCGTCTCCGCCGGGACTCCGGCAGCGCCCGCCAGCAGTGAAGAAATCGCTCTCGCGCCCGAAGCTGAATCCACGAAAACAGAAGAGACAGAAAAAGGCGTCGAGCAGGTGACTTCGGAACAGGAAGTTGCTGCCGAGGAACAGCAACAAGAGACGGCTAAGCCTGAGGAGCCGGCAGTTTCCCCTCTGCTCCGTCCGGGTCCGCCGCCACGTTTGCGCTCCTCACGCCATGCAGGCAGGCATTACCGGGCGTATCAGGAAGCGCAGGAAACCGAAACGGGCGAGACCGGAGCCAGCAGCACCGAGCAGGAGCCGCCCACTGCGCCTGTGGAACAGCCAGAGGCACTTTCTCCTGCCCCGGCGCCATCGACAGCAACAGCGGAAGCCGCCGAAGAAACAGAGAAGCCGCGCCCGGCACGCAAGTATCGTTTTGACCGCCCGGCAGTCGCCAGCAAAACAGCGACTCAGCCCGCAGCAACTCAGCCCGCGCCTCAGCAGTCACGCGGTGAAGAGCAGCGTGTCGCCGCTCAGGCTTCTCAATCGGTGACACAGGTGCCGGCGCAGGAAGGGAATGCGGACA
>JADBKA010000389.1 GCA_014896635.1 Ktedonobacteraceae bacterium
TGATATCTTCGTGCTCTCGCGCACCAACCACCACCTGGCCGCCGTCGAGATTGCCCTGACGCGCAAAAATATCCCCTATCGCACTGTCGGTGGCTCCTCTTTCTTCAAACGCAAAACGACGCGCGATATGCTGGCGTATCTCACGCTGGTAGATGGTATGCGTATCTACCAGGAATATCTTGCGGCGCGTCATGGTCCGCAGCCACTCAGGTGGGACGAGATCTTTACTCCTGTGCACTGCGGTGAACAGGATGCGGCTTTTCGTGTTGTGGCGAATATTCCTTCGCGCGACTATTTTGCGCAAACCGGCAGAACTTCGCATCGTTTCACGACGACCTTTTTCAACAGTCTCACGGCTTTTGCTGCTGGACGCCCGTTATTGCAGTTCTGTGAGGAGCAGGCGTACACCGTTGCCAGAGAGCACCAGCTCGGCATCAAAGACCTGGTGGCGCTGATCAGGCGCATCTGGGAGCAGTGTCACAACCGGCCCGCTGCGGCGATCCGCCTGGCACGTCAGTTTGCTTATGATCTTCACCTGCGGCACCGTGATAGCGCGCATAAAGAGGAGCGAGAAGAGGATAGCGAAGCGCCGACCCATCACGAAGAAACCAGGCTGGAAGGCCGCTACGACGAACTTGAAGAACTGGAGCAGATTGCGGCGCGCTACGGCACGATTCGCCAGTTTTTACAGGCGATGGCGAGGTTAAAGGAGCAGGCCGAGGATGCCAGTAAGCGCCGGCGCGATTGTGTCAGTCTGATGACCGTGCACAAGTCGAAAGGACTGGAGAGTAAGGTAGTTTTTGTAATGGGCCTCACGGAAGGCATCTTCCCGCATCGTCGCTCCTATACGCTGGCAGAAGACGGTCCGGTCGTGGTCGAGGGGATGGCGGAGGAGCGCCGCCTGGCCTATGTGGCCTTTACGCGCGCACAGCAGTACCTCTTTCTCTCTTGCATTCTGCGCTATCGTGGCAGCGAAGCGACGATTTCGCGTTTCATCGAGGAAGCTGGTCTGCGGCCAACCGATGAGGATGGCATTCTCAATCCTGCGCTTTTTCATCGTGATGGCACACCACGCAGGCTCAATCCGCCGCTGGCAACTCCGTCGTTGTTCGAGTGATGGCACGTTGTTCAGATGCCCTGTGTGCGGACAGGACCAGGGATGCGCTCACAACAATGGCTCTGCTTGAAAGCTGCCAGTAGCTTTGGCTCACCGACGACAATCGCTGTGTCGCCGGCTTCGACGGGAGTTTCCTGGCGCGCGCCGATCATCAGACCACTTTGCTTTTTGAGCGCGACGATCAGCAGGCCATTGCTCAATGTATTCTGAGCTTCTGCCATTGTTTTACCAATGAGCGGTGAATCCGGTGAAAGCATTACTTCTTGCACGGCCAGCTCCAGATTGCCTGCACGAGTGATCGCGTCAAAGAATTCGATGACCGTTGGCTGAACGGCCAGGGTTGCCATGCGGTGGCCACCAATCGTATAGGGCGAGAGGATGCGGTCCGCGCCTGCGATCTTGAGTTTGGCCTCTGTTTCATTGTAGTTAGAACGCGCGACGATGAAGAGCTTGCGATTGAGGTGGCGGGCCGAGAGCGTGATCGAGATGTTGTTGGAATCGTTGTCCGTCGCTACCAGGACACACTGTGCATGTAGCACGCCGGCTTCTCGCAGCACATCATCGCGCCTGGCGTCTCCTGGCAGAGCTAGATATCCCTGCTGGATGCAGGCTTGCACATTATTTTCGTTCTCATCTATGACGACGAAGGATTTATGTGCTGCGACAAGATCTTTAGCGATCTGTGAGCCGACGCGCCCGAAGCCACAGATAATATAGTGGTTGCGCAGGGCTGAGATCTTTCTTTCCATGAGATATCTCCTGACTGCCAGACTGAAGTGGCCTTCCAGCATGAACTCCATGCCGGCACCGAAAGTGTACAGCAACGATCCCACGCCAAAGACGATGACGAAGATCGTGAGCAGGCGGCCAGCCTCGTCGAGCGGGCGGATGACGTGGCCGACGGTTGATATCATCGTGACGGTCATATAGAGGGCGTCGATGAAGGAGTAGTGCTCGACCAGCATATAACCGATGGTGCCTGCAATGGTGATGCAGAGCACCAGCAGGACGGCTATCTTGAGATGACGAGACGATGCCGGGGCGTTCATAAGTTGCAACCGACCTTTTATAATTACACGCTGCTACGCCATACAGAAAATAGCATGCTTTTTGCTTGCTGACAAGCGAGCCTATCACTTTATCATTGACATTGAACCGGTCTGAATGGTATCTTTTGTCTATCACTGCTTTATTCGCTTTAGAGAGATGGAGAAATATCCCGATTCTCGACACCACGTTCACCGTTGCGATGTACGTGGTCATTTTTAGTATCCCGTGTGTGAGGAGCGCCATAAATTGATCCTGGCGTGCTTATGTCTCCCCGGTCGCTCCGTCAAAGAGGAGGGCAGGTAAGATAACGGCATATTGCAGCGACCGCTACTTCTCAATACTCAAAAATGTAGCCAAAGGAGTTTCACGGATGCAGTATTTTTCTTTCCCCGACCGAACTAACAACTATATCGCCAGAGCAGCATTTACCCTGATGACTCTGCTGCTTATCGTGCTTGCTGCCTGTGGCGGCTCTACCACGCCGAGCGGTAGTGGGAGCAGCAGTGGTCCCGTTACCCTTACCTTTGCTTCTTGGGTACCCAACCTCGACAAAGCGGTCAACCTCTGGAATAAGAGCCACCCGGATATTCAGGTCAAGTGGGAATCTGTTCCTGCCGGCAACAATGGCACTTATGCGAAATTCTTCACCGAGATCAAAGCCGGGAATGCGCCGGACCTCGGTCAGGTCGAGTACCAGTTCTTACCTACCTTTGAGGC
>JADBKA010000069.1 GCA_014896635.1 Ktedonobacteraceae bacterium
TTAAGGTGATCATGCGTTGCTCCCCTTTTCCCCGCTCAGGCTCGATCTCGCTTGCAGATGGTGATGGCATGCGCTTTTTCCCTTCTCTCCTCTGATCATTGAATCTGGCGTTTTATCCAATTGCCTTCTTGTAGGTCTCAAGATAGAACTCCTTTCACCCGATTAAAAAATTATGGTATGGGATTTGATTCCCATGCATTTAATCCAACACTTACAATTCTACAATCATATTCCAACTTCCGTCAATCCCAGGAACTGGCTACAATGGGTACATTCCACTACCAGCAGGGAGAAAGATGATCCGCTTAAAAGTTAAAGAAGTTGCTAAGCGAAAAGGAGTCAGTCAGGGGAAGTTGGCACGGCGAGCCGATATTGATATCAAAACATTGCAGCGGATTTATCGGCGGCCTACACAGGTCGTAGTGACGACAGATACCCTCGACAAACTATCTATGGCCCTGCAAGTGGATGTGCGAGAACTACTGGAGACAGTTTGGCCAGAGAATGAATTGTCGGACGAGTGAATTCGGGCAAAATTGCTCTTTTAAGATCAGAGGTAGGGGCGACCCTCGCGGTCGCCCTGATCCCCCGCATATGACCAATCCTGGTCGTGAAAAATCGTCATGACGAGTACCCACGATTCTGCCCACCCTCAGCTTGCCTGGGGTTGTCTGCGGCAACCCATCATGGGCATGCTCACTATACCTCACCCGATTCGTGGGTACTTGCCATAAATGTCGTTCCTACATTGGTTGTGGGTTCTCGCTTCTTCTCTTGTTTGTCAGAACCTTCGAGAGGGGCCGAACAAGTGAATTCAGGCAAATTTGTTCTTTTCAGGTCAGAGGTAGGGGCGACCCTCGCTGATCCAGGGCGACCGCGAGGGTCGCCCTTACTATATACGACTCTTCATTCTCTTGCGGATTTTGTTCGTCAAACTTCATTATGTTGTAGCTACACCTTCTGGGGTTCCCACATCTTCTCTTGCTTGAGGGTGGGCAGAATCTTGCTCCCTCATCACAAATGGTGCTCTCACATTATTGTGGATTGGAGCGAGCCAGAGCATGTTCGGCCAGCCGTCGATCCAGTTCGGCTCCGCAGCGGGCGAAGGCCGCGCGCGCCTGCTCCAGATAATCTCGGCCCTGCTGCCGCCACTGCTCTTTTTGCTCCTTATCTGCACCTGCCTGGAGATGCTCGCTCCAACGCAACAGCGCCTCGCCGTATGCGTACAGCGTGCGCGCATGCTCCAGGCGCATGCGGGTCTTGCGAAAGGCTTGCAGCGCCAGTTCAAACTGCTGCATCGCCTCTGCGCGCCGCTCATGTTCTCCCGGCTCTACGCCCGCCGCCAGCATGCTTCCCAGAACGCGCTGCGCACGCGCGATCAGCCAGGTCAACTCATACTGCCGCGCCTCTGCCAGCGTCTGCTCGGCCAGCCGCTGCGCCTCGTCCAGCTCGCCGAGCAGGAACAGGGCCTGCGCCAGCGTGAGCTGCCCCTCAGTGCGCGTCTCGGCTTCCATGCCTGTGAGCGCCAGCGCATGCTGCAAAGTCTTCTTTGCTCTCTTGAGAAACCTGTTAGCTTTCTCGCCGGCATCGCTCTCCGGCTGCATGCTCACGGCCATCGCCTGGGTCAGGCGCAGATTGCCTGCCGCCACCAGGGCCAGGCCGATGCAGGGAGCGATGTGAATAGCGCGGCTGATTGAGAGCGAGCGGCACAGATGTGTACGCGCCTGAGCAAGCTCGCCTGTTTCTTGCTGGACGATTGCCATATACACGTGCAAAATACTCTTGTAAATGGGATTTTCCTGTGCCTCTACAAACGAGATGCCACGCCTGTACCAGTTCTCAGCCTCTTTTAAATTTCCCATGCGCTCAGCCAGGATACCCAGATTATTAAAAATCACTGCGATGAGAGGAATTTCGCCGATCTGCTCCGCAAGATTGAGCGCGCGTCTTAGAGATGCCTGAGCCTGTGTGTGATCAGATCTTCTTAAATGCACATCGCCCAGGTTACAGCTTACAATGGCAATATCTCTCTTGCTCTCATGCTGTTCAAATATGCCTAAAGCAGCTTTCCAATGCTCAACTGCATCCATAGAACGACCGGCACCATTGGCGATTAATCCCAGTATCTTATGAATACGCCCAGGATTCACAGGATCTCCTGCTAATATGCGCTCAGTAAGCGTCAAATTGGAAAGATTTTCTAAATGCCTTATTTGTTCATCAAGATATTCCGTAAATAACCTCAACGCTTCCTCAGCAGTATGATGCGCTTTTTCATATGCTCCTGACATCCCTGTCAGATGGCTCTGCTGATAGCGAATATAGGCCCAGGCTGGCCCGGCTATTATACCTGCTTCTCGCAACATCTCTTCACTGCGTCGAAAACATTGTTCTGCCGGCTCCGTTTTTCCTTCATTAAGCCACGTGAAGCCAATCTCGCACCAGAGCAGCGCCTGTACCTGCACCTCATGGCGGCTTTCCTCTACCGAAGTAAAGGCATGTTGCAAACCATGCAGATCTAATGCCCCTTCATAGCATCTGCGGGATTCCTCATCTCTGCCCTGCACACGCACGCACTCGCCGAGCAGTTCGAGCAGGCGGGCGATGCGCTGCTGTGCGGGGGAGAGGCGGCCATTGATGATCGTCGTGGGGGTCAGGCCGCGCGCGTACTCCAGGGCTGTGCGGTAGTGCTGCTCGGCTTCGGGATAGGTCGAGAGGGCATAGGCGCGATTGCCCGCCATTTCGGCATAGTGGACGATCAGCTCAGGATCGCCGCCCGACGCCACCAGGTGGTGCGTGATCATCGCCGCTACCTCTTCCTCGCGCCCGGCATAGAGGCGGCGCAGCACTTCGGCGGCGCGGCGGTGCAGGCTCACGCGCCGCCCGGCGGAGAGCCGCTCGTAGAGATGGCTCACGAGTAGCGGATGCCAGAAGTGATAGGTGATGCGCGTGCCTGTGCCTTCTTCCGTCAGCATGCCCGACCGCAGCGCCTCTTCCAGCCGTTCGAGCACCAGGTCCTCGTTGGAGCGAGGGGAAGCCGCTTCCATCGCGTTGATCAGATCGAAAGAGAAAGAGCCGCCCAGCACGGCAGCCTTGCGCATCAGCATCTGGCAGGCTTCGCTTAGATTGCCCAGGCGCAGTTCGAGCACAGCGGAGACCGTCTCCGGCAGCGGCGCCGCGATGACATGCTCCAACTGTTTGCGGCGCGCGTCCTGCTCCGGCAGCGCCTCAAACATGTGAGCCAGTTCTTCGGCGAAGAAGGGGTTGCCGGCGGCGCGCAGGCTGATACGGCGCGCAAGGGGCGGCGGGAGCGAAGGCACATTGGCGATGATCGCGTCGATGGCCTCGTCACTGAGCGGCTGCAACGAGATCGTCTGGAGCGCATTCTCGCGCAGCAGGTCGGTGATGAGCGAGCGCAGCGGATGATCGGGCGCCATCTCTTTGTCGCGGCACGTCCCTACAATCACGACGGGATAGCCGCGCAACTGGCGCGCCAGGAAGGCCAGGAGATCGCAACTGCCGCCATCGGCCCATTGCAGGTCATCGAGCGCGATGAGCAGCGGCGAGCCTTCGCTGATCAGAATGAGCAGCTCGCGCGCCGCTTCCCACAGGCGCATCTGCTCCTGTTCCGGCGAGAGCGTGGGAACGTTGATAGGCGGTAGGGGCAGATCAGGCAGCAGTGTAGTAAGTGGTTGCAAGGTGATCGCATGTTCATGTAGTTTCTGGCGCTGCCACACGCTTTGTTCCATCGCCTTGCGCAGAATCTCCGTCCACAGGCGGTAGGGGATTGCGCGCTCCAGAGCATAGACGCGGCTCCATGCGATGGTCCAGCCGCGCCTTCTGGCCTCGCGGCTGATCTCTTCAGCCAGGCGCGTCTTGCCCATGCCCACGTCGCCTTGCAGCAGCACGCACTGTGGCGGACGTCGCTGGTCAAGCAGGGCCGCGAAAGAGCGCCGCTGGACCGGCAGTTTGAAGCGTGTTGCCTGCTCTGTCGTCTCCACGACTTCTGTCAGCAGCCGGATCTCCTCATCGCGGCCAACCAGCGGACTCTGGTTCAGACGTCCGATATGCACAACCGGCGGCTGCCCTGCTGTTCTGCCAGAAGCGCCGGCGAGTTCTCGTCCGTCCTGCGACCGCGCACCGGCCTCGCCGCTGAGAGTTGCCGACGCGCCCTTCTGCGTGCCGGGGCGGTGCAGTCCCTTGCTGATCGCCTCGTAGAGCGCGCGCGTTTCGGGCAAGGGAGCGATGCGATACTCCTGCTGGAGCATGCGAGCCAGATTGCGATAGGTGCGCAGCGCCTCGCCGCGCCTGCCCTGCTGAGCCAGCAGGTTCATCATACGCTGCACAGCCGCCTCATTGGTAGGATCGACCGCCATCAACGTATCGAGCGGCTCGATAGCAGTCGCCAGAGCATCGCGGCGGGCGCGCAGGTCTGAGAGTTCGAGCAGCATACCGACCCAACTGCGCCGCAAGGATTCGCGGCGCGCTAGCACCTGGTCGAGCCTGCGCTCTTCGGGCAGATATTCGCCGCCGTAGAGCAGCCAGGCCTCGTTGAGCAGGCGCTCCTTCTCGCCGAGATCATCGCTGTCACGCGCGCGCGCCAGCAGCTTCTCAAAAGCGTCAGCGTCGATCCAGACGCGGGACTGCTCGGCCAGCGCCACAACCTCGTGCTCGGTCAGGAGCAGAGATGACGTGGCCGGGCGGCTGCGCGATGGCTCAAATAACTGGCGCAGGTTGTGGACCGCGCGATCCAGGCGGTTAGAGGCCGTCTCGATATCCTGATCGGGCCAGAGCATATCCATTACCTGCTCGCGTCCAAGCCTGCGCCCCTGACTGCTCACCAGGCAGGCAAGCAAAGCGCGGACACGCTGCTGCTGCCAGACCGCATCGGTCACTGTCTCGAAGGTGCGGTCACGCGCGCTGCGCCGTTCCAGGCGGAACTGGCCCAGGACGTAGATCTTGACGGCTGCCTGGTCGCGCTCGACGGCGTGCGACGGCGGCGGCGGCAACCCCCCCTGGATCTCGGCCTGGATCTCAGGTGGCAGTTGTTTGCCGATATAAGTACGGACCGTGCGCCCATTCACAATCTGGTACGCATACCAGTATGGGCCGTGACCGGTTCCCTCACGACATTTGCGACAGCGGGGCTTACCACAGTAACTGACTTGCTGGTGATAGGTTATTTTGCCATCCACGCGCTAGCTTCCTTTGCTCATGCCACCATTGCGAAATATGAGGTCCAGCTCCCAGGGTGTTTCCTACGGGCGCATCCCCATTTGCATTAACCTCAGGGGTATTCTCAGAGCCAGGGCGACAAGGAGACCGGGCAAGGGTCCACACCACCAGGCACCCCCCTACTATATACGACAGCGCCCGACAAGGTCTGTGGGAGCCTCGCCACGATGCACAGCCAGGACGTGTCTGGTAGGGGCGAGGCTTGCCCTCGCCCTGGTCTCCCAGCTCCCGCACTTCCTGGACCTTCCCCACCATTCCCAAAACTTCGCCTATTATATCACAGTCAGTACACAAATGGTTAACATCTCTTCTTCCCATCGGGCCTATCACCGCGATAAATGCCCCACAGGCCGGTGCCATTTGTGACGAAAAAAATAAAAGAATAGCGATTCCTGAAAAGCTGCAAAGTATAGATTTCAGCGCGAATCGCTGCAAAGTTATGATACAGGCATACAGGCGAGCATGATTGCACAAAGAGAGGCAGAGGCGCCGGTTTTTGGGCTTCACTGCATCAGCAATGATCAATCTATATGCAAGCAGTCTGCCGGGCATGCACTTTCTTGTTAAAATAAACGCTGCATATTGTCAGTTTGGGAGATAGCAGGAAGACCTTTTCATGAAAAATGGGGGTTAATAGCGCAGCGCCTCGGTTGGAGCGACGCGCCCGGCCTGCCAGGCGGGCAGCAGCGCGGCCAGTAGCGAAGCCAGCAGTGAGAAAGTCACGATCAGGCCGAGGCGTCCCCAGGGGATAGCGAAAGTGAGACCGGTATTGAACTGCTCGAAGAAATCGACGGCGAAGATGTTGCGCGCCAGAATCACGCCGAGCACGATGCCCAGAATACTGCCAACACAGCCGAGCATGAACGCTTCGAGCAGGAAGGCGCCTTCGATGAGACGCCGACCGCCGCCAAGTGCGCGCAGCATGCCGATTTGCTGGCGCCGCTCGACAACCGCGCGCGTTCCCGTCAGCGCCAGCGCCGCCACGCCGAGCAGCAGCACCATCCCCACCATGCCAAGCAGCACATCACTGATCAGGATGCGCGGTCCCCGCTTCTGCCAGATGGCGTCTTCCAGTACGGTTGTTTCCAGACCTTTATCGAGGAAGGCCGAGCCAAGCTTGAGGGCCAGCGCGCGCTTATCCTGGCCGGGCGCGACTTTGAAGTAATACGCCTGAGCTTCGGGCGTCGCAGGCGTCCGGGCCACGCTACTGTAGGCCGCCTGGTTGATGTAGAGGCCGAAGTGCGCGCCGTCACTGTTATCGACGACGCCGATGATTTTGAGTTTCATGGCCTGCGCCAGGTCGCTGCGCGAAACCCAGATTGACGGTGGCGAGAAGTTATTCTCCCCCTGGTAGAGGCCGCTCAGGGAAAAGGAGTAGTAGGGCGTAAGGCCGGGGGGATGCGTGATCTGCCCGGCATCTTCAGGTCGCGGCGCGCTGGGATCGTAGACGGCAGGCGAGTAGCCGGGCAGGTAGGGGAGCGCGTTGACGTCGATCAATGCATAGTCGGGATGGGTGCGCAGCGCCTGCCAGACAGCGCTATCGCTGGCGAATCCGCTGGCACGCGAGACGAGGCGCAGACCATAGCCCTGCAAAAAGCCGCCGTCCACCACCCGCGCCGGGTAGAGTCGCCAGGCTGGCGTAGCTGCGCCGAGCTGGATAACGCCGGTCACTGTCGTTGTACTCACCCCAATGGCCGAGAAGGCATGTGGGTCGATGCCGCGCCGCGCCAGTTCGCTGCGCATATCGGGAATCGACTTGAAGTAGGCCACCGCCTGGATATCGTAGCCGCCGGTCTGCACATCGAAGTTGGCATAGTTGTTCTGCATGGAGCTGGTGATGACCGCCATGACGGCCATGGCGAAAATGACCAGGCTGAACATGATCACACCAAGCCCGCTGCGAAAACGATAGAGCAGAGGATAGGCCGCCGCCAGGCGCGCCATGACATTCAGTCCGGCAAGCGGGCGCAGGCGCGAGAGCCAGGCGCAGAGGCTGAGCAGCGGATTGACAACCAACTCCGCGTTGGCAACCAGCGCCCAGACCGCTCCCAGAACCATCACCACTCCGGCAATAAAGAAGACCTCTATGCCGCCCCGGAAACGCGAGACGCCCAGATTGGCCAGTACATCGAATGGCAATGCCCAGTACGCCATCAGCGACAGCCCCACCACAGCGGCAAGCACACGGTTCAGCAGCTTCCGTTTATCTCTGCCAGCACGCAGCAGCAGCCAGTTGATTACTGTCTTGAGCAGCAGACCACCGCCGACGACGAGCAGCGAGAGACCTAGCGAGAAAGGTATAATCTCTACCCACCACAGTCCATATTGAAACAGCCAGGCCCCTACCAGTAGCGGCACGACTCCCGACAGAATCAGCCAGCGTACCAGCGCCTCGCCCAGCGCCAGAGTAGCTCGTCCCGATTCCGGCAAATTGCGCAGCGCATCGACGATTGTCATACGGCTGACCAGCCAGGAAGAGATGACCACCGAGCAGAACGTAAAGATCGCACCCAGGCAGTAAGCGATAATAAGGCTCGGCGGGTCCAACGAGAGATTCAAGGGAAAGTTGAAGCGTTGCAGGATCGGGCCGAGAATGAGGATCAGCAGCGCGCCAACAGCCGTACCAGCAGCCAGGCCAATGAACGAGGCGAACAGGTCATAGATCGCTCCTTCAAAAAGAAACATTAATACAAGATGGCCACGCTGCACACCGATAGCGCGCATCATCCCCATCTCGGCCCGCCGTTCAGCCGCCAGCAGCACAAAGATGAGAAAGATCAGCAGTAAACCGATTGCCAGCGCAAAAAGGCAGAACAGAGTAAAGATGCGCCCAAAAACGTCCTCGGCTTTCTGCGAGACCGCTACTCCATCTGCTTTGACCTGTGCGACACGCAGATCGGGCGGCAGAATTTTGTGCAGTGAAATGCTGACACGATTAGAAAGATTCACCCCGTTCAGTCCGCCACCGCCGCTGTTGGCGATATAAATGTGCGAAATATCGTCACGCCGCTGCTCGATCTTACGAAACGTATCGACATGGGTCAGCAAGTAGGGCCGTTGCGCCACCAGCCCGCCATCGGCTACGATTGCTTTAACATGCATCTCGTAGCGTTTGCCCGGCCAGCGTTTCGCGTACAGGTAGAGCGTATCGCCGGCGTGTGCATTGAGCAACTGGGCGCTGGTATGGTTGAGGTAGACCTCATTAATCTTTAGCCTGGCAATACGTAGAGGAGCCTTGCTCACATCGTCGCGCAACTCGCCGAAGCCGAGTTCGCTATTGGGTATAATCCCCATACCCGTTACGCCTGAACGCACCTGGCGCGACGTCATATCGGCAACGAGCAGATCGTTCTCGACGAGCGCCGCCGCGACCGCTGCGATATTGGGGTCGCGCTTCTGCAACTGCACCACCTGCTGGTACACGCTGTCATCGTAGAGACGGCCCCGCCTGTGCTGAATAATCTCATCGACATTCCCCAGGTTATAGACCGCCACATTACGCACAGCCGAATCTACCACATTGCCGGTTTCCAGCGCGCTCGATAGCAGCGTCGTCGAAAGCATCAAAGCGAAGACGATCAGTACCATCTGTACGCGCCGCCGGGGAATGTTGCGCACGCCAATCTTGAAGAAGATGCGATTTATCAGCGCCAGTACCACCACCACACCAACGATTATCAGCGTTATTACCAGCAGCACATGCGCTAGCGTCTCCAGCGGAATCCCGAAAAGTTGCCTCATTCCCACCTACAGTTCTAGCCAGACTATATGCAAATACACAAATCCCAGCGGTATTACCTGATAGGATATTCGCATTTCTTCTTCTTTGCAAGGTGAGAGAACGAGAACCATTATCCTCTCTGATTCTCTTGATGCCAGGATAGCGGCCCGGCTGGCATCTGCGGGCGAGCAAATTATTCTTGCAAGTGATGCAGCGCGACAGCCAGGCTGGCGAAATCGCCAATCTGCTCCCCCAGACCTGCCGGCACAATCCGGCAGACGGCCAGCGCGCCCGGCAACGCCTCTTCGCGCAACACCCGTAAGACCAGTGGTTCGAGCAGTTCTCTTTGCCGCAGGTAGATGCTGCCAAGAATGATACAGTCGGGATTGAGCACATCTACCAGCATTGCCAGACCCTGCCCAAGCCGGCGCGCCACGATTTCCCAGACGCGCAAGGCTGCGGCATCGCCCGCGCGAGCAGCATGGCCGATGCGCTCGGCTGTGACCTGTGGCAGATCGGCCAGCGTCGGGCAGTAGCCAACGACTTCTCCTTGCGCCAGCCATTCCTGCGCCTTTTGCTGGCCCAGGCGAGCAATTCCGCTACCGCCACAAAAGCCCTCGAACGAGCCGGCCTTGCCGAAGCCTTCCGGCCCCTGTTCAGCCAGGCGCACATGCCCGACTTCGCCAGCCAGGTCACTGCTGCCCCGGTAGAGCCTGCCATCGAGAACGAAACCCGCGCCCATGCCGGTGCCAAAGGTCAGAAAGACCACATTGCGGTAGCCTCGGCCCGCTCCCCACAGCCACTCGGCCAGCGCCCCGGCGTTGGCATCGTTTTCGAGCCAGGTGGGCAGCGCGAAGCGCTCCCGCAGCGGCGTCACCACGTCGATAGCATCCCACCCCGGCAGGTTGGGCGGGGAATAGACGATACCACTGCGGCTATCCAGCGGCCCGCCACAACTGATGCCAATGGCCGCGCAGTCATGCCCTTCGCGCAGCAGCGAGATCGTCTCCATGATCCTGCTGAACGTCTCCTGTGGCGTCAGTGGCGTCGGGAAACTCTGTCGCGCCAGAACCGACATCTCTCCCTGTTGCTGACGGCCAATGCAGACCGCGCACTTTGTGCCACCGATATCAACTCCGATCAACTTGCGTTCCATCAAAAAAACAGCTCCTCTAGCGTTGCACAGATGGCGTGATAGACAGGCAGATGCAACTCCTGGATTTGATCGACGGTGCGCGCCGGCACACGTATTGTGACATCGCAGAGCTGCGGGAAAGCGCCGCCATTCTCTCCTGTCAGACCAATTGTGTGCATCCGCAAAGCGCGCCCTACACGCAGTGCATGACAGACGTTGCGCGATGTGCCGGAAGTGCTGATGCCCAGGACGACATCTCCAGCCCGGCCGTAGCCATAAACCTGCTGCGCAAACACCATCTCACCGGCGATATCGTTGCTGATCGCCAGAGTTAGCGCCACCTGGCTTGTGAGCGCCAGCGCCGGCAGCGCGCCCTGCAAGCGCCCGGCCAGGTAGGCGCCTTCATCTGCATACATTGCTACCAGGCGCTTCTGCACATCCGGCGCCAGCGGACGACGCACATGAAAGTTTTTCATCAATTCGCCAACAATGTGCTCACTATCGGCTGCACTGCCTCCATTGCCACAGACCAGCAGCTTGCCGCCACGACGGAACGCATCAGCGAGCACATCTATAGCGCGCGCGATCTCCGTTGCACAGTGTTGCAACGCAGGATAGCGCTGCACGAGTGTCTCTAACTGGGCATACATGCATTTCTCCTCGTTTATCTCAAAAGCATCGCTTCGCGCATCTTCCCAAATTCTCTTTTCGCTTTCTTAATCAGTTCGACAGGATCTGTGCCACGTTAACCCTGTTTATAAGTTTCTCCAGGTATTATACAACCTCTTAACCTGGCGCCTTTACAGAAAAACCTCTGGCTTCGCCGGACTTATTGTTGACAACAATGATCCCATATGTTATTAAAAAGAAAACAGTACCTGTTTGTTCAGGCCCATTCCTCAAAGCATCAGGGACAGGTATGACCATACAAACTGACAACACATCCGATCTCGTAGGAGAACTGTCACCAGCCGTCTATGTGCAGAAGTTGAGTTTCCGCTATCGCTCCCTCGATGACGAGCCTGAGCCACAGAAGAAGACACCACCGACAGAGCAGCCATCTACTCAACTGCACGCAATAGAGGATATCTCGTTCTCCTTACTCAAAGGAGAACTGCTGCTTATTGCAGGACCAAGCGGCTGCGGCAAGAGTACGCTGCTCAAATGCCTCAACGGCCTCATCCCACACAGCTATCATGGTGTACTGAGTGGGGAGATTCGCATTGAAGGGCGACCTGTCGCCAACCTGACGCTGCGCGACCTGGCACGCCACGTTGGCACTATGCTGCAAGATCCAGATAAGCAAATCGTCGGCAGTACGGTCGAGCAGGAGATCGCCTTTGGCATGGAAAATCTGAATACGCCCCGTGACGTAATGCAGCGGCGCATTAAAGAAGTGCTACAACGACTCCACCTGGAACAGCGGCAAAAGCAGACGACATACACGCTTTCCGGCGGTCAGCGCCAGCAGATTGCAGCCGCCGGCATCCTGGTCATGCAGCCATCTATCTTCCTCTTTGATGAACCGTTCGCTAATCTGGATGCCCGCGCCGTCGATGAACTGGAAGCACTGATCACCGACCTGCGCCAGGAAGGACACACCATCATTATCGTCGAGCATCGCGTCGAGGAAGCGCTTACTCTTCAGCCAGATAAAGTTTTGCTCATGCAAGAGGGCCGCCAGATCTTCTTCGGCGATACCCAGGCATTCTTAGAAATTGCAGACCCCGACCAGGTTAAACTGCCCATCGAGTCTACCTTGCGTAAGCTTGACAATCCAATCAGCGTACGCGATACGCTGGTCAGACCAATCATCACAAAACAGGGAATGCCATCAGACATTGCAGTAGAAAAGCAACAACCTATCCTCGCGTTTGAGAACGTATCCTACCGCTACACGCCTTTTTCCGAAGAAGTCTTGCATGGGATCACCTGCCAGGTACAGCGCGGAGAAACCATCGCACTGCTCGGTCCCAATGGCTCAGGCAAAACAACGATGGTCAAGCAGGCGCTCGGCCTGCTGCGCCCGACCAGAGGAACCGTCTATCTCTACGGGGAAGATATACGCAAACTGAGCGTGGCCGAGGTAGCAACACGCATCGGTTACGTCTTCCAGAGTCCCAGCGCCATGCTCTTTGCGCCCACCGTACGCAAAGAGGTCAGCTTCGGCCCGGAAAACCTGCGCTTTCCACCTGAACGCCTGCACACAGCAGTCCAGGAAGCAGAAAAAGCTCTGGCTATTGCCCAATTTGAGAACCGCTCACCGTTCTCGCTGAGCTTTGGACAACAGAAGCGCGTGACCATCGCCTCTGTCCTCGCTATGCAAAGCAAAATCCTGCTGCTGGATGAGCCAACGGCAGGTCAGGATTACCGATCATATATTGCATTCATGGAGTATCTGCGCAGCCTGCCCGGCCTGGATGCACTGCTCTTTATCACCCATGATCTTGACCTTGCTCTACGTTTCACACAGCGTGTGTTGCTGTTAAAAGATGGAAGACTGGTGGCAGATGGCCCACCATTGCAGGTGCTCGCGGACCCGGCTCTGCTGGAAATGTGTAACCTGCGCCCTACTTCGCTACTGCGTTACCTGCTGGCAACACAAAACGCAGCAGCCTGAAGATAGCAGGTGGGGGTTCAGGGGTGTCCCCCGAAAAACTCCCTTTTCTCTTCTTCTCCTCTGTTGCAGAGGACAAAGGGGACTTTGCAACAGTCCTGGAGCAAAGGAGCGGAAGAGTTGACAGCACGGCGCGGGATACTGTATAGTTGATGTAGATAGTAATGTATGTTGATCAATTAAGTCAACATATCTCTGGAAGCACCGCCAGAGGTTATTTTCCCTGTTTGCTCACTGAATGCGTGTAGTAGCAGTCCTCAGATCAGAAAGGAGTTCGCTTCATGGCAGTCACTGAACAGAAGTCAGAGCAGAGCCTGGCCTCAAAAGTGTGGGGAATTGCGGTACGCCATATCGTCTATATGGCGCTCGGCGCCGCGCTCTATGCCGGCCTGAGCATTCTTACCAACCTTCTCAAGCTCCCGTCTACAAGCAACGTTTCATTTCGTCCTGGTATCGTTATTCCTTTGTTCTTCGGTAGCGTCTTTGGTCCCTGGGTTGGCCTGTTCACAGGAGCAGTAGGCAACGTCATCGGCGATCTTGTCAGTGGCTACGGCTTCTACTGGAACTGGGATCTGGGCAATGGCCTGGTGGGCTTCATTGCCGGACTTGCCCTTTACTTCACCTGGGGACGGTATCAGACCGTGCGCAACATTGTTATTGCGGAGGTTGCCGGTATCATCGCTGTCATTGTCGGCATCGGCTTCGCCGCCTATAGCGATATTTTGCTCCTGCAATACACCTGGGCGGCGGCATCGGGCAATTTTGTTCCTGCGGCCCTCTCAGACATTGTCAACGGAGTGATCCTGCTACCTATTCTGCTGGTTGCTTATAATGCAGCCATCAGGCGAACGGGACGCGGGTAGTCCCTCGCTTGTTGGAAAAGAAGCAGGCGCTCTCTTGCCTGCTTCTCTTTGAAGGTGATCGTAGAGTATGCTGATCAATTTTCCTTACATCCAGCGTGATACTCCTGTTCATCGCCTTGATCCGCGCGCAAAGTTTATCCTGCTTTTTGCTTACAGCATTGCAGCCGCGCAGACCTCAAACTTCTGGATCATTCTGGCTGGTCTGGTCGGAGCAGTTTTCTATTATAGCCAGGCGCATTTAAAGTGGAGAGAGACACGGAAGGTGTGGTATCTGATCATCGCCGTGAATGTGCTGATCATCCTGATGAACTATTTTTTCTCCGGCGGACAGGTTGTCCAGGGAGTGGATCTCCCGCGACAGCATGTGTTCTCCTACCTGCCCTTCATCGGCTTTCAGCGCCAGCCGCCCTATATTGGCCCTATCTCGCTACCGATCAGCGTTGAAATCATCCTTTTTATGATCACCCAGAGCATGCGCAACTTCAGCATCGCCTTCCTTGCCGTTGCTATTCCCTATACCACCAATCCCGGTCATATCGGCATAGCCTTCAAAGGAATGGGGTTGCCAGACCGCTTCTCTTACGCCATCGACCTTGCGATTCGCTTTCTGCCAACAATTGGACGTGACTTCAGCGTA
This sequence comes from Ktedonobacteraceae bacterium, assembly GCA_014896635.1. The sequence continues at coordinate 14,209 of JADBKA010000069.1, forward strand.
ACGCTGGATGCCCAGAGAGCACGCGGTTACGAGATCGATAAGCTACGCGGGGGAGTCTTTGGCAAAATCGCCCGCCTGGCGCCGCTGGTCGTACCGGTGGTCATCGGCTCCATTGTGGGCGCTGAAGATATTATCAACGCGATGGAACTGCGCTGCTTTGGCCTCGGCAAGCGCTCCTGGCTGACTGAACTACATGCGCGGCGCGTTGATCGAGCAATCATCATCTTCAGCCTCGCTTTTCTCATCATCATCACGCTCTGGAACATCGCCGGTAACTATTCTACCGATAGCCTGCTGCATTTCTTGCACATCCAGGGTATACCGGATTTCCTTCTGCCATAATATTCTGCGCCAGCGACGGTAGATCGGCATCTTTGCTCATCTCGCACGTGTTTCAGAACCATGCTCCAAAGCCTGGTAAAACACCTCTGCCAGCCGTGCATAACCGGCGGCAGTGGGATGTAGCCCATCCTGACTGACATATTCGGGATGGTTCTTTATGTCATACGTACGCGCGGAGAGATCGACAAGAATAGCCTGATAGCGCAACGCAGTTGCTGCAATGGCAGTATTATATGCTTGAATCCGACTTTGCAATGCTTGACGATCAAAAGAAGGCTGTTTGATAAAGTAGGGCAGAAGCGTCAGATCAGGCACGTTTGCCACAGCTATGCGCATCTGCGGCTTTGCTGCCCGCAAGCGGCTCAACATGGTATCCAGGCCGCGAGTATAGTTCTCCACCGGTACTTTATTGATAATATCATTTACCGCCAGCCAGATCGTCACGAGATCAGGGCGAGCATCCAGCGCCACCGGCAATTCTACTTTGAGAGCCTCTTGCATGCGAATACCCGGCACACCGAGGTTGACCAGGCGATAGCGCGCGCCCAGTTTGCCGGCGAGATCGCTGGCCCAGTTTTCACGATAGGGGTCACTGGTCCCATAGCCAAACGTATCTGACGCTCCGATCGCTACGTATACGAGCCGGGCATTTTCCTGCTGTCCTTCCGGCGCCTTCCGACTGCCAGCAGCCGGTGACGCAGGTGATTGTACTCCACAGCCGGGGAAGAAGGGCAACAGCAGAGCGCACAAAAACAGCCACAGTACTATCACGCGCAGGCGAGGATGAGATTGAAAAAAATGGAGGAATTGAGAATTTTCTGCTTTATTGAATAAATTTCTAGTCATGTTCCTTATCAATATGTAGCAATTTATCTCATTCTCTTGTCAGTATACCATATTTAACAGAGGAGTTTTCTGCCAGGGAGGTCCAGGGGGCGAAGCACCCTTTCAGGTAGAGGTTTTTTGGGGCCAGGGCGAGGGCAAGCCTTGCACCTCCGGTGCCTGCGCCCCTACAAGAGAGGGTCCCCCCCGGTCATTTCTCTGATCCCCGACGAAAGCAGCGACCCGCTGAGATTCCCCAGACCGCTTCGGGCGCCGCCGTCTATCGGAGGGGCATCCCTTGCCCAGTCTCTCTGGCGCCCTGGAAGCCCCGCGAGCCAAAAAACTATACTTGAAAGGCCGAAGCACCCCCTGGAGAAGATTTGGAGGTATTCCTCCGTTTATGTTTGCTACTTCCGATCTCCCAGCAACTGGCTGACGTGGTTGAGCAGAACATGCAGGGCAACAGGCTTACGTAACAGAATTACATCGTCAGGCAAGATCGAACTGACCTGTGCCGACGTCGCTTTATCCGCAGTGGTTATCGCAATAATCGGCAACTCATCTGCCCGCCAGGTGTCACGTACGCGCAGAAAAACGTCGGTCCCTCTGAGCGGCTCCTTCAGCGAGAGATTCAGGATGAGCAGATCAAAAGGCAGGTTCTCCCGATCTCTATATGGGATTCCACCGGGGAAGAGCACATCCAGCAGCTTCTGACCCGCGCGATAGGCAGAAACGGTATAGCCAGCCATACTGAGCATCGCATCAATAGCATGAAGAACAGCCGGGTCATCATCGAGTACGGCTATGTGCATACTATTACCTCCACATGATTTTTTATAATTACCGGTTATTTATAATTAAAGGGAAAATACACAGAAGCAGTGTGTTACGTGCAGCATCATAACAGAGAAGACTACATTCTTCCTTCCACAAAACTGAGCCTGTATAAGAGTAGTCTTATACCATTTTCCAGAGCTTACACCGATTCTCCTGCCCGGCCCGTTGTGATCTTGTTCCAAAGCTGTGGGTATCCTTCCCCTCCCACTAAAAGCGCCTCTTGTAGAGTATACTATACCTTACAAGTTTGCAGGTCAGCAGATTTTGGTCGCTGGCATCCCGCACAGAGAGGATTTACATGATGGGCGAGTTTTTTCTTGCAGAAACGCCACGAGAGATAACAACGAACGATGCTGTATCCGAGGCTACGATTGCCGGGATACGTTTTGAGCAGAGCCGCGAGGCGCTGGGGATAGGTGTGGCAGCTCCGCGCCTGTCCTGGATCGTCGATCCCGCGCCTGCCGGATGGCTACAGGCCGCATATGAAATCGAGATCTACGGACCGGATCAGCAGTTACGCACGCGCACAGGTGAAGTGGTATCCGACCAGTCGGTGCTCGTTCCCTGGCCCGGCGCGCCTCTCGCTTCGCGCGAGAGGTTAACCGTGCGCGTACGGGTACGGGGACGCGATGGCAGATGGTCTGCCTGGAGTGCGCCAGCCCCGGTCGAGGCGGGATTACTGGCCTCGCAAGACTGGCAGGTACGTTTTGTGACGCCGGACTGGGAAGAGGATACGAGCCGCGCGCAGCCCGCGCCCCTGCTGCGCCGCGAATTTGTGGTACGCGCGGGAGTGGTCAGAGCGCGTCTTTACATCACAGCTCTTGGTCTTTACGAGGCGTGGATAAACGGCAGCGTGGTGGGAGATCACGTCCTGGCTCCTGGCTGGACCAGTTACCATCATCGCCTGCGCTACCAGACTTTCGACGTAACGAATCTTCTGCACGAGGGCCGCAATGCGCTCGGCGCGATACTGGGTGATGGGTGGTATCGTGGCCGTTTCGGCTATGGCGGTGGCCGGCGCAACATCTACGGCGACCGGCTGGCCATGCTGGCACAGTTGGAGATCACCTACGCGGATGGCGCGACCGAGTACGTTATCACCGATGAAAACTGGCGAGCCGTGCGAGGCCCTATCAGAGCCAGCGATATCTACGACGGCGAAACCTACGATGCACGCCTGGAACTGCCCGGCTGGTCGAGTCCTGGCTACGATGACCGGGGCTGGGCGGGCGTGCGCCTGCTTGCCAGAGATCTGACCACCCTCGTCGCTCCGTCTGGTCCGCCCGTTCGGCGCATCGAACTGATCGAGCCGGTAGCTCTGTTTGCTTCGCCCTCAGGACGCACAATCGTCGATTTCGGGCAAAATCTGGTAGGCCGCCTGCGCTTGACAGTACGAGGCGAGGCTGGACAGACGATCACGCTACGCCATGCCGAGGTACTGGAGAATGGCGAATTGTGTACACGGCCTTTGAGAAGCGCGCAGGCCACTGATCGCTACATCTTGCGCGGCGGAGAAGAAGAGACATGGGAACCGCGCTTCACCTTTCACGGCTTTCGTTACGCCGAAGTAGAAGGCTGGCCTGGTGAACTGCGCGCCAGCGATATTCGCGCGGTGGTTTGCCATTCCGACATGGAACGTACTGGCTGGTTTACCTGCTCAGACCCGCTGCTTAATCGCTTCCACGAAAATGTCGTGTGGAGCATGCGCGGCAACTTTCTCGGCCTGCCCACCGATTGTCCCCAGCGTGACGAACGCCTGGGCTGGACCGGCGATATCCAGGTCTTTGCACCCACTGCCTGCTTCCTCTACGATGTCGCCGGCTTCCTGACCTCATGGCTGGCCGACCTGGCAACTGACCAGGACGAGACAGGCACGGTCCCTTTCGTTATCCCCAATATTATCAAGGAGCCGGTTCCGCCAGTTGCCGCCTGGGGAGATGCCGCAGTGCTGGTACCCTGGACGCTCTATCAGCGTTACCAGGATAGGAACGTACTGGCATCTCAGTTCACCAGCATGCGCGCCTGGGTGGACCTGGTTGCCAGGCTGGCCGGCCCGGACCACCTGTGGAATCATGGCTTCCAGTTCGGTGACTGGCTTGATCCAAGCGCCCCGCCTGATCGGCCAGGCGACGCACAGGCCGATCCCACCGTCGTTGCCACCGCGTATTTTGCTCATTCTGCCGAGATTGTAGGGCAGATCTGCGCCTTGCTTGGCCAAACCACCGTAGAGACACATTACCGGCAACTGGCCGCCCGCGTCCGTGAAGCTTTTATCAGAGAATATGTCACACCGTCCGGTCGGGTCCTCAGCGATTGCGCGACAGTCTATGCCCTGGCGCTACAGTTTGACCTGCTGAAAGATGAGGGTCAGCGCCGTCACGCCGGTCAACGCCTGGCGGAACTGGTAGAACAAAGCGGCTATCACATCAGTACCGGCCTTGTGGGAACACCGGTGATTTGCGACGCCCTGTGCAGTGCGGGGAAAGAGGAAGTCGCCTGGCGCCTGCTGACTCAGCGCGAGTGTCCCTCGTGGCTGTATCCAGTGACGATGGGCGCGACGACGATCTGGGAACGGTGGGATAGCCTGCGGCCCGATGGCTCGGTCAATCCCGGCGAGATGACCTCGTTCAATCACTACGCGCTGGGGGCCATGGCAGACTGGCTGCACCGCTACGTGGCAGGTCTCGCGCCCGCAACGCAGGGTTATCAGCAGCTTGATCTCCACCCGCACCCCGGTGGGGGTCTGACTTACGCCCACGCCCGGCATCGCACACCCTACGGGATGGCCGAGTCCGGCTGGCGCATCACCGGCGATCAGCTCACCATCACTGTGGTAGTTCCGGCGAACACCACTGCCCATGTGACCCTGCCCGGCTACGCGGCAACTCCCATCGAGGTCGGCTCAGGCACACATCGCTGGTCCTATCCCTACCGACCAGCCCATGTCACCGACGCGGCAAACAACGCGCAGACGGAAGCAGAAGAGACGAGATGAGAGCAAAGATAAAGCTTTTTACAGGGTCCGCTTGGCAACTCAATGGACGCAGAGGGGAAGCATTCGCCAGATCTGCATGTTATACTGAGTAGACGAAGAAAGAAAAAAACGAAGGATAGTGCATGCAAGGATCGACGCAACCGATTAAACTGATCGTCATTGACATTGATGGCACACTCCTTGATCCTCACAGGCAGATCACCCAACGCACGCGCAACGCTATCCAGCGAGCACAACAGGCGGGTATCATCGTGACGCTGGCAACGGGCAGGCGCTACCGCAATACGGCTCCCATTGCCAGCGAACTCGGCCTCGCCATGCCGCTGATCCTGTGCGACGGCGCAATGATCATGGAACATCCTCACAGCCAGGTGCTCTCTACTCAGCTACTGGATGCCTCGATTGCCCACGAAGTAGTCGAGATATTCGTAGAACATGGTATTCAGCCAGTGCTTCACTATATTAACGGTAATGCCGAAGAGACCTGGACCGGCCACGAGGAGTTTGACACCCAGTGGGTCAAATCGTACTTCACAGCCTCCTCAGAGGGCCTCTACCGCGTGCCACACGCCGAGTTGTGTACTGAACGGGGCGATCCTCTGCGTATAGTAGCATTTGCCTCAAGAGAAGAAGTTTATAAACTCTCGAAGGAGATTTGCGAACTGGCCTGCGCCTGGAATATCGTCGGGTATGGCAACTATGGCTGCTCTGAACTGGCGGTCATGGATAAAGCCTGCTCAAAGGCGGCAGGGGTGAAAACGCTGGCGGCTCATTTCGGCATTCCCCTGGAACAGGTGATGGCGCTGGGCGACAATAACAACGACATAGAAATGCTACAAGCAGTCGGCCTGGGGGTCGCAATGGGACAGGCCGAGAAGCATATCAAAGCCGCAGCACACGCCGTGACAGCAAGCAACGCCGAAGATGGCGCTGCTCTGGCAATCGAATACTATGCACTGCAAGAGGCACACGCTCAGGAAGTGATGGATGATATTAACGGTATTGAAAGAACTATTTTCCAGCCAGCCGGTCTCAGTAGCAACAGGTGCAGCGCAGACTGAGGCGAGTTGACCGGGTACAGCACTACATTGCTACTGACTATGCCGTTGCTCATCCAGCGCTTTTTCAAATTCGCGTAGGCGCTCCACCTGCCTGTGATTGGGTGCAGCCTGCCAGCGTTTGCGCATGACCAGTCGCAGAGCATCCCCGGCATGCATGCCATTGTAGACAAGTGTCGCACAAGTCAGGAGCACGCTGCGTCCAACGCCATGTTCGCAGTGGATAAGGACGCGCCCTCCCTCTTTTATGCGTTCATTGACCCAGGCTGCTCCCTGCATCAACTGCTCGACCGTCAGAGGATAGGTATCTGGGGTCGGCAGGTGTAGCAAGGTAATCTGTTCCCGCGCGAGCGCCTGCTCGTCATCACAATATTCCGAGCGCGTATCAACCACGTGCGTTATGCCCACCAGACGCAGCGACCTGATATCACCTGGACGAATACGACCGCCAACAGCCAGGCGATCAGAAATCCAGCTCATATTGAGCTGGTCGGGAAGTGGAATATGCAGCGCCTGCGCCAGGCGTTCACCAGGCGAGTTTTCAGGAAAAAGATGAGCGGCGACCCTGGTCCAGATACGGTAAAGCAATCGCACAACACCGGTAGATGACCAGCGGAAAAACGAGAACTGTACAAGAGGATGCTCAGGAGAAGCAGCAGCGATAACCGGCTCCTCCTGAGCAGGTGGCACCGCCCCTTCACCTCCTTCTGCTTGTATATCAGATGGAATTCCTGCATCCCGTCTATGTTGTTCCTCAGAGAGTTGTTTCTGTTCTGATGTCATCTGTCCATATCCTTATGCCCAAATGTCTGATACTCCCTTGCGTTCAGATGGGCAAGATGCTTGCGCATCTTGCCAGTCCCGCCGGTGGCGGGACGGATCTCGACGGGTATCAAGATTTCATACCATGTTGCTTCTCTGAAAGCAACATGGGATGAGAGATAAAAATAAAAGCCTGCCGATCAGCAGAATATCCGCTACCTTCCTTAATATCACGTAGAGCAGCAATCAAGAGCGCGAGATACCAGCAGTATGAGCCACAACAGCAAGCAATCACCCTGATTGCCTATCAGACTTACGCATTCCTGGCAGCAACGGGCGATTCTTGAGTGGACTTTTTAGCAGCGGTTTTGGGAAGCGTGGTTGCAAACGGTGCAAACGGAAAGAAGATTGCAGGCGCCCGGACAACATGCGCTTTCTTAATTGCCAGTGGGCGGACTGCCAGCTTTCACGTGCGGAGCCGGCTTTCATACAATCCAGCAGGTACCTGGCGATATCGAATGCAGCCATCGGCTGGCTGATGCGCCGGGCATTTTCTACACACTGGCGCATTTCAGGAGAACCGGGTTTGATCAGGCGACGCAGCGTATCAATGAGACTTTCAGGATCAAGAGCCAGAAAGCCAGCTTTGTTTTTAACGATATACTCCACATTGCCCTCTTCCTGCCCCGGCACGAAGCCACTCAAGATGATGGGCAAATTGCATGCCAGAGCTTCACAAATCGTCCCCGGTCCGGCCTTCGTGATAATCACATCGGCGGCATGCATTAACTCCGGCATATTATTAACAAAACCAAAAATTTTTGCAGGCACATGCAGTTTCGAGCGCGTGCTCTGGAGCAGAGCATACAGGCGACGGTTACGCCCGGTTACTACTATCAACTGCACCGGCAAACGTGCCGCCGAGATAGCCTGCACTGCCGTGCGCAATCCGCCAGCGCCATCACCGCCACCAACCAGCAGTACCACCGGCAAATCAGAACGCAACTCAAATTTCTGGTACAGTTGCTCCTT
>JADBKA010000070.1 GCA_014896635.1 Ktedonobacteraceae bacterium
GTCCTGCCAGTACGCGCCATTTCCCGTGCGTATCAGAACGACATCACCGGCATGGATGCTCGTTTGCTGGTGTTGCGACGTAGCTAATAGATCATTGCGTGTAACGGGCTGATCGTCTTTGAGATAACCGATGCCTCTATACGCGGCAACATCGAGCAGAACACCCCGGCAGATCATTGGGGCGATGGTCTCTACCCCCAGTTCGGTGAAGCCTGTTGCGGTCTGTACGCGGGCGGTGACTTCGCGTTCGCCAGTGAGGTGAAGATTTTCTGCCTGGTGGCAGAGCGCATCAATGTGGGTTCCTGAATGCTCGGCGGCATAAATAGTACCCGATGCGCTGGTGCGCGCTTCTCCTGATCCCGGCTCATGACGACGATGTAAAGTGTAAATAAAGCCCGGCGCGTGAGCGGGGAAAACGGGCGCGCCGGCGTAGCGCGGCTGTTCCAGGTCGTAGATGTGCGCGCCGGCTATGGTCTGTAAGAAAGCATCCATTTGAGATCTGTCCTTTCAGTTCTCTTGTTTCTCGGTACGCTGGCTTCTCAGTATACCTCTGGAAAACGTCAAACGAGAGACGCCTCTTCTCTCGACTGTATGGCATAATACTTCAGGAAGAGACAGGTCCGGGTACATCAAGTATACCCGGACCTGTTTTCTAATGACCGATGACAGTATTACTGTACTATCACCGTGAGGTTCATGCCTGGATGGATGGGGCAATAGAGATGATAGGTGCCAGCCATGTTGAAAGGCCCAATGGTTTGACTCGCGTTGCCAGCGATTTGCAGGTTACTTACAGTTGGCGCGCCACCCTCCTGTGCTGCCTGCGCATTGCCATTGACCCAGCGCCCATTGGAGATGATATGCAGTGCTCCGCTATCGTTTGTCAGGGTAATGGAACTGCCTTTAGAAATAGTGATTGACGACTGAGCAAAGTTCGTGTCGGTCATATGTACAGTGTAATTTGCTGGCGTGGAACCTCCGCTGCTGTTGGCGCCTTCGGCGGGAGCGGGACTCCCGCCGCGAGAGGCGCCTCCCCCGCATGCAGCGATCAATAGAGACACAAAACCTAGCATTATTATAGTGGCAAAGAACTTTTTCATAGTGCTGTCCTCTTCATATGGATGTTTTCAGGGAGTAATTTTGATGACTCCCTGTGCTCCCTTGCCAACGTCACTGAAGGAGTGTGTGACAAAAGGATAGAGTCCTGCCTGTGGGATGGTCAGTTCTACGACTGCTCCCCCGCCGGGTGGGACCGTGACGGTCTGATTCCCTACCATGTGGTTAGCCGGGTTACCGTCACTGTAGGTATCGCTGAAGATGGTCCCGATGACATGGAAGGCTGAAAAGTGCGTTGGACCTGCATTGACCAAGAAAAGGCGGATGCGCTGGCCGGCTTGAGCCGTCAGGGGATTTTCTTTGTACTGGTCTGCGTAGCCGTTGAACATCACGTAGTCCGGGATGCCGCTCGTCAGCTTGTTCGGATCGACCGAATACGAGTCATCTGGCAGCTTGTTCGTGTAGAACTCGCTCTGGACCAGCACATACTCCTGGGCGGGCGCCCAGCCATTGGCCGGATCAACAATAATGGCTCCATACATGCCGTTGGCCATATGATAGATGGTCACCGGTGTACCACAGTGGTACATGAATATGCCCGGATAGTTCGCTTTCCAGTCAAACGAGAAGCTCTTGCCAGCCGCTACTTCCTGATAGTTCACGTTCCAGGGAGTCTGGGCGGCATGGAAATCAATGGAATGCGGCATGGTGCCTTCGTTGACCAGGGTGAAATGGACCGTCTGGCCCTGGCGCACGCGCAGCACCGGACCGGGCACGGTGCCGTTGAAGGTCCAGGCGTGATACGCGACTCCGGGTGCGATGGAGATGAGGCTCTCTTTTACCGTCAGTGTCAGATTAACGGTGCTGCCCTGTGGTATGGCAGGGGCCTGAGCGTTATACGTCTGGTGGGCAGGTGGCACAATCTGTGCTGCTGGTGGATTAACAGTGCTCTGAGGTGTGCTGCTCTTTTCGTCTGTGCCTACGAACTGGAGCGCGAATAGCCCCACGACCAGCAGACCTACGAGGATCAAGCTCACCACGCCTACCAGGTGCCATCTTTTTCTGGAGAGAACGGGTCGCCGAATATGTGCTCTACTCTTTTCTACCGTATCTGCCGCTGTCTGAGACGCCTGCGGCTGATTCGTTGTTTTTACCGTTGAATGAGAATCCTGATCGGGTTCTCGTACTTGTTGACTCATAGGTCGTCCTTCTCCTCTCTTTACTATAAGTTACTATAAGAGAAGATAGGGCGATCTTTGCCCGCTCCCTGTGACTTTTGTCACAAAAGTGGGCCTGGAGGGGCTTTGTGATAAGATTGTGAGATTCCTTGCTCCTACCGGAGTTGTTTTGCCAGTCGTTCCGCCAGATCCCCGATGAGAGGGAGTTTGTAGTAGCGGCCTTTGCTTGCCTGCACCATCAAGAAAATCCAGGCGATGAACGCGCCCAGACCTACAGGTTCCCCGACATCTCCGGGTAGGAGACTGAATACCGTCTCAAGGATGCTCACGATGCCAAAAAGGAGGATAGACTGCATGGCATGAAAACGGACGAAGAGATTCTCCCTCTCCAGTAAGAAGAAAAACAATCCCGTCGGCCATCCCAGGAGGTAACACAGCCAGCCGGCAGTTCTCGCCTTCATTCCCATGCCGCTTCTTTCGTCGGGTCCAACATCGCCCCCTACGACATGTCCGTATCGTTGTCCATATATCTCCTCCTGCGGAGGCTGATAATATTGCTGCTGCTGTTGTTGTTGAGATGGATAAGGCATTTGTTGCTGCGACTGCTGCTGATATGGCTCCGTCGGGGAGGGCGGCCAGGAAGTTGAGGAGGGAGGGTGCGGATAGCTGCTCTGCGGCATCTCGTCCAGAGTATAGGGCGGAGGCAGTTCCTGTGGTCCGTATCCTCTGTATAGCTCTGGTTCCTGGTTGGTATCTTTTGCCTTCATGACCTGTTCCTTCTTGCTACACTGATCCCTTTATACTCTCTCCCCTGTTCTCAGGATATGCAATGTTCCTCACAAATCGTTCTCGAAAGAGGATTTCTCCCTCTCGGAAAACTCTCATCTCCGATTGTAAACAGGCGGAGATAAAGCAGAACGTGGGGAGACGTTGTTATGCCCATGCTGTTGGACCAGCGGGCCTTCTTTGTCTCATTCTACCACTTTATGGAGACTCATGTGGGACCGTCTGTGCTTCGGCAGGTTCAATATCGAGAATCTTGAGCCAGAGTTCGGGGTTGGTCTCGTTTTCAGAGGATTCGAGACGAAAGATGATATTGACATGCGAGACGCCGTCAAAAAGAGTGCGGTGTTCTGCGCCGTGCGTCCAGGTCCCGTAGTGTTGCAGGCCGTTACCTGTAGGGGCTGCCAGGCGCAGGCGCAGATTCTGTCGGTTCGGCCCGCTGGGCCACGTGTTGACCAGGCGCAGGCCATCTATTTTGAAGACTGGTTCAGGATTGCCAGCGCCGAACGGGCCGAGTTGACGAATACTCCTGTAGAGCTTGTAGTTAATACGCTCCAGGCGGGTGAATTGAATATCAACCACCTGTTGTGGCGGCTGAGAAGAGTTTTCTTGCTCGTTTTCTATTACTACGCCGGTCTCATCAGGTATGGTAGTGCCTTCGATGATCGCAGGGAGTGCTGTGCTGCCGCTCTGCTGCCATTTGAGCAGGTGATCATAGAGATCCTGAATGCGCTCACTGCGGATGGTGAAACCAGCCGCCTGCGAGTGGCCACCGTAGCGTTCCAATTGGGACGCAAAGCCGCGCAGAGCCTCGATTATGTTGAAGCCTTTGCGACTGCGAGCTGAGCCGCGACTGAGCCTGGTTTTTCTGTCGTTGCTGAGGACGAGTACAGGTTTGTCGATCTCTTCAGCCAGCTTTCCTGCTACCAGGCCGATAATACCTTCGTGCCAGTCGTCGCCGTTTACCAGGACTATCGGCCTGGCTGGCTGGAGCTGTGCCTGTTCTCGGACGTTGCGCATTAGTGCTTCGGTCTGCTGCTGGCGTGTGAGGTTGAGCTGTTCCAGTTCGGCGACGCAAGCGGCAGCTTCCTCTTTACTATCAGTGACGAGCAGCTCGAAAGCGATGCTGGCATCCTTCATGCGACCGGCGGCGTTGATACGTGGAGCGAGACAGAAGGAGATGTCGCGTTCGCGGATTCTGCCAGGCTGGAGATTGGCGCTGTGGATCAGTGCTTGCAGGCCGGGTTTTTGCGTTGCATTGAGCTGTTCCATGCCCAGGCGGACCAGCGTGTGGTTTTCGCCGAGTAGGGGAGCGATATCAGCAATGGTGCCGATGGCAACCAGGTCCAGCAGAGCGAGTTCATCTTCTTGCGTGCGCTTGTAGGCCCGGTAGAGAGCCTGCGCGAGTTTGAAGGCGATACCGACTCCGCACAGGTAGCGTTCGCCATATGTGCAATCAGGCCGCCAGGGGTTGATCATCGCATAAGCTCTGGGCAGTTCCGCCGGTGGATGGTGATGGTCTGTGATAATAACATCCATACCCAGGCTGCTGGCGTAGTCTACCTGGACGACGTCCGAGCTGGCGCAATCGGTGGTGATGATCAACTGCGTGCCGCCAGCCTTCAAGCGGTCGAGCGCAGGAAGATTCAGCCCGCAGCCATCGTGCAGCCGGTGAGGGATATGATAATCAAGTGGCGCATCAGGATGTTTCAGCGAGCGCAAAACGCGATAAAGCAGACTGGACGAGGTGACGCCATCGGCATCGTAATCACCGTAGACGGTGATATGTTCGTGTTGTTCCAGCGCGCGAAGAATGCGCTCGACAGCGCGCGGCATATCAATGAGTGTCAGAGGATCGCGTGTCTCCTCGTAGGAGGCGCGCAGGAACGCTTGCATCTCTTGCCAGGTCTGCATGCCGCGATTGTAGAGCAGTTGAGCCTGGACCGGCTCGATACCGGCCTGCCTGGCGGCCTTAAATTGCTGCTGTGAGAGCTGAGGCGAGACCTTCCATCGTTCCAGTATACGGGATGATGCCATGTGAATGTCCTTACTCTTCTTCCGGCAGCAGGCGCCGGAAAACTTCATTGCCGAGCAGGCGCCCCCGTTTGCTCAGACGCAACCAGTCGCCGGCGTATTCCAGCAATCCGGCTTCGTTTACTCTGCGCAGGCGATCTCCGACAAAATCCTCGAAAGGCAGGCCGAAGCGTTCTTTGAACGTTGGCAGGTGCAGACCCGCTGCGGTACGTAGCGCGAGAAACGCTGTTTCGCTCATGGCTTGCGAGAGCGAGGGTCTCTCGCTTTCAACTTCTGGCAGGCGCCCGGCTTTGAGCAGCCTGATATATGCTGCCGGTTCGCGCTCATTTGAGTAGCGCCTGCCGCCGAAGAAAGAGTAGGCGCCGGCGCCCATGCCAATGTAGGGAAGGTTCAGCCAGTAGGTCAGATTGTGGCGGCTGTGCTTGCCGGGCAAGGCCCAGTTGGAGATCTCATAATTCATGTAGCCGTGCTGCTGGAGCACCTCGTCAGCATACTCATACATATCGGCGCACAAATCCTCGTCACCAGGCGTGATGCGCCCTTCCTGTGTCCAGTGATAGAACGGCGTTCCTTCTTCTATGATCAGAGAATAGAGCGAAAAGTGATCAGGTTGGAGAGCAAGCGCGTGATCCAATGTATCGCGCCAATGCTGCATTGTCTGATCAGGCAGGCCAAACATAAGATCTATGTTAATAGATGCAAAACCAGCAAGGCGCGCGTTGTGTACAGCCTGTGCGATATCATCGGGGCCGTGAATGCGTCCCAGTATTTTGAGCAGTCGCACATCAAAGCTCTGTGCGCCTATACTCAGGCGATTGATGCCGGCAGCGTGCAGCCCGGCCAGTTGCGCGGCGCTCAGTGTGCCGGGATTGGCCTCCAGCGTAATTTCGGCGTCGGCATCGACGGAGAAAGAAGTGCGGCAGGCTTGCAGCAGACGTGTAACCTGCGAGACGCTGAGCAGGCTGGGCGTACCGCCGCCGAAAAAGATCGTGCGTGCGCGGCGTAATGTGCCATCAGCATGCTGTGCCGCCTGCCCGGCCAGTGCTATTTCGCGCAGCAGGGCCTGTACATACGGCTCGCGCATAGGGAGGATACCGGCGTATGTATTGAAATCGCAATAGTAGCAGCGTGTATGGCAAAAGGGAATGTGGAGATAAAGCGACGCTGACTCCAGGAGTTGTGAGATCGGCTCTGCTGGTTGCAGAGTTTCATACCATGCTGTTTGATCTGTGCCGGACACAGGAGATATGGTGAGTGTCATAGTGCTTTAAAAAAAGTTTGTCTCTTCTTTCAGGTGACGGAGAATAGAGCAGGGGAGACATGTGTGTGACGTATGTCGCCCCTGCTTCCCCGTGATGTATTATGGTTGTCCGTTTGTGCCGCCGGTGCTACCGGTACCGCCGGTACCACCATCTCCGCCGGGGAATCCTCCGTCTGGCAGACCGGTATTCGGGTTGGTACCGGGTGCAGCACTGGGGAGATTGGGTGGCATATTACTCGCATCGAGCATCTTGCTCTGGTCGATCTCGGTAATCTTTGTGCCGGGCAGAGCCTTCTGTTGCAGGAGCCAGATATCGAGCGCCTTTGTTTTGAGCGAACTGATGGTTGCGCTATCAATGGCCCGCGAGCGATTAATGCCTGTGATCTGGACGATATGGAAGGTGCCGTTCTCTTTCAGCACCGGGCTAAGCTCATTAACTTTACGAGCCGGGTCAAAGAGCCAGTTATCAACTGTCACACTCAGGCTCTGAGCGTAATTAATGGCGTACTGTCCCTGCGCCAGCCAGCCGAAATCGCCGCCTTTGTCCTTTGTGCTGCTATCCAGCGACTTCTCTTTTGCCAGTTTAGCGAAGTCACCGCCTTTACGGAGCTGGTTCAGGACATCATTGGCGTGCTGCTCGGTATCCAGCGTGATGCCGCGAGCCTGGACCTGGTAAGCCGGGGAATGGACCTGATCGCTCAAATAAGCCTGCATGTTGGTGCGACGCACAATGAGCGCCATCATTGCATGGATGTCTGCATCGGTCACGTGGTCGTTGCTGAGAAACTTCTCGTAGCTGGTAGACTTTGGCAGATTAGCCTTGAAATCACGCAGAGCCGCCTCGACAGCACTGGCAGACGGCTCGATTTTCGTGCGGACCGTATTATTCTGTGTGGTGAGCCAGTTACGGATCAGCAAATCGTCTTGCAGCCATTGTACGCTTTCGCTACCCTGCTGGGACTGAGTAAACTTTTGCTGCTCAAGAGGAATAGTATTTTGCTGCATCTCCGTGTACTGGTTATTAAGACTATCGAATTTCGTCTGCGCATCCTTGAGTTGGGACTGTGCCTGGCTCAACTGCTTTTGCAGACTGTCATGCCTGGCTGTACCAGCCGGTTCTTTTTTTAACTGGTCATTCAGGCTGTTTACCTGAGTGGTGAGCGAATTCACCTTGTCCTGCTGGGCCTGCACCTGTTTGCGCAACTGGTCGCTCTGAGCCAGCAGGCCGTTTGGGCCTTTGATGCGGTTCTCTTCTATCTGAGCTTTCAGCGCCAGGAGTTTGCGATAGTCGGACTGCGTGATAGGCTGGCCGTTGACGGAAGTAATGGGCAGATTAGGGGAGATAACGTTAATGTTGATCCAGAAGCCAACGATGGTGGCGATAATAACGAATACGATGAAAAGAGCCATTGCCCAGATAGCGCGTTGTTTGATCTGGTTTTTCTCACGCTGGGAGAGATGTCCTCCCCAACCAAAAATGAGCGGCTTGCCATCGCGGCGAGCCTCAACATGGGCCGTCTGCTTGACGTATTTCCTGGACTTACCCACATGCGCTGAACGCTGGCGGGCAGGCTTGCGCGCTGTCTGACTTTTCATAAAACCTCCAGAGGAAAAACCCACTACTTGACCAGCCGGCACAGGAAGGAAGAGGCGAATCGCCGCGACTCCTGCACCGAAAGCATTGAAAAGCATTGAAAGGCGAGGCAGGAGCGCACCGGCAGATGCAGATCCTGCTCGCCTTCAACCTGGCCGGAACGGGTGGTATCCCGCTTGTCAGGTTGTTTTCCTGCCTTTGTTACATCCCGCGTATATGCTCTGCTGTGTACGGAAGCAGAGCCATAAAGCGGGCCTGTTTGATGGCGGTGCTCAGGCCCCGCTGGTGCTTGGCGCATGTGCCGGTTTTGCGCCGGGGTTCGATCTTGCCCCGGTCGGAGATGTACCGCTTCATGAATTTCGCGGCATCTTTATAGTCAATTTCGCGCACACGGTCATGACAGAACTGGCAGACCTTGCGGCGCGCTGACCGCTCCCTCCCCTGCCGTTCACGGCGCTGAGTAGAAGGCGCAGTACCTTGCGCCGGGGCTGCTTCACTACGTTTTTGCACAGACTTTCTTCTCCTTCATCTACTTGCGGTCGCCGGCAGATTCTGGTTATCGGGCATTCAGCAATGGCGCCAGGCCAGACCGCACGACTGCCATTGCTGAACGTCTGCCGGCCACTATTATTTAGAAGGGATGATCGTCTAAATCTCCAAGATTCTCGTCGGCCAGGTAATCGCCGGTTGAGCTGGCGACGGCGGTTGACTGTGGTTTAGGCGAAAGGAACTCCACCTCGGAGGCAATAACATCTACAGCCGTACGCTGCTGATTGTTCTGATCAGTGTATGTACGTATCTGGAGACGCCCCTCGACGAAGACCTTCATGCCCTTATGCAGGTAGTTATTGCAGCGTTCTGCAAGATTGTCCCACGCAGTGATATTGAACCATTGCGTCTCGTCTGCCCATTCGCCGCTTTGTGACTTTGTGCGCCGGTTGACAGCCAGTGAAAAACGGGTTACCGCCTTCCCGCTGGGAGTATAGTTCATATCGGGGTCTCTCCCCAGATTCCCAATCAACAGAACCTTATTCATGTGTGCTGCTTCCTTTCAACTCAACGTCTGCAAATTACCCCGACTCTCCTGGAGATCGAACGAACATGCCCGTAATGGTTTCTTCAGACTTCCACAGAAGTTTCTGTTCCCTCGATAGCCGGGGGAACCTCAGCCAGCTCCTCTTCGGAGACGACCGGCAACTCTTCTGGTTGCTCTGCTGATGTCTCCTCGCTTCCGGCGCCCTCAGTGCTCTCTGCGACCCCGGCTGGCACTGGCGCTTCCTGTGTCTCCGGTTCTGCTGGAGGGCTGGCGGCAGCAGCGGCACGAGCCTCGTACTCCTCGCGTTCTCTCTGCACGACTTTGGGGTCGCGGCGGCGCATCATATGACGGAGGATGGTTTCAGAAACCTTAAGTGTGCGTTCAATTTCAGAGACGGTCTCCGGTGTCAGTATCATGTCGATGAAAATGTAGATGCCGTCGCGGTGGCGCTCAATGGGATAGGCTAGGCGGCGCCGCCCCCAGTGGTTGACTCTCACAATTTGACCGCCATGCTGAGCTACGATCTGTTCAATACGATCCAGAATCGTGCGCGTCTCTTCTTCGCTGACTTCGGGCTGGAGTATGAACCCGAGTTCATAATCGCGCATCTCGAAGCTTTCTCCTTCCTATGGGTTAGGTCCGGTCAGATAACCCGACTGTGCGCGGGCCAGAAGCTGCCGGAGCAGTGGAACATCAACACGGCGTTGATGCATAACTAGAAGCCACTGATAATGCCACGCTATTATAACATCATTTATGATACCTGACAATAGAGCCGGGGTGGTCCAACTCTCGCTGTCCTATTCTTTTTCTATGTGTGAAAAGTGGAAAAACGAAAAAGGGTAGAGTTTTTCTTCGAGAGAAAGGGAAAAATCTCAACCGCTGTGATTATTGACAGCAAACCGGTCTATGCCCCATACTGGAAGGCAGCCGTGAGCGCCACAAATAGATCAATTGAGAGAGCAACTTTCCCTATGCCACAGCAGCCAGCAGATGATCATGTTGATATTGTGCAGGAAAACCCGACCGGTTCACCAGATGCTCCGGCGATAGTTCTTGCTGAGTCACAGGAATCTCAGGAAGCTTCCATTGCTGACCCGCAGTCTTCCCGCACCTTTCGGCAATTCTCGTCTATATGGAGTGCGGTACTGCTTTTGCTTATCCTTTCCTTCGTGATGGTAATGATTTACCTGTTACTTTTCCCCCTTATGGGAGATCCTGCGCTCATAAATGATTCCGTCCAGTCGGCGCTGCCGGGCCTGTTCCCCTGGCTGGCAGAGATTTCCTGGACGACAGCCTTGCCTCAGGTGGTGGCGCAGGTAGCGCGGATTCCCTGGCTCAATCCTCTTCAGCCGGGGGCAGGGCGGGCCAATCTGCAAATGTTGCTGCTTGTGCTGGCCTGTGTCTGCATGCTGCTGGCGGCATGGGTAGGAAACAGGGTGGCTCGTCTGCGGATCTCGCGCGGGCATGCGCGGGTGCTGTTCTGGGTTGTTCTGTTGTCAACTGTCACGTTTGGTGCGACGCTGCTGCTGGCTCCTGTCAGGCTGGATGCCATGTCGCGGGATATGCTGGTCTCCGGGCTGTATGGACGTATGATGGTGGTCTACCACGTGAATCCTTATGTTGTGTCCCCGGCAATTTTCCAGCATGATATGTTATACAGTGCTTTCTTGCATGTACCGACGACGCTCTCTCTTCCCTCTACTGCTATAGCAGGACCGGTGTGGATGGATCTAAGCCTGCTGGTGGCCCTGCTAGCGCGTGACAGTACCGCGAATATATTACTTGGTTTTCGCCTGGTTGGTCTGGTGGCGCATCTAGTGAGTGCCACACTGGTCTGGAGTCTGCTGGGCGAGCTGAAACCTGAAATGCGCCTTGCATCCATGATTTTCTATGCATGGAATCCACTGATCCTCCTGTTTGGCGTTTTTGCTGTACACCTGGAAATTGTGGTAATCCTTTTTTTGCTGCTGGCTTTTGTCTTTTTCCAGCGTGATGCGCTGGTATTAAGCTGGGTTTTCGCTTTGCTGGCGGTGCTGGTCAACGTGTTGTGTCTGCCGCTGCTTCTGCTGATCGGCCATATGAGTATGAAGAAGGCGCGTCTACTCCGTGCGAGAAGGCATGCATACTGGTGGCTGGTTGCCGTGCTGGTTTCTGCTGTCGTAGTGCTGCTGGCTTATCTTCCGTACTGGCAGCAGGCCGGGTCTGTCGTTTTTACCGCTGGTCTGTTTCAGGCGTTCTGGCCTGATCATGTCACGAATTCGCTGGCTGAAGCACTGATCAATTTACCGGTACAGTTACCGGCTGTTGTTGTCTGGCTGGTCGATCCGCACCACTGGACACTGTGCGCGCTGGTGATCATTGCGCTGTTCTTCCTGCTATTTCCTGGGTGGCCGATACGCTGGATTCCGTGCTGGTATGTGGAAGCTGGTTGTTCTTGCTGCTGTTGATACTCATGCCGGCCTACTGGCCCTGGTTTGTGCTGCTGCCTCTTGCCCTGGCGCTGTGCTCAACTGATCACAATACGCGGTTGCTCGCGCTGCTGTTGATGGTGGGTGCGATAGTCGATTATTACTGCTGGCAGTGGCCGCAGGTGTGGACCGGTCAGGCGCTGGTGGCTGTCTGGCTGCCGCTGCTGCTCTGGGGCTGGATGATGTTCTTTTCTTCTCTATGGCATGTATCTCACAATGCGAGGAAAGCGCGGCAATGAGCCAGGAACCTCGCCTATTGCGTTCAACTGTGCAGGTATGTTATAATGCGTGGCGCACGCGGGCTAACCCTGAGAGGGAGTGTCGATCCAGTTTAAGGATACTGAAACTTGAAAAAGGCTGTTCTGCGCCTTTGATTGTTCGGTCGATCCATCGTGATGTTGAAAATTGAGGGGCGTTTTGTCTGCCCGTGAGTGCGCTTGAGATGCCCCTGGAGATTTGGAGAATCTGATGAAGCAGAAACTGAAAACACATAAAGCCATGTCGAAGCGCGTGAAAATTACCGCGTCCGGTAAATTTTTGCGTCGCAAAGTAGCCATCAGTCATTTACGCCGCAATAAGTCACCCCAGCTTGTCCGCTCCGCTGATAAGTCCTTCCCGCTCAGCACGGCTGATAAGCGCCGTATGAAACGTCTGTTGCCATACGCTTTCTAAAACCTGTCGTGGCTGTTCTCCTGGTGTCTGCTGAACAATCGGTATGATACAGATATACAGAATTTACCAGGCGAGCCAGTAATGGAGTGAGAGAGGAGAAAGAAGCACTATGCCGAGGGTAAAACGCGGTGTTCCTGCGCATAAAAAGCATAAGAAAATACTCAAGATGACAGAAGGCCATCGTGGGACGCGCCATCGTCTGTTTCGTCCTGCGCATGAGTCGGTCATGCGCTCGCTGGCGTATATGTATCGTGACCGCCGCAATCGCAAACGCGATATGCGCCGTCTCTGGATTATACGCATTAATGCTGCTGCTCGCATGTATGGCTTGAGCTACAGCAAACTCATGCATGCTATTCGCGTCGCCAATATCGAGGTTGATCGCAAGATTCTGGCCGAGATGGCCGTACACGATGAGGCTGCCTTTGGCGCGGTCGTCAAGCAAGCACTGGCGGCGGTACAGGCATAATTGTTAGCCAGCAAGAAGAATAGGGCGACCTTCACCGGTCGCCTTTGTTGTGCTCGTGTCTGCCCCAGGTCTCTGCTGCACATAAGCAAGTGATACGAGCAATAAGGTCTATGGCCATTATCACCAGCCCTGCCAATCCGCATATTCGCGCGCTACAGCGCCTGCATACCACACGGGGACGCAAGAAAAGTGGTTTGTTCCTTATGGAAGGTCCACATTTGCTGGAGGCGCTGCTCGATGCGCATGTTATGCCACGCGAGGTTTACTATCAGCCGGGCCTGCTTGAGCGTACTGTGCAGGGGCAGGCACTACTCGGTCGTTTACGTGCGCTGACCGGGCGAGAACACTTTTCGCTGGTTGAGGTCAGTGAGCGTGTGATTGAGGCGCTGGGCGAGACGCAGACGTCGCAGGGTCTGGTATGCGTCATGGACATGGCAGATTTTTCACCGCGACAGGTCTATGCACGACGGGTGAGCAGACGGCGCCCGGCGCTGCTGATTCTTGATGATCTTGCCGATCCCGGCAATATGGGAACTGTATTGCGTACGGCTCTCGCTGCTGATGTTGAGGCTGTTTTACTGACGGACAACTGTGTGGATCATTTCAGTCCCAAAGTCGTGCGTGCAGCGGCGGGAGCGCATGTCGCACTGCCTATTGAGCCAGATCTCTCCTGGTCTACTATCGAGGCGAGAGTGCTGGCGCACTGCACTGTCGGTGCAGGAAGAGATACTTCCGAGATACCGCGCATTTTGCTTGCCGAATCCAGCAGCGTACACAACTACTACGATGAAGATCTGACGCTTCCTTTTGCTCTGGTCATCGGTAACGAGGCGCGTGGACCATCGGCGGCTGCCAGAGCGCATGCCACTGCGTCTGTGAGCATCCCACTGTTTAATGGGGTTGAATCGTTGAACGCCGCTATGGCTGCTGGCATTATTCTGTATGAAGCGGTACGGCAGATCCACCAGGGCCGGTGAACCTGCCCATTCTGATTGCCTCTACAGGCGCAAAGCAAAAGAATCTATTACTCGTGTAAAAGAATGCAAGGGATACAGATGAACGAGCGTTTTTGGATCTGATATCCGCTATTTGGCATACAGTATCAGAAACAGGTATGCATTTCAGGCCGGGTATCCATGTGCTGTGAGAACACTCCTGAAGCTCCACAGCTTTCGCAAGCGGTGGAGATATCGTTGTGAGGCATGCCACAGATATCACAGGTCCAGATCAGGCGTCGCAGTTCCTGTCGCTCAGCCAGCAGTTGCAGGGCTTCCGATACGGCTACTTTCTGTTCTTCCAGAAGATCATGAGATAATATTTTCGGTGCCATCGCGTATCACCTCCAGCAACAGGTTTAGTACATGCTATCGTAAGCATAGAAGTTCGGAAAAGAATGGCTATGCACCAAGTCTAACCGGTCTCTGTGCCAGAAGTCTACGAATTTAGATAGGGGTTACGGATACTATGCATAACAAAAAAATTATATATGGTATCCGTGTGGCGGGGCTGCCGGTTGTGGCTGATAGGGCTGGTAGGGTTGGTACGGCTGCGGTGAGGGCTGAAGCGAGTAAGGATCATCCGTGACCTGTGATGAGAAGGGATAATGTGTGCGATTGCTTCGGCTGCCTGGCTGGACGGCCTCGATTGTCGCGCTGACAGTGCGGAAGTTGCTGGTAGGGCTGAGTGTCCCGGTGGTTTGCTCGTTCAAAGGGTCACCGGCAAGATGGTAGCTCTGGTTTTCACGTAGCTTGAAGGCTTCAACCGAAGCACGCAGTTGTTCGACCAGGCGCGCCAGGCGTTCCATGTTCTGCGAAGCTTCGCGTGTACTGATGCTGCTCTGTTGTGTAGTTTCTGAGACGCTATGCATGATTTGCAGAACGGCACTCGACGATTGCAATTGTTGCATCGCCATGTTGTTGATGCTCTCAATTTCGTGTGCCTGGTTTTCAACGGCTGAGAAAATCGAGCGCAAGGCGAGACCAGCCTCCTCTGTCAGGTGTGCTCCGGTGGATGTCTCTTGCTCCGTCTCTTGCATAGAGACTGCTACCGCGTTGATGTCTTCGCGCACGTCGCGTACGATGCGGGCGATCATACCGGCCTGGTCCTTCGCGCGCTCGGCAAGGCGGCGGATGTCGGCGGCGACGGCGCCGAAGCCCTTACCGTTTTCGCCGGCCATGGCAGCCTGGATGGCAGCGTCGAGGGCCAGGCGGTTCGTCTGGTGTGCGATGCTAGAAATTACTTCGACGATCTCGTTGATTTCGCGTGAGCGATCACCTAACATCTGAACTTTGCCAGCGGTGGCCTGCACGTTTTCGCTGATGCGTCCTATGCCTTCAATGGCCTGACTGAGAGAAGAACGACCCGCCTGGGCGTCCTGTCGAGCTGTACGCTCGATCTCGTAGAGCGCCTGAGCGCGCTCCGCCACCTGGCGACTGGAAGCCGTCATACGCTCAACTTCACTAACTGCCTGAGCAATTCGCTTGATCTGTGCATCTTCGGCTTCTACAAGTTGCGTCATGCGGTCCAGAATGGATGTCGTTGAGCCTTCTACTTCGTTCGCCACCTCTTTGACACGCACAACCAGACCTGCCAGCTCTTCTACCATATAGTTGAAGGAGTCGGCCAGCACACCCAGCGCATCGGTGGTCACTTCAGCCTGTACACGCAGATCCCCTTCCCCTACGCCGCTTACCTCGCTCACTAATTTCTCAACTTGCGCCTGAAGCGTGTCATGCTGTGATTGTACCTCTTGAATGAGATGGACAATGTTGTCCAGCATGACGTTCATTGAAGTCGCAATAAGATGAATCTCGTCCTTGCCAGCAATCGCCACGCGCGCGCTGGTCTCTCCTCGGGAGATCCGCTCTGTCAGCGTGGCAAGCTGCTTCAACGGATGGATAATCGTGCGATGGGTGACGTAGCCAATGCCGATAATGACCAGCAAGATCAGGAGAAGCGCGATACCTGCTGTAACGGCAATAGGCGTGATCTGTGCTGGCCCGACCTGTGCTATTTTGCCGGCTATGTCCTGGGTGATCTGGATAAGGTGATTCCATTCCTTCGTCACAGCGAAATATTTGCTGCGAGCTTCGTCCATTAATGCTGTGGCCTGGCTCTGGGATGTTCTACTTCCGATATTTTTCAGCAGTTGATCCTGGACTTTTTTATAGTCAGGCCACAGGGCGACGACCACCTGACTGATGGAATTTTGCTGCATCGTGGGCAGGGATGTGCCGGGATCAATGCTTTGCAGCATGTTGAGTGCATCACTCATTCTGGGGGTACCGAGGAGCTGGTAATCCTGCTGGTACTGGCGTGCCTCTGTATCAAACTGGTTCGCATAGTTCTGTACTTGTTGGATAAGTGGACCTGTCTGGACGTGTTGTGGTGTAGCGGTTTGATGATACTGGCTCTTATAGGCACTTTCAAGATTCGCTGACATGTTTTGTAAAGACGACAGGGCCGTGCGCGTTATCCTGAGCGCGTCGAGATTTGCCTGGATAGCCTGACTATGAGCATGCTCGACACCGAGTGATACGGGGATCAAAATACCAATGAGCAGGCATGGGATAAGTGCCGCCAGCAAAAAGGCGAACTTGAGGCGGCCCGAGATCGGCATATTGGAAATAGCTGTAAACATTGCTCTTCAGCCCTTCCAGGATAGTCTGTATAGTATGGTAGCGATAGCAGCAACACCTGTAAAAAATAATACTGGCAGTCTCAGTTTGTCATTCTTCTCTCTCCTCTGGAGTGTACTGCAAAGCAGAGATGAGGAACAATCGTATAGCCCGATATGGCTAGTCACACCCTCGATCACGTGCTATACTGATTGCCGGATATCCTGTGTGAGTTCAATAGAGCTATGGAGTCAGTTTTATGGATGAGTTGTCAGTGGCCGACTGGCCGTTTCAAAAAGTGCTGATTGCCAATCGCGGTGAGATCGCCCTCCGTGTTATTCGCGCCTGCCGTGAGCTGGGATTGAGCAGCGTGGCCGTCTATAGTGATGCCGACCGGGATGCCCTGCATGTGCGCCTGGCTGATGAAGCATATCATATCGGTGAGGCTGTGGCGGCAAAAAGTTATTTACACATTCCCACACTGATCGAGGTAGCGAAACGGGCGGGCGCGCAGGCCGTCCACCCCGGCTATGGCTTTCTGGCTGAGAATGCAGCGTTCGTTGAGGCGTGTCAAGAGGCTGGATTGATATTTGTTGGTCCCCCGGCGGCGGTACAGCTCTCGATGGGTGAAAAGACGGCAGCACGGCGTACGGCGCAGGCTGCCGGCGTGCCAATTGTGCCGGGCGCGATGAGCGATGTCGAGGATAATGCAGAGGTTATGGAGATTGCCGAGCGGTTGGGATATCCTCTCCTCTTGAAAGCGGCTGCCGGTGGCGGTGGTAAGGGCATTCGCTTTGTGCGTGATCCCGGAGATCTGCTGCCGTCATTGCGCGCCGCTCGCAGTGAGGCGCGCAGCGCTTTCGGTGATGGGCGCGTCTACCTGGAGAAGGCGATTACGCCCGCTCGCCACATCGAAGTCCAGTTTATTGCCGACAGTTATGGCAATGTTGTACATCTGGGGGAGCGCGAGTGCAGTATTCAGCGTCGCCACCAGAAACTGGTAGAGGAGTCGCCTTCGCCGGTAGTGGACCCAGGACTGCGTGCGCGCATGACGAGCGCGACGGTGAACCTGGTGCGCTCGATCAGGTATGTCAACGCCGGAACGGCAGAATTTCTCCTGGGACCGGATGGCAATTTCTATTTTTTGGAAGTGAATGCGCGCATTCAGGTGGAACATCCGGTGACAGAATACTGTACCGGCATTGACCTGGTGCAAGAGCAATTCCGTGTGGCGGCAGGACTCCCCCTCTCGTTTACGCAGGAGCAGATTGAGCTGCGCGGCTCGGCGATAGAATGCCGCATCTCGGCTGAAGATCCACAGAATCGCTTTCTCCCTGCAACTGGCACTATCCTGGCGTTACAGGAGCCGTCCGGCCCCGGCGTGCGCGTTGACAGCAGTCTCTATGCCGGATTGCAGGTTCCCCTCTTCTATGATCCGCTGCTGGCAAAACTGATTGTCTGGGGTAGAGATCGCGCACAGGCTATCGCACGCATGCGGCGTGCGCTGGCCGAGTACCAGATTGTGGGAGTGCCTACGACGCTGCCGTTCGTGCGCTGGCTGATGGAGCACCCTCGCTTTATCGCGGGTCATTTCTCTACCGACTTTATCGCTGAGGAGTGGGGGAGCCGCTCCGCTGCGACTGTGTCGGTCAACGGTAGCGGGGAAGGCGTCGAACAGGGAACCGCTGCGGATGGGCAACTGGAACCGGCTCAGGTGGCTGCGATTGTGGGTAGCCTGCTAATGGACGAATATGTTGAAGAAGAACGCCTGCGCCGCCATGCGCTCTCCAATGGAGGCGGTGAGGAGGCCAGCCGCTGGCGCGATGCGGCTCGCCGTGAGATGCTCCATCGCTATTGATGAACGTGCGCGAAAACGCCGCTGGCATCAGGAAGCAGGCCGAAGTTATCCTCGTTCACGGGCCAGTAAATCACGGTGGCCTTGCCGATGATATTCTGGCGCGGCACCAGTCCCCACTGACGCGAATCTGCACTGTTGCCCCGGTTATCGCCCATCACGAAATACTGGTCGGGGCCGACAATGCGATTTTCAAGTGGGGGAAAGGGGTTAAAGTTGTCGTTTTGATCAACATAGCTTTCTTGCAGCGTGACGCCATTGACAGTAACGGTGGCGCCTTCCACACTGATGATATCACCGGGGATGGCGATGATCCGTTTGATATAGTTCTCCTGCGGGTTGTGCGGGTATTGAAAGACGATGATGTCCCCACGCTGCGGCGGCGCGAAAAGATAAGCTGCTTTATTGACCAGGACATATTCGTGATCGTGGAGCGTTGGTTCCATGCTCTGCCCATCAATGTGATAGTTTTGCAGGATGACGCGGCTGGCGAGAATCAGCAAAAGGATCAACGTCAGCGTCTTTATCAGGCCGCGCAGCCGGTGCAGCAATCTGATCAACTTGTGCGGTCTGGCCGATAGGGGTGGAGGGGGAATCTCACTCACAGTTGCTCGCTCCTGATTCTTCGCTATTGTTCTGCTACCGGCGCCGGCAACTGGAATGCAGGCGGGGAGGCATCACGCTGCCTGGCGTGAGCAGCTTGCAGGCGTTGGACAACTTCAAGGGGGACATGATGCCCGCCGAGCGGAGTCGGGTGGATGCCGGGTCCGTGAAAATCGCTGCCACCGGTAGGGATGAGCTGGTATTGCCCGGCCAGGACCAGCAACGCCTGTTCCTGTTCAGGAGTATAGGGTCCATAGTAGACTTCCAGTCCCACGAGGCCCGCCTTGCACAGGTCGGGCAGTACCTGGCGGAGCAGGTCCAGTCCCGGATAGTCGAGCGGATGCGCCAGGACTGGCAGACCTCGCACGCTGGCAATGAGACGAATCGCATCTGCCGGCGAAAGCCGGTAGCGCGGGACATACGCCGGGCGCCCGGCGCCGATGTACTTGTCAAATGCCTCGCCGACCGACTGCACATAGCCGGCTTCCATCAGCGCGCGGGCAACATGAGGCCGTCCAACAGCACCGTGAGCCAGCTCGCGTACGCGCTCCCAGGTAATGCGCAGGCCTATCCCGTTTAGCTTCTCCACCATGCGTTCGCCACGCCGTTCCCGCGCATCGCGCAGTGTTTGTAGAGTATTTTGGAATTCCTCTTGCTCGTATTCGATAAAATAGCCGAGAATATGCACTTCTTTCTCATTGAGATACGTGTTAATTTCGATGCCGGCAATCAGCTCGATACTCAGCGCGTGTGCTGCCCGCTGCGCTTCGGCAATACCATCGGTGGTATCGTGGTCAGTCAACGCGAGCACGCGCAGCCCGGCAGCTTTTGCCTGTTGTAATAGCTCGGACGGCGCATACAGGCCATCCGAAGCGTTAGAATGGGTATGTAAATCAACGATATTGAACATAACGCTGGTAATCTCTCTCAAAGTTACTATTGGAGAGCTTCCAGAACCAGGGTATATGCAGGAACCAGGGCGACAAGGAGACCGGGCGAGGGTCCGCGCCACCAGGCGCCATCCCTACCCCTACCATATGCGATTCTAGCTGATCATCCTTGTGATCGCCACCAAAAAGCTGTGGTTTCCCAGGATATCACAATAATATGCGATCCCGCTGAAGCTCTCATAGATCGTCCAGGCTGGTGCCGTCTATAGTAGCGCAAAGCTTTGCCTCCGTCCTGGTTTCTGGAAGAATCCCGCTGTGTTTCGACGCTCTCTTTAACTAATTTTACCGCGCGTAATCGACCGCGCGAGTCTCACGCACGACGCAGACCTTGATCTGGCCCGGATAGTCCATGCTCTCCTCAATCTTATGCGCAATATCGCTGGCAAGCAGGTTTGCGGTGTATTCATCCACCTCTTCCGGCTTGACGATAATGCGAATCTCGCGTCCTGCCTGGATAGCAAACGATTTCTCCACACCTGTAAAGGAATTGGCGATATGCTCAAGTGCTTCCAGGCGCTTGATATAGAGATCAATCGTTTCGCGCCGGGCGCCGGGACGGGCTGCTGAGATCGCATCTGCCGCCTGGACGATAGCTGCCTCTAACGTCTGAGGCTCAGTTTCCGAAGCGTGATGAGCCACCATTGCGTGAATGATGCGCGGCGACTTGCCGAAGCGACGCGCGATCTCGCCGCCGATCACTGCGTGTGGACCTTCGACTTCCTGGTCGATGGCCTTGCCCAGGTCGTGCAGCAACGCGGCTGTCTTGCAGACATTGACATCGGCGCCAAGCTCATGTGCCATCGTTGCGGCGAGAATGGAGACCTCAACGGAATGCGCCAGGACGTTCTGGCCGTAGCTGGTGCGGAAGTGCAGCCTGCCGAGAATCTTGAGTAGTTCGGGCTGCAAGCCGTGAACATTGGCTTCCAGCGCCGCACGCTCTCCCGCTTCACGTATAACCGCGTCCACCTCCTGGCGCGCTTTAGCAACAACATCCTCGATACGCGCCGGATGGATGCGCCCGTCCAGAATCAGCTTCGTCAGAGCGATGCGCGCGACTTCTCGTCGCACCGGGTCAAAGCCTGAGAGGATCACCGCCTCCGGCGTGTCGTCGATGATCAGATCGACGCCCGTCGCGGCCTCTAGTGCGCGGATATTGCGTCCCTCGCGCCCGATGATGCGTCCTTTCATCTCATCGTTGGGCAGTGGCACCACTGAGACGACGGACTCCGCAACCTGATCTGAAGCGCAGCGTTGGATTGCCAGTGTGATGATTTCTCGTGCGCGGCTCTCGGCCTCTTCGCGTGCCTGCTCTTCGATCCGGCGTACACGCTGCGCGGCCTCGGTCCGCACACGATTCTCAATGCGAGATAAAAGCAGCTCTCTGGCCTGCTCTTCGCTCAAGCGCGCGATGCGTTCCAGTTCCTGCTGCTGTTGCAGTTTGAGTGACTCAACCTCTTCGCGCGCCTGGTCAAGGCTGCGCTCTTTGTTGATCAATTTGCGCTCACGTTGTTCCAGGGATTCGACTTTGCGCTCCAGTAATTCCTCTTTCTGTTGTAGGCGACGCTCCTGTCGTTGTAGCTCGGTGCGTCGCTCTGCGTTCTCTTTTTCTATTGTATCCCGAAACCGTGCGGTTTCGTTGCGTGCTTCGCGTAGTGCCTCATGCTGCTGTACCTGAACTTCCAGGAGACGCTGCTCGCTGGCCTCTTTCTGCAAACGTAGTTGCTCTTCAAATTTAGCTTTATTGCGCGCCGAGCCGATATAATAGCCGGCGAAGAGAGCAAGTGCCGCTCCTACCAGGACAGTAAAGGTGATGAGGATTACGACGACTGAATTTGTCACGTCGGTCTACCTCCAATAGTAAAAGCCAACGGGCCTGTCTGGTCTAAAGGCTCGCTGTGCTCATCGCAGTGCAGGGTTGTATGCGCTGAGAAGTACAAGAAAATGTCGATGCGGGTGTTGTCTATAGAAAACTGACGATACCCCAAGCATACTATACTAATATCGCTAGCAATCCGTCAAGCACGAGCGGGAGTCCAGAGGATGCTGCCCTTTGGTG
>JADBKA010000071.1 GCA_014896635.1 Ktedonobacteraceae bacterium
TCTGTAGAATTCAACGACCGCCGCCTGTGTGGGCAGCACAGGCGCGAGGATGGTATCCTCGGCCAGTTTTGTCAACTCTTTTACCAGAGCTACCGGCCCGACCAGGTAGCCAACGCGCAGGCCGGGGCTGATCAGCTTGCTGTACGAGCTAACCGTGATAGCGCGCTCCGGCTTGAGTTCGCGCAGCAGCGGAGCAGATTCGCCGCTGTAGCGTAAGGTGCGGTAAGGTACATCCTCGACCAGCCAGAAGTTGTAGCGTTCGGCCAGTTCGACGAGCACCTGGCGTTTCTCAGCAGAAGTCGTGACACCGGCAGGATTCTGGAAATCGGGAATCACATACATAAACACCGGCGAGTACCGTGCAACGGCCTCTTCCAGTTTTGCCAGATTGACGCCATCAAGATCAAGCGGAACACCGATTACGCGCGCCCCGCGCCGGCGGAATGTCTTGATCGCGCGATCATAGCTTGGCTGCTCGACGAGCACCACGTCCCCCGGCTTGATGAGTAGCGCCGATAAAAGATCCTGCAAGTGCAGGGAGCCGTTACCCACAAGCACCTGATCGGGACTGACAGCGTACTGCTCGGCGAGCAGACGGCACAACGGAAGATAGCCGCCGTTGTGGCCGTACTGCAAAACGCTACGCCCCTCTGGTCCTTCCAGCACTGCTTGAAAACACTCACTGAGCAGTTGAGTGGGCAGCGCTTCCACTGCTGGAACCCCTCTGGTAAAAAGAATTTTCTCACTACTCACCTGGCTCTGCATAGTCTTTCTTCTCTCTTTCAATGCCGGTTGAAATAACGGCGATGTTCTGAATTATTCGTGGATAAGGACGATTTTGCCCTGAATTTCGCCCGATGCTAGCAGGCGATGCGCTTCGGCAGCCTGTGCGATGGGTAGCGTTCTGGCGATGAGCGGGCGAAAGGCTTTTTCAGTAATGAGCTGAAGGATTTTTTGTTCATCTGCAACGGCGGATCGCAGCATGCCGCCACCGATAACCGTGACGCGCTTCAGGCGCCAGGACTGCGTATCAACCGTTGCCTGCTGGCCTCCGAGATTGCCGATCAGCACGACACGTCCATCAGGCGCACAGGCATCGAGACTCACCTGGAGTGTTGTACTGACCAGTTCGATGACAAGGTTGGCACCACCCTGCTCTTGCAGCGTTTTTGCGACGTCCTGGCGGCGATGATTCACGACAAGGTCGGCACCTAGGCCACGCAAGACGGTGGCCCGCTCCTCGGAACTGGCAGTCGTAGCCACCCAGGCTCCGGCGTGTTTTGCCAGTTGCACTCCTGCTGAGCCAACACCGCTCGATCCGGCCCAGATCAGCACACGCTCCCCGGATTTGAGATGTCCCAGATCAAACAGGCTTCCCCAGGCCGTTGAGGCAGCAAGCCCAGCAGCAACTGCTTGCTCAAAAGAGACATTATCGGGAATGCGAGCCAGGTGCGAGGCCGGTACCGCCAGTTTGCCGGCGTAACCACCACCGCCTTTCGCAAGCGGCGCGCGTGTGGTCAGTACACGCTCTCCTGTGTGAAAACCATGCGCATCGTAGAGAACGACGCCGGCTGCTTCCAGGCCGGGGGTAAAAGGCAACTGGGCAACCGGGCGACTGCCGGCACGTTGGAAAAGATCGAGCCGGTTGACTGTGGTAGCTTTCACGTTGATCAGTACATCATCAGGTCCGGGAACTGGATCGGGTACTTCCTGGATCTGAAGAACGTCTGGCTCACCATAACGAGCAAATTGAACTGCCTTCATCGGTCAAATACTCCTCACCATTGTTCTTACACTTATGCAATGAAGATCGCGGCCAGCACTCTGACGGATCTGTCCTTCTGTTTGACCGCCTGACCTTCTTAATCATAGCATACTTTTGACGTAAGACTGTGTGGCGGGCCTTATCAGCCAGTGAGAGGAGTTGCAATGTTATATCTCCGCTATGTGACCCGTCGCCGGGAGTTTTTCTGAGAAAGAAATAAATACAAAAAGAGGTGGTACACGTACGAAACAGAAGGTGCAACGCTGGTATTACTTCCTGTGGTTATTCTTTTGAACCACCGCTTTTTCTCAAATGTGGCCTCGTTCGTACGTGAACCACTGCTCTTTTCCTTGCGAACCCGATACCACCTGCGTATTGTTATCCCAACTCACCTGCTTTCCCTTCCATCCTCCTTTCTAACTTTCTTGCCCCCTTCCATCTTCACCATTTCCACTATCGCCCTTACCACCTTTCCTTCTTCCCATCGGTACCCTCGCCATCATCCTTTTCCCTGCCTGTACCTCTCCCATGATCACTTTCGCTCCCCACTGGTTTTCTCACTCCCTTCCAGCATCATCCTTCCCCTTTCGCTTCCCTTTCCATCCTTCTTGCCAGCCTGCTTACACCCCTTTACTCCTGGCCACATTGTCCTCACTGTTCCCGATGCCCTTCCACCTTGCATTCCTACCCTACCATAGCCCAGTCACTTTTATGTCACAAACTCGCCTGGTATCTCACAATCAGTACACAAAGCCGGGCCAGGGAGCGCCTGCTTTGTGAGTGGAATGTGAGAGTAGCGCGTGCTTTTGTGACGTGTTTGCGCTCTCGTTATTTTATAGTCTGGATGTGGGATGAATTCAGTAATAGATGAGCTTGATAATGTAATAATATGAGTAGGTATAGAAATAGAAGAACGGCACACAGAACCATAGAAGGGAGGATGAGAGTATGCGTAAGAATGAGTGTGAAAGTATGAATCTCGACGACATTCTGCGAGTTTGCCTGCTTGCCCTGGCGAGCAGACATCCCTCCCATACCATTGATCTCGGCGAAGATCTGGTGGAGATGCTGGATATTCCCAGGGAGGGATGGACCGCCGAGGAGCTGATAGGGTTTCTTGACGCGAACTATCCACAACTGCTCCGTGAGGATGCCAGACTGCGTCTCGATGCTGAGTGCAGTGAGATCTATCTGCTCCAGCGCTCGAAGGAGAAAGCAGCATTTTACATTCATTGTCGGGGGAGAATTCCTGCTCAGCACAGGACTGGGCGAGCAGTCCCGGCGGCCCCGGCGTAGCCGGACCGCTCGCCGTTTTTGCATCTGCGCTTGGAGATCCGGCAAGCTCATCTTGAGGGAGAGGAGAGAGCATTATATGACGCGCGGGCGAGGCCACTCGCCGAGCAAGTCGATGTTCAGCGCCAGGTTAATGCCAGAGCGAGCGAGCACGCGCTGGTGCATCTCGATCACCACCGAGATAATCTGTGTAGCGGTAGCGCCGCCCAGGTTCACGACATAGTTGGCGTTGCGCTCGGCGATCTGGACAGGGCCAAAAGTTTTGCCCGCCAGGCCGGTCTGGGAGATCAGCGCGTGGGCAGTGCTCTCCGGCGGATCTTTAAAGATCGGGCCGGTACGTGGCAGAGTCGGCTCGGTACGCTGGCGATCCTGCCTGTAGTGGTCCCGTAGCGTTGCCAGTTGTGCAGTGCTCTGGCGGTGCAATCTCAGGCCGAGCAGCACCACGATTTCTGCCGGCTCGATCAGGCCGCGCGTGGGAAAGACGAGCTGGCCGCGCTCGTCAATACGGGTATAGCGTTCTGCGCGCAGGCGGCTGTGCCGGTAGCCGAGATCCAGTTCGTCGTGCAGATAGCGCCGCTGCATCGGTTGCGTAAATTGCCCATCCTCCTCACGATTGCAGCCGCGCGCATCGAGCACTTCTATCCACTCCAGCATGCGCCCCAGGTCCAGATTGTGCGCCCCGACGTTGCTGACGATGCCCGCGCCCAGCGTCCCAGGGATATCAACGCCAAACTCAAGCCCCGCCCATCCCAGAGGAATCAGCTCTTCCAGCAGATGTGACCAGCGTACACCAGCCTCCGCAGTCACGATTGCCGTGCCATCTGCCTGCTCTTCAAGCGTATAGTGCTGCATATTCATCTGGACGACTATCCCGCGCACGCCTTCATCGGCAAAAAGCACATTGCGTCCCTCGCCAATGACCAGCAATGGCCAGCGGCGGGCTGCGCACAGGCTGATCAGATCCCTCAGCTCGCGTTGCTCTTCAACTGTCACACAGATGTCTGCTGTACCACCTACCCCGAAGGCACAGTGCTGCGCCAGCGGTTCATCCGGGCGAACACGCTCCCGAAAGTAGGGATGCAGCGTCGCATACATCTCTTCTCTGTCCAATGCCACAGGAATAGTTCCTTTCTTCTAACCTGTACCGCTTCGCTCTTCAACTTCAGCCGGGAGTTTTTGATGCCGTATCCTCTAAGATTATAGCATTTACGGGCTTTGCGGCGCACGCCTGTTTGCCGTCTCCCCGGCTTCCTCATAGTCGTAGCGTTTTCTCAGTCCCGACCCAGGAAACTGTGATCGTTCAGTGAGGAAGGAGCACGCGGCTGTGACGGCATTGTGATGCAGATAGCTGATACTCTCTAACAGATGGTGAGGGGGACCGGTTGAGGCAGTTCACTCTCGCTCGTTAGCAAAATGGAAAGGTCGTGAGCATCTATGCCGATGATGGACGGATACGCCAATGGCTGGCAACAGATTATCGTCTGGATGGTCCTGGCGGAATTTTTCTGGTTGTTGATTCTGAGCCTGGCGTTCCTGGTACTGCTCAGGAGGCCCTGGCTCTTTAAGCCGGGGCCGACCGCGCTGGAGATTTTGCGCCAGCGGTACGCAAGGGGAGAAATCGACAGGGAAACGTTTGAGCAGATGCGCATGGAGCTTTCTGATCTTCCGCAGCGTTCTCAGCGTTCTCAGCGTTCTCCCGTATATCACAACAACCTGCATACTGGCGAGCGCGGGCCTGGCGGGCCTTTCGACCGTTGACCAGGGCGCACTCCTTGAAAGGAGCGAATGACGATGTTCAAACGAATCCTTGTTCCCCTGGATGGTTCTGCACGAGCGGAGCGTGCCCTGTCTGTTGCTGCTCGCATGGCGCGTTCCAGCGAGGGAACGATCATTCTGATCCAGGCAATGAACGTGTCGGCAATCTATGGGCCGGCTCTCGTCCCCTATTCTACTGTAACCCCTGAGATGCTGGAAAATGAGCAGGAGAATGCAAAGTCTTATCTTGCTCAGGTAGCCGCCTCGCCTCTGCTGGCAGGCATTGCAACCGAGACATTCGTTGACCAGGGCGAGGCGGCGTCGGTCATTCTCGCGGCGGCGGAGTCTTATACTGCCGATGTGATTGTATTATGCAGTCACGGGCGCTCCGGTTTTGCTCGTTGGGCGCTGGGGAGTGTGGCCGAAAAAATCATCCATCATGCGGCTATTCCTGTGCTGGTGCTGCGCGAAAAAGGTCCCATGCCTGCCGGTCCGCATCCTGATCCTACGATGCCGCTGCGCGTTCTTGTGCCGCTCGATGGCTCGGTCCTGGCGAAAGCGGCACTGGAGCCGGCGGCGATGCTGATTGCCGCGCTTGCAACGCCGGCACGGGGCGAACTGCACTTGATTCGGATAGTGCCATCGAAAGGCAGAGGCGCTGCCGACTATGATCTTGCCAGCCAGCACGCGCGCGTCTACCTTGAGCAGACAACTGAGCATCTCCGAGAAGGCGTGACTGCACCTGCTGTTGCTCGCCTGCATGTTCCCATCACCTGGTCGGTGGTGATGGCGGACGACGTGGCGTCGGCCTTGATTGGGGCCGCAGAAAGCGGTGAAGAGGGATCTGCTATCTCCACCAGAAGCGACCTGATCGCAATGGCAACGCACGGGCGTCAGGGCTTCCAGCGCTGGACAATGGGCAGCGTGACGGAGCGCGTACTCCATGCAACCCGCCTGCCACTCCTGATTGTGCGACCGGCAGCCATGCAGTCGAAACAGAAAAAGCAGGAGGCAACTGAGAAAGTCGCTTCGTTGGAACGTCCTTGATTGATAGCTCGCAGACCAGCTCTGCCAGAGCTGGTCTGTACTGTAGCACATATCAAGAGAGGTTCGTCACGAGAATAACACATCAGGGAGAAGGAAAAGGAAATAGTTGTTCCATTGTACAGAGAGAGCTTGCTTCAATCTCGCCAGGAATTTCCCTGAATTCCTTTTCCCAGGGGGAAATTGTGGGCAAATCCAATAACAGGCAGTTGCAGGTGCCTTCTGCCACTAACATGGAGGAATCTCCTTCATTCCAGCAAGAGATGCCTGCCGGTGTTGCTCGTGAGCGAAAACAATGGCTGCGCCGCATGGTCCGGCTCCTGCGGCGCTATCCTATCCCCTCTGGCACGCTCCTACTGCTCGCGGTAAGCCTGTTCCTCTGGCTGAGCGGGCGGGCTGATCTCACCCACTGGACTCTGCTTGCCGCAACCCTGCCGGGGGGTGTTCTGCTCCTCTGGCAAACGACCTATCGGCTTTTCCACCGCGAGTTTGGCGTTGACGTGATTGCTGTCCTGGCTATTCTCGGCTCGCTCCTGATGGGCGAGTACCTGGCGGGAGCCATCGTTGTGCTGATGCTCTCTGGTGGCGAGGCCCTGGAAGCGTTTGCTCTGAGGAGAGCGCACAGTTCGCTGACAGCTCTGGCCGAGCGCATTCCTCGCCATGCCCATCTACTCCAGAATGGACAGATTGTTGACGTACCGGCAGAGACGATACAGGCCGGCATGATCGTTGTGATCAAGCCCGGTGAGCTTATCCCTGTCGATGGAGTGGTTGAGGAAGGGAATGCCAGTGTGAGCGAAGCCGATCTTACCGGCGAACCACTGCCGGTGCGCAAAGTACCCGGCCTGTCGGTGTACTCCGGCAGTGTGAACCTGGATGGAGTTCTACGTGTATATGTCGAGAAAAGCAGTGCAGAGAGCCAGTACGCGCAAATTATCCGCCTGGTACGAGAAGCGCAGGAGCGCAAAGCGCCGATTCACCGGCTGGCGGATCGCTACAGTGTCGTATTTACTGCGTTGACGGTGCTTCTCGCGGGCGGGGCCTGGCTGATTTCTGGCCACAGCATCTATGCTCTGGCAGTGCTGGTTGTAGCGACGCCCTGCCCGCTGATCCTCGCCACTCCTATTGCAATCATGTCGGGCATCGACACAGCCGCGCGGCATGGCGTGATTGTTAAAAGCGGAGCTACCGTTGAGCTACTTGGTGAGGCGGATGTCGCAGTCTTCGATAAGACCGGCACGCTCACGCTTGGCACGCCGCAGGTCAGGCAACTGCTGCTCTATGCCGGTGATCAGGTCCAGGAATATGTGGAGAAGGTGAAAGAAGACGAAATACTGCGTCTTGTTGCTTCGGTCGAGCTACTCTCCAATCATGTACTTGCGCGTACCATCGTTGCGGCGGCACAGGAGCGGGGACTCGCGTTGAAACCTGCCCGCGATTTCGTAGAAGTGTTCGGCCAGGGGGTGCAGGGTCGCGTGCTGGTGGATGAGCGGAGAGGCGGCGGCGAAGAGGAGCCGGCGCAATCGCAGGATCTGCTGGTTGCTGTAGGCAACCGTGACTTTATGCGTTCTCTGGAAATTGCGCTGCCCCCGGCGCTG
Organism: Ktedonobacteraceae bacterium; assembly: GCA_014896635.1. The sequence goes on from JADBKA010000071.1 coordinate 7,456, forward strand.
CTGAAAGAGCGGGAGCGACGCACCGAGCAGGGTCAGATCTGTAGCTTTATTGCCTTGAACGGCGTATGCAGCGGTCTGGTCGTCATGGAAGATGTGCCGCGCGCTGATCTGGCGCGTCTCTCACCGGCACTGAAGGATCTGGGCATCAAGGAGACTATTCTGCTGACCGGCGATCATGAGCGAGTAGCACAGCAAATCGGCGCGCTGGCCGGGGTGGATCGCGTGGTGGCCCGCTGCCTGCCTGATCAGAAAGTGCAGGTGGTGCGAGAGTTGAATGAGCAAGGACGTCGCGTGTTGATGGTCGGCGATGGCGTCAATGACGCGCCGGCTCTGGCAACGGCGTCCGTCGGCATTGCTCTGGGGACACAGGGGCTGACAGCAGCCGCCAGTGCGGCGGACGGCGTTCTGCTCTCCACAGATATTCTCCGTATTGTGACGGCGGTCAGGCTTGGCCGGCAGGTGATGCGCGTCGCCAGGCAAGGTATCTGGATCGGGCTTGGTCTGAGCATCATTGCGATGTTCTTCGCGGCAGCAGGCTATCTTGCCCCGGTTGCTGGAGCACTGCTGCAAGAAGGCATCGACGTGCTGGTTATTCTTAATGCGCTGCGAGCCGGGAAAGCAATCCATCGCTAATTACCACAGGTACAGAACCAGGCGATAATGCACCTTCTGCTTGTGTGCCTTGTATCCTGGCAAGTCCTGGTTAATTATAACCTGTGGTGTTCAATGTCAAGGGAGAAAAAAGCGTCTCCTGGCCTCTTTTTTAGCGGGTTACTCCAGCCGCCCGGTTTTGCCGGCGGCCAGCAGGCTCAATCCCTCTTCGCGTGAGACTGTCGCGCGGTAGCCCAGTTCGTGGCGTGCCTTTGCATCGTTCACCGTGACTTCCTGTCCGATCAAGCGCACGGCTTCCAATGTAAAAGGGGGTGCTCCTTTCAGGTGGAGTGTCCCCCAGGCGACTTCGCCTGCGCGGGCCAGTCCACGTACCAGCCAGCCCGGCAGGCTGCGCTCGCCTGGCTCGACATGTAGTGCATGCAGCAGCGCACTGATGAAAGCGCGAAACTCTACAGGTGCGCCATCGGTCACAAAATAAATCTCTCCTGCGCGTCCGCGTTCTGCTGCCAGTACCAGTCCTTCACACACATTCGTCACGTGGCATGTTGACGTCAAATAATGTCCTCCGTCGATCCAGGCGAACGAACCTGTGCGTGCCGTCTGTACCAGTTGCGCCAGGCCCGGCGCACCCTTGCCCCATACAAAGCGCGGGCGCACGATCACCGTGCGCAGCGTCGCCGTACTGCCCCGTTCTACGAGTTCTTCCGCCTGTCCTTTCGTTTTGCCGTAGAAGCCAGCCGGTTCTTTAGCGCGCGGCCAGGTTTCGTCGGCATTGATCAGGGGACCGCCGTTCACCAGTACCGCTTCCGAACTCACATAGACCAGGCATGGTACGCCTGCCGTCTGTGCCGCTGTGAGCACGTGTCGTGTCCCCTCTACATTCACGCGATAAAAGTCCTCGTACCTGCCCCATCCCACGCCGCGTGCGGCCAGGTGGAAGACCGCATCGCAGCCGGTCATTGCGGCCTGGAGCACCTCTTTGTCATCCAGGTCGCCTTTTATGGCCTCGGCTCCCGCCTGCTCCACCCTGAACGCTGCCGGAATCGAGCGGGCCAGCGCCCGCACCTCGACGCCGCGCTTCTCCAGGTAAGCAATCAGGTGGTGGCCGATGAAACCCGATCCGCCGGTAACAAAGGCTGTGCGTAGCCAGGCATGTTCGCTCATTGAAATATCCCTTTCTGGTAGTCCCGGTTCGCTCCGGGAGTCCAGCAATACTTTGCCCTGATGCATCTCGCTGAAGATACGACATAATCATATCATGTTACGGATTTTACCTGAGAAGAGTGTGAGAAGATGGGGACTATCGACGTAGTATATAGCAAGTAGACTGTGCTGATCTGTCAGCGGGTGCCAGGCAGGCGGGAATAGCAAGTCAGCATCTACCTATTACAGATAAGTGTTTCGGACTTCTGAACAACTCTCCTTTAGTGACCGTCATACTGCTTTGAGGGAACGGGCCTTCAAGCAAAAATCAGTGTTATTTTGGAGGATACAATGCTCAAAAAACCGAAGGTCGGATTACGGTTTTCCGTCAGCACATTTTCTCTCCTTTCTCTGCTGATACTGGTGCTCAGTGCCTGTGGAGCGCAGGGAACGCCGACCACAGGGCAGCCGGGGACCAGTAACAAACCGGTCGCTGGCGGCACCTGGATCGACGATATTGGGAACGAGCCTGACTCGTTGATTCCCAACGGTGGTTCGCAGACCTTCAGCGTGCTGGTGGACCAGGCGCTCTACTCCCCGCTCTTCGTTGGCGACTATAACGGCAATATCAAGCCTTACATCGCCACTGAGGTCCCGACAGTTGCCAATGGAGGGGTCAGCGCCGATGCAAAGACGTGGACCTTCCACATCCGCCCTGGCGTCAAATGGTCGGATGGGCATCCGTTGACCGCTGAAGACGTGGACTTTACCTGGAAGCTGTGGAAGAATCCCAAGTTCGGCGCAGCCAGCACGGTTGCTTATGATCCAATCGAATCGGCAGATGTTTCCGCCGACAAGCTCAGCATCACCTTTCATCTCAAAGAACCCTTTGCGCCCTTTGTGTCCGGCTGGGTCGATGGTGGCCTGGCGCCGCTGCCTAAGCACCATTTTGAGAGCATGAAGCCCGAAGACATTCTCAAGTCGAAGGATAACCTCAACCCTTCGGTGGTCAGCGGTCCCTTCACCATGAGCGAGAGCCAGCCTGGCAACCATTACACCCTGGTCAAGAATCCCAATTACTGGCAGGCAGCGCAGGGTCTCCCCTACCTGGACAAGATCGTCTTCAAGGTCATTGACAACCAGGACACCATTCTCAAGGATTTCCAGGCAGGTACAGCCACCTCTGCCTGGTTCGTGGACGTCAGTAAGACGGAATCTTACAAGAAGTTGAGCAACTACAACTTTGTGGTCAATCCCAACGCCTCGAACTTCGAGGCCTTTGTCTTCAACTTCACCAACCCGATTCTGGGCAAAAATCTGGAAGTGCGTAAGGCGATTGCGATGGCAGTAGACCGGGATGCCATGATCAAGACGGCGCGCAAAGGGCAGGCTACGCCGCTCTGCATCGATCATGGCAAGGCCTATAAGCCTGGCTATCAGCCTGACGCGCCCTGTCCTAAGTTTGACCCGGCAGCCGCGAATCAGTTGCTCGATAGCGCCGGCTGGGTCAAAGGTCCCGATGGGGTACGGGTCAAGAATGGTCAGCGGCTGGAGTTCAAATACTCCACCACTTCTGGCAAGCCCTGGCGCGAGTCTGACGAACTGATCATCCAGTCGAACCTGAAGGATATCGGCATCAAGATCAACATTGAGAACCATCCGGCCAGCGAGTTCTTCGGTCCCTTCCTTAACGGCGGCAAGCATGACATCGCCGAGTTTGAAAGCTCCTGGGTCTATGATCCCGATGATGCCACGCTGCTGAGTTGCAGCCAGATCCCTGATCCTAAGACGGGCAAGCAGGGGCAGAACTGGAGTTTCTACTGCAATCCTGAGCTAGAGAAGCTGTTCAAGCAGGAGCAGCAGTCAGCGGACCCCAACGTGCGGCAGGATGCCTTCAACAAGATTCACCAGATCGAGTTGACCGACTTCCCGCTCGTCGTGCTCTACAGCCCGACTGACCCTGCTGTCGTGAAGAAAGTAGCACACAACTACGGCCCCGGCCCGATGGGAGCTTCGGAGACCATCAACGTCTGGGAGTGGTGGTGCGACGGCGGCCAGTGCTAGGCAGCATCCCCGTATCGTGGGGGTGATGTCCATTCGTTAAAAAAGAGAAAGCAGGGTGTAGGGAGGTGAGTAGTCCCTGCACCCTGTATTCTTGTAGGCACAGTAGAAACATGGTAGACTAAAAAAAATAAAAAGGCTTCGCTCTCCTTAGCGGAGGTACACATGGGGCGTTACGTTATTCGACGCATATTACAGGCCATCCCCCTGCTGCTCTTAGTCTCAATCGGGATGTTTCTTTTGATCCACGCCATGCCTGGGGGTGCCGACCAGGTCATCTACAACCCGCGTATGTCGCCTGAACAGCGGGCGGCCATCCGCGCCAGTTTTGGCCTGGATCAGCCGCTGCCGGTGCAGTATATCAGATGGTTGGGCAACTGCCTGATCGGCAACTTCGGCTTTTCTTTTGCTACACACCAGCAGGTAGCCGATATCATAGGCTCACGTTTTCCCGCGACAGTACAATTGTTCCTTGTCGCGTTCGCGCTAGCCTTGATTCTGGCGCTGTTTCTGGGAATCGTCTCGGCGGTACGGCAGAACAGCATCATTGATTACGCGCTGACCACGCTCTCGTACTTTGGTATCGCCATGCCCGCCTTCATCCTGGGGTTGTTCCTGCAAGATATCTTCGGGGTGCAGTTGCACTGGTTGCCGGTTTCAGGCACCGCCACCTTCGGCATGACTTTTGACGCATTTAACGCAGCTCTTGACCATTTTCTGCATATGATCCTGCCCACTCTGACGCTCTCGGTGCTCTTTATCGCCGGCTGGAGCCGCTATATGCGCGCCAGCACTATTGAAGTCATCAAACAGGACTACATGCGCACGGCACGCGCCAAAGGGGTTGCACCGGCCCCGCTACTGATTCGCCATGCTATACGCAATGCTGTGATTCCGCTCATCACCGTCGTAGCCATTGATTTTGGCTCGATAGCGGCGGGCGCAACGATCACAGAGGGTATCTATGCCTGGCCAGGCATGGGGCAACTGTTCCTCAACTCTCTGGAGAGCCGCGACTACCCGGTATTAATGGCAATATTGATCATGAGCGCGTTCTTCGTCATTACTTTTAACCTGATTGCTGATATCCTCTACGGTGTCATGGACCCTCGTATTCGCTACTCATGAGTATTCAAGAGAGGAAATACTATGGATATGGATGTATCTGCTAGAGAGGTGCAGAGCCAGGTACTGGAAGAGGAAATCGAACCTATTCTTGAACTGACGCCCGCACTGGCGCAGAAACGGCGCAGTCAACTGCGCATCATCTTCGACCGTTTTATTCGCAACCGGGCGGCGATCATCGGGCTGTTGTTCCTGGTATTGCTGTTCCTGTTCTGTTTTATCGGGCCGGCCATTTCCGGGCATAACCAGCCGGATAAGCTGCATTACAACGATGCCGCGCTCCCGCCGACGGCACAGTACCCCTTTGGCACCGACGATGTGGGACGTGATCAACTGGCGCGTGCGATGGCGGGCGGGCAGATCTCGCTGCTGGTGGGCCTGGCCTCGATGGCTGTGACGCTGGCCGTCGGCGTGTGCATCGGCGCCTTTGCCGGCTACTTTGGCGGCATCGTTGATAACATTCTGATGCGTCTGACCGACGTCATGCTGTCCGTACCGTACCTGCTGCTGCTGTTTGTCCTTTCGGCGGCTTTCTCGGATGGCTCGCCCAGGACTGTGATATTCCTCATCGCCGCATTTAGCTGGCCGATCACAGCCCGCCTGGTGCGCGGTGAATTTCTGGCGCTGAAAGAGCGGGAGTACGTGCTGGCCGCGCGCACGATTGGCGCGCGCGCCCTGCGTATCATGTTCCGGCACATTCTGCCCAACGCCGCCGGCCCCATCATCGTCAATGCAACACTGCTGGTGGGCGTCAATATTATCACCGAGTCGGTATTGAGCTACTTCGGCTTTGGACTACACCCGCCTACTGCGAGCTGGGGAACGATGGTCAGCAACGGCCAGGCGCTCTACGACACAGCGCCCTGGCTGGTGTTTGCGCCGGCGCTGCTTATCTTCGCCACCGTGTTGAGTTTCAATCTGGTTGGTGATGGCCTGCGTGATGCTCTCGATCCGCATATGACTGAGCGATAGCAAATAGTTCAGAGCTGTTGTCTCCATTCTCAGAAAACTGATATCTGGTAAAAACCTGGCTTTAGTTTAACATATAAGGAGCAAAAACTTGGGAGAATATCTGCTTGAAGTGCAGGATCTCAAGACCCACTTTAAAACGAAGGCCGGCTGGGTGCGTGCGGTAGATGGCGTGAGTTTCGCCATTCGACCCGGTGAGAAAGTAGCGATTGTGGGCGAGAGTGGCTGCGGTAAAAGCGTGACTGCGCTCTCGATCATGCGCCTGGTAGCTCAACCCCCCGGCGAGTACAGAGGTGGCAGCATCTTCTTCGAGGATCAGGATCTGCTGGACCTGCCCGAAAGCGCCATGCGTAGAGTGCGCGGCGGTCAGATCGGCATGATCTTCCAGGACCCGATGACCTGCCTCAACCCGACCATGACCATCGGTAAACAGATTGCCGAGGGCCTGCGTATTCATCTGAAGCTCTCTGAGAGCGAAGCGCGCGCTCGTGCGCTCTCACTGCTGGAACAGGTTGGCATTCCGGCCCCACATGAGCGCATCGACCAGTACCCCCATCAGTTCAGCGGCGGCATGCGCCAGCGCGTGATGATCGCCATTGCGCTTGCCTGTAACCCCAAATTGTTGATTGCCGACGAACCAACAACGGCCCTGGATGTGACCGTGCAGGCGCAGATCCTCGAACTGATCTCCGGCATCTGCGAAGAATTTGGCACCGCTCTGATTCTGATCACACATGACCTGGGTGTGGTGGCGGGCGTTGCCAATCGCGTGATTGTGATGTATGCCGGCAAAGTAGTGGAAGAAGCCCCGACCGATGAGCTATTCGCCAATCCGCGCCACCCCTATACGCGCGGCCTGCTGGCCTCGGTCCCCCGCCTTGACGAAAAGCGGCACTCTGAGCTGCGCACAATCGAAGGCGCGCCGCCCGACCTGCTCAATCCCCCCAGTGGTTGTCCTTTTATGCCGCGCTGTTTCCATGCCCGCTCCATCTGTCGCACCATGCCTGCCCTCGATCCGCTGCCTGAGATGAGTGCGCATCGCAAAGCCTGCTGGGTGGATGTCACCGATCCTAAAGAACAGGCCTATGCTGAACGACGGCGCCAGGCACGCCTCGTCGCACAACAGGCCGCGTTGGAAGCGTCAGCGAGCGAAATCAAGAGTGCTACATAAGCAATACATAAGGAGATGGAGATGGCAGCAGAAACCGTAGTTGCGAGCAAAACATTGCTGGATGTACGCGACCTGGTGATGCATTTCCCGCTGAAGCGCGGCATCGTCTTCCAGCGCACGGTCGGCCACGTGCATGCCGTTGACGGCGTAACGTTCAGCATCGAGAAAGGACAGACGCTTGGCCTGGTGGGCGAGAGTGGCTCCGGTAAGACAACCATCGGACGCACCCTGGTGCGCCTCTATAAGCCGACTTCAGGTCAGATTATCTATGACAATAAGGACCTGGCGACGATGGAAGGAGAGAGCCTCTGGCGAATGCGCCAGCGCATCCAGATGATCTTCCAGGACCCCTACGCTTCGCTCAATCCCCGCTTTACGATTGGCTCGCTGATCGCCGAGCCGATGCACATTTATAAAACCGGCTCTGCCCAGGAGATACGCGACCGTGTGGTAGATCTGATGCGTGTGGTGGGCCTGCGCCCGGAGTATATCGACCGCTATCCCCACGAGTTCAGCGGAGGACAGCGCCAACGCATCGCGGTGGCACGCGCTCTGGCGGTCAACCCCGAGTTTATTATTGCCGACGAGCCGGTTTCAGCGCTGGATGTCTCAGTACGCGCTCAGGTACTCAATCTGCTGCAACGCTTGCAGCATCAGTTCGACCTGACGTACCTGTTTGTTTCGCATGATCTGGGCGTCGTGCGTCATGTCTCCGACCGCATCGCGGTGATGTATCTGGGTAAAATTGTTGAACTGGCTGACCGCGACGAACTATACGCGGCTCCCAAGCATCCGTATACGAAAGCGCTGCTTTCGGCGGTGCCTATTCCTGACCCGCAGGTGGAACGCAGGCGACAGCGCATTATTCTATCGGGCGATCTGCCAAGCCCGATCAACATTCCGCAGGGCTGTCGCTTCCACACGCGCTGTCCGATGGCACAGGCGATCTGCCGCGAAGTCGAGCCACCTTTTGAGGCCAAAGAGGGACGCCAGCATTACGCAGCCTGCCACTTCGCCGAGAAAGTGACGCCACCCCTGGCAGAGTAAGCCGAAACGGGGCATCGACGGCATCCCCCGCCGGGGGGCCAGGAGAGCGTATGCTCTCTGGCTGGAGATGGAGGTGTCTCCAAATCTTTTTCCTCAGATTCTGTGGCCACATCGTTTATAATAGAAAAGAAAAAATAATCTGACCCTGGATATAATATAAGAAAAGTTATGAGAGAAATTCGGCGCGCATGGGCGCAACTCACCTTGCTAACGCTTTCCCTTATGGGCATTGGCATCTCCATCTACCTCACGGCTGTCCATTATACGACGACGCCGCTTGTCTGCTCTACCAGCGGCGTCATCAATTGTGAGCGTGTCCTCTCCAGCAGCTATGCGCTGGTGCCGGGGACGGACGTTCCCATCTCCATAGCAGGGTTGGCCTGGTTCGTTATTGCCGGCCTGCTGGCCGTCGTGAATATGTATATATGGCGGCAGGGGGAGCGAGCGATACAGTCGATTCGGGTGGCCCAGGTGGGATGGAGCATCCTGGGCCTGCTGACAGCCTTTTACCTGGTGTATGTAGAAATTGTCAAACTGGATGCCCTATGCCTCTGGTGTACGATTCTGCACGTGATCATTCTCGTCATGCTCTTCATCACCCTGACGCAGATGCAGCGACCGTCAGAAGAAGAAGAAGAAGTTGAGAAAGAAGAGCATGAAATTACGCCACAAATAGTGAAAGCGGACACGGCACGAAGGAAGTAGTAACAGAAGTGCAGGAGAAGCGCCCTACTGCTTTTGCATCTCTTGCAGTAATTCTTCTTTATTACCAGCAGCTTCCGTATCATCGGGATCGAGGCGGAGCGCCTGCTCGAAAGCCGCCAGGGCTTCATCATAACGGTGAAGGCGCTGGAGCACCTGCCCTTTGAGTTTGTAAGCCAGTGTGTTCCCTGGCGCAAACGTCAATGCCTGCTCGAAGGAAGTGAGGGCGGCCTCATAGCGTTCGAGCAGGAAGAGTGCGCGTCCCCGGCTGATCAGCGCGTCAATGTGGTCGGGGACCAGGCGTAGCAACTGGTCGAGTACGGTGACCGTCTCTTCGTAGCGTTCCAGGATACCGAGCACCAGGCTTTTGTGATAATAGATGATCGGGTCAGTGGAATCGAGCGCGAGCGCTTTCTCGTAGGAATCAAGCGCCTCATCGTAATGTTCGAGCGCACCGAGCGCATCTCCCTGATAAAAGTAGATCATCGCGTTGGTAGAATCGAGTGCGAGTGCCTTCTCGTAAGTAGCGAAGGCTTCTCCGTAGCGTTGGAGCATTTCGAGCACAATGCCCTTGCTGATATATGCCTGAGTATAGTGAAGATCGAGCAGGATGGCCCGATCATAGGCGATAAGAGCCTCGTGATAGAGTTCAAGTTTACGTAACATATCGCCTCTGGCATACCATGTAGCAGCATCGGCAGGGTTATAGTGGATGGCCTGGTTGAGGGAATCGAGCGCATCTTCGTAACGTTGCAGTGCGTTGAGGGCGAGACCTTTATAATAGTGTGCAAGGTAATCCTCAGGATTGAGGCGAATAGCTTCGTCGAGGGCTGTGATAGCCTCATCGGGGCGTTCCAGCAGATAAAGTAGGCGGCCTTTGTTGGTGTAAACATCAGCCAGGTGAGAATTGAGCTGGATGGAGCGTTCATAGCAATCGAGGGCTTCCTCATAATGTTCCAGAGTGTCGAGGATAACCCCTTTGTTAAAGTGTGTGTGGGCGGAGAGTGGATTCAGGCGTAGAGCACGGTCATAGACCAGCAGAGCATCGTGGTAGCGTTCAAGTTTGCGCAGTACGATACCCTGGTAGTTGAGCGCGTCAACGTGGTGAGGATCGAGGCGTAGAGTCTCATCGAACTCAGCCAGGGCGTCATGATAGAACTGGAGCCTGTAGAGCGAAACACCTTTGCGATAGTGGGCCTGGGCGCTGATGGGGTTGGTCATCAGTGCCAGGTTGCTTGCTGCAAGTGCCTGGAGATAGAAATCAAGTTCGTCCGTGACACGCCCGCTGATTTTAACAAAGTGATAGGCTGTGGGCTGAATTTCTTTTTCTTCCACATTTCGATAGGACACTGGTCGGGCCTCTTTCTACTCTCTGATGTTGCTGTTCGGATTATCACTAGTATCTCACACCTGACAAGCCCGGTCTATACCAGTGGATTCCAGCACCGGGGGGATATCTTGCATGATCTGGCCGGGCATGCTAGACTAAGCTGTGTTTAGTTCATCTCAGGCAGAGATTGATGCCCGGTGGCGGTCCCTGCGTTTTAAATTGACACTTATTTATGCAATCATTGCTCTGGCTCTCCTCATGGTCAGCGGAGCCGGCCACTGGCGCCTGCTTCAGCAGGTAGACAAGGTATTTGGCGGATTTTTCTGGGCCATCAATACCGATGGAAGGGTTGTTGTTGTCTCTACGCCGCCCCGGCTCCCGCCGCTACCAATCAAGACCGGGCTTTTTATCAGCCCGGACCAGCCTGCAATTCTTGCTGCCAACAACGTAAAAGGTGCAGATGGTTTAGCACAGACCTATAACCATGCCCATGCCGGTGATACTATCACATATACAGTTGGACGCAATGGCTCGGTACCAGCGAGTTTTACACGGCCTGCCAGCCTCTTCACCTTCGACATATGGTTTCAAAACTATGGACTGAGCCTGCTAGCTGGCGCCGGCTGGCTACTGGCTGGCGCGCTCCTGCTTGTTGTGGCGAAGAACTGGTCGGAGGGTGTCGAGAGCATGTCGCTGCTGGTACCTGCCACGCTGCTACTGCTTTATAGTCATCTGGGGAGTGTACAGCAGGCCGGGCGGATTGATCTTGTCATTCCGCTGCTGTGGCTACCTGCCTTTGCTCTGCCGGGGGCCACTTTCCTTCATCTCAGCCTGCTCTATCATCCACAGATCCTCAAATCTGCCAACAGGCCGCGCCTGGTGGAAGCTATTCCTTATTTGCCGCTCATCATGCTGCTGGTTTACGGATGGGGGACTTATCTCATTACCGGCTCTATTTTTGAGCGTGTCAACTTTCTGCTCAGTCTGGGATATGCAGCAGTCGCGATTCTGGTCAGCCTGGGCATCAGTCTGCATGCGCTGCTCTTCGCAGGGCGTCTTCTGTCTCTGCCGCCGGGCGTTGACACAGATAACCTGCTGGCGGAATCGCCTCCTCCTTTGATTCGCCGCCGTCTCGGCAATTTCCTGCTCTTCTGGATCGGTGGGATCAGTATTGGCCTGTGCGCCGGGATATTATTCGTCCTGCCTGCCGGGCAGCTTCTCTTTCCTGTGCCGATTTTCTCCTTGCTGGCGCTGCTCTACCCGTTCGTGCTCCTCTATATTACTGATTCTACACGCCACATTGCCCGGCTGCATACGACGCTGGCGCAACGGGAAGCGGCCCTGCTGGCGCAGGTCAGAACCTCTGAGGAACTGACCCGCACCAGCAACCAGCTACAGCAGGCCACCGCACTTTTATTGCAAGCCGATGCACAACTGCGCTCTACGCTCTCGCAGCGCATTCATGATCAACCCAAGCAACAGGCGCTGCGCATCCGTTCGTTGCTGGCTCACTGGCAGCATAAACTGCGTATAGAATCGGAGCAAGATCCGTCAGGGAAAGTCATTGTGCAACCAATTATTGAAGCGTTGGAGAGAGTGCGCAAGATCAGTGAAGAGTTAGAAGGGGATCTGCGCAGTCTGCAACTACTGGTAGAAGACGCTCATCAGCGCCGTAGCCTCGGCCTCAAGCGGCATCTTGAGAAACTGATTCGTGAAGATTTGCCAGCCCTCTACCCTGCCTCGCCACTGCACATTCAGGCAGATCTCTGGGCGCTCGACAGGCTCAGTCCCGACCTGGAGCAGACTGTCGAGGGCGCCAGCATTGCCGAGGCCATCTCTTACACCGTGACCCAGGCGCTGCTTAACATCTATAACCATGCCGGGGCAAACTTCGCTACCGTGCGCACGGTCTCCACTAATGGAACGCTGGATATCTATATCATCGACGATGGACGTGGCTTCGATGCCGAGAGCATCTCGCCAGAGCGAACGAGCCTCTCTAAAGCTCGTCTCAAGGCACACGCAGTAGGCGGCACGCTGACCATCAGATCCATTCAGCGTCCACAGCAAAATCACGGTACGACTGTCATCTTGCACCTGCCGCTGCCGGCGAGTACCGGCGCAAGCACTTCTCTTCCGCCTGCCGGACCGTATACACAGAGCGTGCCGGAACTATCCGAACATTACAAATCTTTCTGAGTGTACGGTAACGCCGGGCCTGTTTCTCTGAATGTGTTTTTGTATCAGATTATACTCATTTTTGAGTATTCTGTACCTCTCCTGCAAAAGAGCTTAAAACAGTGGGACAACCGCGCCGATAAGCTCGGCATCGCTCGCCAGGCAGGCGGGAACCACTTCTACCAGGCTGCATACCCGCGAGGAGCGCGCCCGGCTATTGCCATCCAGCGCGTTGCGTATGTGCGGCAGGAGCACATCGCTGGCACAGAGTACCTCGCTGCCCAGAATCAGTATATCCGGCTCGAACAGGTCCATGTACTTGTTGACGGCCATGCCTAGCCAGCGCCCGGCCTCGCTATAAATCTGCAATGCAACGCTGTCGCCATGTCGTGCCTCTTCGGCCAGTAACTGTGGACTGAAGCTTTCGCGGCTCAGCAGGCGCTGCGTGAAATGGGTTTCGTCGCCCCGGCGCAAGGCCCGCTGCACCATTTTTTGTATGGCATCCATCGAGACCAGCGTATTGATGCACCCGCGCCTGCCGCAACTACAGCGCGTACCGTTGGCGGACGTGGAAAGTGGGATGTGGCAGATATGGCCGGTGTAGTTTTCCGTGCGCTCCAACTGTCCGTCTCTGATCAGCGCGGCTCCGACCACTGCATTGACCGTCAGCAAGAGCAAGCGGCGGAATCCTCTGCCGGCGCCAAAATAATGCTCCCCAAGCAGAGCTGCATCCACATCAACCTGCATCTGAACGGGCAAACGATAGCGCATTTCGAGGAACTCGCACAGTGGGAAGTTATTCAGTGAGGGCAGTAACGACACGCCGAGCGGGCGACGTGTGACGGGATCAAGCGTGCCGGGCAGGCTCACACCTATGCCACACACAGGCAGCCTATCGCTGTGAGCGCGCTCCAGCGTCGCATCTATGGCACGTAAGTATGGCTCCAGCGTTGCGGAAGCGGGCCGTCCCCTCAGTGTTTTCGCCTCACAACGATGCCGTATCCTTCCATGTCGATCAATCAATGCAACTGCCGTTCTCCCCGCCCCGATTTCGACACCGACCGCAACGCTTCTGTCTCTACTCATTGGCGGCTGCCTGCTTTTTCTTTTTCAGTATTTAACTAGAACATAAGTTCTTAATGCAACGGCTTGCATCTATAGGGGCAAGAAACACAACATGTGCTCTCTACTAGAAGTATAGCTGGCAATTAGAATAAACGTCAAGAATATGTGTACTAGATACAGGACGAAAGGAGGTTCAGGAGGGCAGATCTTCCTGAACCTCCCCTTTTTGCTCTGGCAATGTTTTGTCTCACGTGTTACAGTAGGAGGGTAAGAAAAAAGCAGCCATACGTTGAGCAGAGAGTAGAAAGGTGGTCATTCATATGCCCGGTGCCTATAAACCCGAAAACGCAGCTCACCGTAATAGTAACGGGCAACCGCGCAGATCTCCGATTCTTGGGCAGATGCACGGCCTGTCAGAGGAAGAAGGGCAGATGATCCAGCAGATGATTCGTGAGGAACAGGGGTCCTCACGGGAACTCTTCATTCCGCAGGAAGATCTTGCGGAAGAGGCCACGACGCAGATGGCTCCTGAGGTGGAGCAGGTGATCGCGCA
>JADBKA010000390.1 GCA_014896635.1 Ktedonobacteraceae bacterium
TGCAGCACACTGATCACCACCAGCCACCAACCTATGTGAAGTTGAAAGATGTCGAACACGACGTCGGCATTACGCGCGTCACGTTGCGCAAATACATGGCACAACTGGGTATTGAGCCGCGCACCTGGCATGTAGGCGACCGCAGTCTCTACATCACCCAAGAGGAGAAAGAGCGCATCAAGCGACTCAAACAGAATCCCAGCCTTCTGGAACAACTCCGCCGCGAACAGGTCTCCTCTCAGTCCTTGCTGCCTGCTGATTGAAGGAGGCGGCGATGGGAATCGCAGCAAGCATATCACCTGTTTGCTGTGGGGAAAACCTCTTCACACCTCTACAGATTGTTCATGCTGTATGTGCCAGCAATTCTGGCCTTTCCTGTTCACACCCGTTGGCAGGCGGCAACGGTCGCACCCGCCAGACTGATGCACGTGCTGGCGTCTCACGCGCATCGAGGGCGAACACTGGGGATGGTTCCCTTCTTCTATTCCTGTGCCTTGCCGCGTTCCTCAAGCAAGAATGCCCAGTAGCCCGTCGATGCGGTCGTAGGTCATGCGCAGGCTTTTCGCCATCTCACGCAGGTTATAGATCTTCAGGCCGGTCGGGTCTGTCTGGTCGTTCAGGTAGGCGATCAGGGCCTTGAGAAACGATGCGGTGCTGCTGGGGAGGAACTGGCAGTCCAGGGCGAGATGATCTGTTGTTGGCCCTTGTCTCTCCCTGCTCAGCAGGCGAAAACGCATCAGGTCTCCGTAGGCGGCTTCGATGCCAGCCGGTATCTTCCGGTAGGTTCCCTGAAGTGGAGGGTTGGCCCGATCCAGGTCAAAGGCATGCTCGTGTTCGGTGAATTGGATGCCCAGCTCGCGCGCTAGGTTCGCAATATCCCACGGATTGCGTAACGAGGTTGGAGAAGAAAAGAAGCGAAGCCATCGAAGGATAGTTTCGTTCAATGATTACGTAGTGGGTACCGATCACATGGCGGGCTTCCTGCCAACATACAACAAATGGTCAGCCGCTCCGCGGAGCGAGGGTTCTTTACTCAGCCGGTAATTCAAATCAATCCATGTCTGCCAGGCATCATCAGTGAGCCGGTTGACCTGCTCTTCATTCGCTGCAACAACTCCTTCGCATCCGCACAGATCGAGCGTTTCAAACCCTGCTCCTTCCATGAGCGGTCCAATTTCGGCAGGATGGGCAAAGTAGGCATCAGTGAAGCCAACGCCTTGTCCAGCGTGATAGATCCCCGTGCGCACAAAGTCTTCCCATTCGGCGTGCTTCTCAAGCAAGGTCATGGGTGAGTTTTTCGCGAGATAGCGAAAAGCAGCATAGCGGGTGATGAAGGCAGCAAAAATGAATCCGTCGGAACGGAGGACACGCCAGGCTTCACGCACGGCTTGCTGCCGCTCAGACTCGGTAAGCAGATGGTATAACGGTCCGAAGAGCAGAACAGCGTCAAAGCTTTCAGGAGGAAAGGCAGAGAGATTGAGCGCGTTCCCATGCACATACTGAACAAGCGAGATCTGTCTCTCCTGCGCTTTTTGTCGGGCCAGGGTGAGATTGCCCTGAGAGAGATCAAGGAGCGTGACTTGATACCCAAGCGAGGACAACGCCAGAGCGTATCTGCCCGGCCCGCCGCCAACATCGAGCACCGCTTGTGGAGGGATCGGCAAATACTCCGTCAATGTGCGCATCGTCACCGCAAATTCTGTTCGATGGCGTTCGAGACGTTGCCATTCGATGTGGGCTTCTTCATCATAGTAGTGTTCAATGAGGGGCGCTCCCACTCGTTCCCCGTCTGCCTGATCTGTTGGGTGAAGATGATCCATACTCATCCTGTCCTTTCCGCTCAGGGCTGTGCTCTCCCCACTCTGTTCCCAGAAACTGCGCCAGTAGGCTAAAACCTTCATTTACAACAAGGAGAGAACTATGCCTGTACACAAGAAAGAGCATACCACACCCAATCCAAAACAGCGAACCTCGGAGTCGTCACCTGCACATCAGCCAGCACCAGAGGAATTTCATCAGTATCTGCGTGCGCAAATCCGAGAGGCAACACGAGCTAGATAGAAGAAATCATGCAAGAAGAAAAGGAACCATCTATGCCTGTATTATTATCTCAATGAGAGGCGAGTGGGAACGGGATCATTACACAACACTCGGCATGGCATCTTTTGCAATGGCTTGGTCACTAGAATCTATGATTACCCTCATATCCAGGCAGGAGTATGAGAGGTGCTATCAGTTGTGGGTACCACGTGGGCAATTGTCGCATCGTACAAAGCGCGGATGATCTTCAAAGAGTTCGATGAATTGCTTGACTCCGACATGGCCGAGAGTTTCCTGCACAGTCCGGCTATTGACTTGCCAGAAGCCTCGCTCGACTCAGATCCGCTCATCAGGAATAGCTCGTGCCACGGTACACTCTGGAATGCTGTGTTGGCGCACGAATGCACGCCACGTCACCAGACCGCGAGGCAGCATCGAGAACGAGACCATTCCAGTTCGGAAGCTAATTGCTGAGCCTCTTAACTAGAAAGCCGAAACTATAGGCAAAGAGTCCCTATACCCTGTGCAAACGCGCATGAAACAGGTATAGTGAGGTGCGAGATGAGTGATCGAGCAGAGGAGGAAGGATGGAGCATAAAGAGACAACTGTTTAGGTGTATCAATTGTGCGTCTGGTGACGTAGGATCAGCCCTCAGATCTGGCGTCGTCTGCTCGTGCGGAGCGCGACAGTACCATTGCCGAGCTTCATGACACTCTGCAAATCACGTTCGACTAGTC
>JADBKA010000391.1 GCA_014896635.1 Ktedonobacteraceae bacterium
TCGTGACCTTTTCCCACCGGGAACATTCCGGCGCTCCCGTGTTTGGGCAGATGCAACACCTGTGTGCGTTGGTATTTCGTCTCGTAACCATACCGCACATGCACTCGCTCGTTATCAAAGAGACGCTGCAAGTCTCCTATGATGGCGGTTTTCATGGCCGAGACCTGTGCGGCATCCCGCAGCGGAAGCCTGGCCTGCGCCTCGATCTGCGCATGCCCACACTCTGCCGCTGTCCGGTTCCCCTTGCGCTGATTGCAGGGCTGACAGGCCAGCGTGAGGTTCGAGACGCGGTCGCTGCCCCTCCTGGCTTTGGGAATGATGTGCTCCACCTGAAGCGGCACGCCTGTCGCCCCGCAGTAGGCACAGCGCCGGTTCCACTTCACGAGCAGATATTCGCGCACCTGATAGCCCTGCAATTCCCCCTGCTGGTACTCCACGCCGCTGATCTCAGGATTCTGCATCTTCTGGCTATCAAAGCTCGCCACTTCCACATGGACCTGACTGACTGGCAGCAGGCTGGCAACAAACCGCACCGCTTTCACCGTTGCATTCACTTTCGCACGCACGGTCGGTGGCAACCAGCCCTGCTTTCTGCGCCGATTGGCGAAACGTGCAGGTCGGTAGCGCGTCTTGCGGCTCCGACGATTGCGGCGGTACTGCCGGCGTTGGAGCATCTGGCGGCTGATCTCGGTGCGCAGATGCACCTCCGCCTGCAAAAGCACTTCCCCATTGGCGACGGCAGCGATGCCCACTGTCTGCGAGCCAGTATCCACGCCCACCGTCGCCGCCTGGATAGAGTGCCGGGGAGCAAAACGTAACCGGATGGTAAACGGCTCGCGCCTGGCGATCCGCGCCCGCTTTTCCTTGAGCCACAGCCGCGCGCGTCGCGGCGTCGTGGGCATTAAGGGCGTTCCTTCTTGTGACAACACATACACCTTCATCAGGTAAGGCTCCTTTCTCCCGCAAAGATTGGAGTACAAGTGATCCCCTCGACAAGGATACCTGTCGGTACTTTCCCCTGATCACGGCGCCTGACCGCAGCGCTGGTTAGACCAGGAGTTGGAGAGCCCGGTGCTGGGGCAGCACACCAGGGTCCGAACGGCAACGCTTGCTGGTATCGTTCACCGGGTCATCACCACACCACACGCTCACTTGCCCGGCCGATGTGGCTCCCCGGTGCAGTCTGGTCAATCCAGCCTGTCAGGTGGCGAACCACCGACAAGCCTCCGGTCTATGACCGGCGGTCATTGACAGAACGTCGGCTTTCTCATTAAGAACAGATTTTCGGTATCGTGAGATATAGCATAGCACAGTTGCAATGGGCAAAACAATATGGCCGGCATTGCCGTCAGGGCTTTCCAGTCAACTACTTGACAGGCGCTCATACACCAGGTATATTAGTGTATATAACACACTAATTGGGGATAGTCGGAATGGGGAGGAGGAGTTCTTTTTGCTAAAATCCATTATAAACCAGGTCGGGCGATTTGTCGAGTCTATGACTACACAGAGCCAGGACTTTTCAGTTTTCGAGAAAGACGGGGGGTCAAGGGGGCGGTAGCCCCCGTGCGGAGCGCGAGGTGTCCTCGCCCCTCTCTCCCCTCTCTGCCACCGAAGGCGACAAAACAGGGAATTCGGGGACACTGAAAAGCCCTGACACAGAGCCAGGACTTCGCTGCCAGCGACGATGATTCTTGACAGATATTTTCGAGAGTCCAGGGGGAGATATGCAGGAGCAGAGTATATCGGGTATGTCAACAGAAGAGCATCAGCAGAATAGTGAAGGTACGAGTCATACAACAGAGAGTGAAACTCATCACTACGACGCCAGTAAATACGAGCGTCCTTCGGTCACTGTTGATGTCGTGATGATGAGCCTGCGCCAGCGTGACTTGCAGGTGTTGCTGGTCAAGCGCCGGTCATGGCCGTTTGAAGGGATGTGGGCGATTCCCGGCGGCTTTATCCATATGGATGAATCGCTGGAGGACGCGGCCAAGCGCGAATTAGAGGAAGAGACCGGAGTACATGACGTATATCTGGAGCAGCTCTACACCTTTGGCGATCCCAAACGCGATCCGCGCACGCGCGTGATCACCGTCGTCTATTTTGCTCTGCTTGATTCGGAGCGGTTGCAGGTCAGGGCGGCAGATGATGCCAGTGACGTGAACTGGTTCCCGGTCTATGATCTCCCCCCGCTGGCTTTCGATCACGGCGAAATCCTTAACTACACGCTCAACCGCCTGCGCGGCAAGCTGGAATACACCACAATTGCCTTCAACCTGCTGCCTGAGCAGTTCACCCTGCGCGAGTTGCAGCGAGTATACGAGATTATCCTGCACAAAAAGCTCGACAAGCGCAATTTTCGCAAGAAAATTCTCTCGACAGGCATTCTGGAGGATACGGGAGAGAAGAAGATGGAGGGGACGCACCGCCCGGCGCGACTCTACCGCTTCAATCCATCAGCAGAACACGATCTGTGATCGTTTGTTAGCAACTGAGGAGGTTCACATGGCTACCTCGACGATTCCTGCAAATATTCTGGAACAGGCACGCGAGTTTGTCGGCGCGCTGGCGGCCTGGGAGCGTACACTCCCCACTATTGCCTGGCATGACCTGGCGGCAGATGCTCAGCACGGCAGGGTGGCGCTGTTCAGCGTCGATATGATCAATGGCTTCTGCCACGAGGGGGTACTCTCCAGTCCGCGCATCAAGGGCATTATCCCGGCAGTGGTAGAGGCGTTCAAATGAGCCTATGCGGTGGGTGTGCG
>JADBKA010000072.1 GCA_014896635.1 Ktedonobacteraceae bacterium
CGAAGAAATGGACCCAGCAGGATTCGAACCTGCGACCAACCCGTTATGAGCGGGCTGCTCTCACCGCTGAGCTATGGGTCCTCGCAAGCTGTATTGTACCATACACTGGCCTTGCCGGGAAGAGGGGGAGTGCTCGTCATTTTCTGGCAAAGGCAGAGGTAACGACATTTTTATGACACTCATCTACAAAGTGTGATATAATACAGCCAGTTGGAAATAGACCCTGTTCAATCCTCCCATAAAGAGGAGAACCATAAAGCATGGATGCCCGTGATCGTAACGTGTGATGTGGCATCCAGCAGTCAAGAGAGGGGCGAACAGCAGAATTGCGGGTTTGCTTTATGTTTTATTGTGGCCTGGTACGTGGTAGAAGTAGAAAAGGAACTGATACGCCATCTATCTCCCAGGTGAAGAGAGATATAGATCCTCTTTGTGCCAGACCTCCCCAACTGCACGTAGCCCGCGTTAATAGCACCGCGCCATGCATACACCTGGCTGTGGCGCGGTCTACCATTTTTCAAGGGAGCATTCAAAGGTGAATGAAGTAACGATCCGAATAGGGGGCGAATCGGGAGAGGGGACCATCTCCGGTGGCGATATTCTCGCCCTGGCCTCGGCCCGCTGGGGGTATCATGTGTATACCTTCAGAACTTTCCCTGCCGAAATTCTCGGCGGCCCCTGTATGTTTCAGGTACGCATCAGTGATCAGCCCATCAAATCGATGGGCGATTACGCCGACGTGCTCGTTTGCCTGAATAAGGAAGCCTATGATCGCCATGTTAGCGAGTTGCGGCACGGTGGCGTTCTCATCTACGATCCTTCTGATTTCACACCTGAAACCGGCGATTTTATCACGTATGCTGTCCCTTTCAATGAGATAGCGCGCAAAGAGATCAAGCTCTTCCAGACCAAAAACATGGTCATGCTCGGTGCGATCTCCGGTTTGTTCGGACCGCCACTCGAAGCAATTGTTCAGGTAGTGCAATCAAAACTCTCCAGATCGCGTAAGGCCAACCCGACGCTGATGGAGAAGAATATTCTGGCGCTGGAAACCGCCAGCAGGTATGTCAGCGAAAAGCTATCGAAACACGATCCCTACCTGCTTGGTCCCGTCGAGAAGGCCAATCGCGTTGTGCTCAATGGCAACCAGGCACTGGTAGCTGGCGCGCTGGCCGCCGGATGCCGCTTTTTCGCCGGCTACCCGATCACTCCGGCCAGCGATATTATGGAAGCTCTGGCTAAAGAACTGCCGGGGGTCGGTGGGACCTTCTTGCAGGCTGAGGACGAAATGGCAGCGCTGGCTGCCGTTCTGGGCGCCTCCTACGGTGGTGTACGTGCAATGACCGCGACATCCGGTCCGGGCTTCTCTCTGATGACCGAGTTGATCGGCCTCTCGTCAATGGCGGAACTGCCGGCAGTGATCGTGGACGCACAGCGTGCAGGCCCAAGCACCGGTATGCCCACAAAGATGGAGCAGTCTGACCTGAGCTTTGCCCTCAACGCCGGTCACGGCGATACTCCACGCATGGTGGTCGCGCCGGCCAACGTGGCCGACTGCTATACGCTGATCGGCCAGGCGTTCAACATGGCCGAGCGCTACCAGATGCCCGTCATCTTTCTCACCGACCAGTCGCTCACCGCACGTGTTGAGAGCGTCGAAGCCAGCGTATTCAAGCCTCTGGAGATTCAGGAGCGCATCCAGTACGTTCCACAGTCTAACGACGGAAACGGGACGAGCGGCAAAGTAGCAGTGGGTGCCGGCGCGGCTCATGACTATGCCCGCTATGCCTATACTGCCAGTGGCATCTCACCCATTACCGCTCCCGGGGCAGGCGCTCCACCATATACCGCCACCGGCCTGGAGCATAACGCGCACGGCCACCCTGACTATGAGCCTGAAGACCATACCGCCATGATGGAGAAGCGATTCCGCAAACTGGTGACCGCCTCCGAAGAACTGCCGCAGCCACAACGCTACGGCGACGAGGACGCCACCATCGGCCTCATCGGCTGGGGTTCGACCGAAGGCGCCATTCAGGAGGCTGTAGACCGCGCGCGCGCGAAAGGCTACAAGGCCGCATCCTTGCACCTCAAGATTCTTTCGCCGCTGCCCAGCCGCGCCATTCGCAATTTTATTCGTTCAGTAGAGAAGGTTATCGTACCAGAGGGCAACTACTCCGGTCAACTTGCCAATCTGCTAGGCGCAAGATATGGATTGCAGGCCATTCGTGTCAATAAGTTTGGCGGCATTCCGTTTACCGCCGGAGAAATTCTACGGGCTATCGAGGAGGTCAGTTAACCATGACGCAGACGGTCATCAACCCCAATCCCACACCTAAGGACTATAAGGGTGAGGAAAAGCCCACCTGGTGTCCCGGCTGTGGGGATTTCGGCGTGCTCAATGCTACATTGCGCAGCCTGGCAAGTCTGAGACTGGTCCCCGACCAGACCGTAGTCGTATCCGGCATCGGCTGCTCCAGTCGCTTCCCACACTTCATGAAAACCTTCGGCTTTCATAGTGTGCATGGACGCGCTCTGCCGGTTGCTCAGGGCCTGAAACTGGCCCGCCCGGATCTGACGGTGCTGGCGGTTGGCGGTGACGGCGACTTCTTCAGCATCGGCGCCGGCCACCTCATCCATGCTGCGCTGCGTAACATCGACATCACTGTGGTGGTGATGGACAACGAGATCTACGGCTTGACCAAAGGACAGACTTCACCCACATCACCTCATGGTCACGTCACAAAGTCTACACCCTACGGTCTATTCTCTTCTCAGTTCAATCCCATCTCCACCGCTCTCTCGCTCAATGTGAGCTTTGTGGCGCGCGGCTATTCGGCCAGACCCAAAGAACTGGCGGCCCTGATCGAGCAGGGTATACAGCATAAAGGCTTCTCCTTCATCCATGCGTTAAGCCCCTGCCCGACCTTCTATCATACATTCGATGCCTGGGATGCCGCCGTGACTCCCATTCCGCCTGAACACAATCCTGGCGACCGCGCCGGAGCCATGCTGCTGGCTATGGAGACGGAAAAACCATACATTGGCCTCTTCTATCAGGAGGAGCGCGAGACGATGGACCAGGCGGCCTGGCGTCTGACTGAGCGTGCCAAACCCTTCGATATAAATGAATATATGAAACGCTATATCTGAAGCAGGGGATAGCGGCCAGGGATGCCAGCCGGGCATCTTGTCCCCCACTCCTCTGGTAGAACAGGAGTAGCAGGCAACAGAGGGCAACAGGGAACGGGTGGAAACTCACCTGTTCCCTGTTCTCATTTCATTACAGTCCGGCGAGGTAAAATCCGGGCGCGATGCTCTCCGTCCCTTCCCGTCTCTCCCGCTCTAAAGCACTTCAAACGGTTGAGAGGTAGTTGTAGCAGCAAGCGAGTTGATCACCGCCTGCACAAACTGCTCACCACAGGAGTGACAGAACAGGCCGCCTCGATTGTGGCAGCGTCCACCTATGGCTGTCAGCTTGTGCTCAGCCGGCTTGCCACACCACTCACAGACACTCCCCTGTGGAGCAAAGTCCACAGAAACTGGCCGACGAAATTCGTTGGTATACTGCATGAGAGTCCTCCCACATACTGTCAGACCAGGTACATTCCACCCTCTGAGCGAGATACGGAGATTCCCGCCTGACTTCAACAAAAAAGCACCTTGGGATAAGAAAGAGGTGAGCGTATCTGGTGGTCGGCCATCAGAGAAGGGTCCACGACGATACGTCATCCTGGATGATAGCGCATCATCGCCAACAGGCTACGCTGCCTGATCGCGTCACGCAAGTAGATATCTGGGTATTCATACTATAGCACATTTCCAGGCAAAGCGCCAGTTCCTGAGCGGCCTGATTCGGCCAGAGTCATGCCATTTCTCCTGAAAAACATTGAGTGGCTCAGGTTAGTTCAGGTTGGCTCAGCCTCATCAGGCATATGCTCTCGTGGGGAGGCTTGCTCCTCTTCCAGAGGAGGGAATCTAGACGAGAGGCGATCCCCCACGATCCAGCCGATGGCCGCCAGGCTAAAGGCCACCACGAACCAGACAAAAAGTACAATGTTCAATGCGACGTTGAACGCCGATGCCAGGAAACCGGCAATGATAATGCCAAGCGTTAAACCGAGAGTGAGGCCAACCAGGCAGCCGGGATGGGCCAGATTACGGCCACGTAATTGCTTCATCATAATTGGGTACAATACCTTTGTGAGATTTCTCCTGTACCGATGATAACGCGGCCTTCCGGCGACGTCAAGTTAAGGTTCGCACAGGGCTTTTCAGTGTCCCCGAATTCCCTGTTTTGCCGCCTTCGGCAGCAGAGTGAGGAGAGAGTGCGAGGACGCCTCGCGCTCCGCACGGGGGCTACCGCCCCCTTGACCTCCATCTTTCTCGAAAACTAAAAAGCCCTGAGGTTCGCGCCTGCTGCCTTGCAACGGCTCTCCGCTGTGCCATACAATAGCAATATTCCCCCAAAGACTTTAAGAGGGATCAAAAAAGCTGCATCTATGGAGGATTGATGAAAGCTGTTGTATTTTCCAGACAGGGCGACATCGACGTCTTACATATAGAAGAAGTTCCTCAGCCAGTGCCGGGCATCAATGAAGTAGTGGTTAAAGTCCATGCCTGCGGCATCAATCGCCTGGATATCTACTCGCGCACGGGACGTACCAGGATTGCGCCAATGCCGCATATCTCCGGCTCAGAAGTCGCCGGCGAAATTGCAGCCATCGGGGAGGCAGTCAGCGGGTTAAACATCGGGCAGGCGGTGGCAGTCGCCCCTTACCTGTTCTGCGGACAATGCGAATCCTGCCGCTCAGGAGAAGAGGTTGCATGCCTCAAAGGGGATATTGTGGGACTGGGCAACCAGGGCGGCTTTGCCGAGTATCTGCGCGTACCCGCCACAAATATCGTTCCTCTGCCACAGGGCGTCGATTTCGTCTCTGCCGCCGCTGTCGGACTCGCCACGATCACCGCCTGGCATATGCTCACGCGGCGCGCCCCCCTTACCCCTGGCCAGGATGTACTGGTACACGCCGCCGGCAGCGGCATCGGGAGCGCCGCCATTCAGATTGCGAAGCTGAGCGGAGCGCGCGTGATCACAACGGTCGGCTCAGCAGCCAAAGTCGAGCAGGCGCGCAAGCTAGGCGCCGATGAGGTCATTAACTATAACGAACAGGATTTCTTGCAGGAAGTACGACGCATCACCGGCAAACGTGGTGTCGATGTCGTCGTAGAACACATTGGCACAACCACCTGGGAGAAAAGTATCGCCTGCCTGACGCGGCGTGGAAGGCTCGTTACTTGCGGTGCGACGACCGGCGACGAGGGCAAAACAAACATCTGGAGCCTGTTTGCAAAAGAGCTTACCCTGATCGGCTCCTATGGTGGCAGTCGCCAGGATCTTGCGGATGTGTTGAAGCTGGTTGCCATCGGCCATCTCCGCCCGGTGATCTATGGCACCTTCTCACTGGCACAGGTCGGTCAGGCCCAGAAACTGATGGAGAACCGCGAGCAGTTCGGCAAATTGATCGTCACGCCCCTCTCCTAGCCAGTGGACAGTCCTTTTCGGCACCGCCGCTATAATGATAGTGTTAAGCAGCCCGGCAAGCAGCCGGGCCAATGGTTAAGTAAAAGTGAGCGTGCTATCTCTCACACGCTGCCGAAAGGAGACTACACATATGGCAAAGTTCACCAGACAATCTGCTCCTATCGAGGAACCAGGCAAAAGAGAGGAGCAGGTTGCAGGCAAGCGACGGGGAAAATCTCTCATTCTGTGGCTGGCGATCCCGCTGGTGCTTGGCCTGATCCTTGCAGGTTCTTTCGTGGCCGTTCGTTATGTCTCTTCTGGAGAGGAGCGATAGATTCTCAAGAAGGTCCAGGAGGGCATGTACCCTCCTGGACCTCCCTTCTCCTAATGGAGAAAAAAGTTATTCGTCCTCCCGCCAGGGAACAAAGTCCCCCGACCCCCTTTATTCGTTTAGTTGACGTCGTGTGGGGGTGTGGGAGGGCGCTCTGAAGCCTCCAGCCGTTCGCGCATCTGATCAAAGGTTGTGGCGTCAATTTCACCACGCGCGAAACGCTGGCGCAAGATCTCCATTGCCGAGGGCTGCTGATAGGGCGGCACAGGCTGTTGATACGGTGGCACAGGCGGCATCTGCTGAGGATAGCCTCTCCAGACCTGCCTGCGTCCGGTCAGGGCGCGTATCACGAGCCAGACCAGCAGTCCTAGCAATACCAGCCAGAACAGCTTACCCAGTATGAAAAACAACATGCCGGGCAACCAGAACGGTGCATGTCCCCAGAACATCATAGTACCTCTTCTCCTTTATAGCAGAGTTTTCCTCTTTTATCAATCAGACAACTGTAACGACACGCGCAGCTTATTCCTGCGCTCCCGAATCCGTCCATCAGCCACCCTTAAGAAAACATTGGTCAGATCGCTCCAATTCCAAACTCCCTTCCATCGTCTTTAGCATAGCGCAGAGATATAAAAAATATGACAGAGAGATGTAAAATTTGTGTCATATCAACTCTCCAGTTTGTCGCAATGCACCGGGGAGTGATATGCTGCTAAAGAACTAACAGAGGAAAGATCGGCGTCTCCACTCACCTTGAAAAACGAGGCGAGTCGCTACGCCGCATTTTTATGAAAGCGAGAGGCATTGCATGACAAACCATCCTTTGAAACTCGGCTACAAGGCGTCAGCCGAGCAGTTCGGGCCGCGTCAACTGCTCGATTTCACTATTGAGGCTGAAGCCTGCGGCTTCGATAGCGTCTGGATCAGCGATCACTTCCAGCCCTGGCGTCATAGCAATGGACACGCGCCGTTTGCGCTCTCCTGGCTCGGAACTGCCGGTGCGCGCACGCAGCGCGTGCTGCTAGGCACCAGTGTCCTCACTCCTACTTTTCGTTATCAGCCGGCTGTCATCGCACAGGCTTTCGGCACACTCGGCCTGCTCTTCCCCGACCGCATCATCCTGGGCGTCGGGACGGGCGAATCGCTCAATGAGGTGGCAGTTACCGGCATCGACTGGCCGCCGGCAAAGGAGCGCCTGGCGCGCCTGCGCGAAGCTGTGACACTGATCAAACGGCTCTGGACAGAGGAACTGGTCACCTTTGACGGCGAATATTACCATACGCGCAATGCTACCATCTATGATCGGCCCGCTCATCCCGTTCCCATTTACATTGGCGCCGGCGGCCCGGTGGCGGCAAAATTCGCAGGCAGGGCCGGCGATGGTTTCATCTGCACTTCCGGCAAAGGCGAGGCGCTCTACAAAGACCAGCTCCTGCCCGCAATGGAAGAGGGAGCACGAGCCGCCGGCAAAGATCCCGCTGCTATCGAACGCATGATTGAAGTGAAAGTCTCTTTTGACACCGACCGCGAACGCGCGTTGCGCGACACGCGCATCTGGGCCGCGCTGTCGTTGCCAGCCGAAGAGAAAGTTGCCATTCACGATCCGCGCGAGATGGAAAGAAAAGCCGAGGCAGTCGCAGACCAGGCCCACCGGCGCTGGCTCGTCTCAAACGATCCCGAAGAGCATGTCGAGCAAATCCGTCCCTACATCGAGCTTGGCTTCACTCACCTCGTCTTCCATGCGCCAGGCGACGACCAGTCACGCTTCCTCCAGCTCTATGCAAAAGAGATCCTGCCCAGAATCAGAAAACGCTGGAGCTAGCACAAAGTCCACAATTCAGAGCATGTTTCCAGATGGGAGTTCAGGAATATCCCTGAACTCCCATCCCCTTTTTGGGTACCTTCTCCCCTATTAGTACCAGCAAATATCGCAGGTTCGTTCCAAAATAGGATATGCTTATAGAGCAACACTAACATCCTTTCAAGAATCTTCTCTCTCTTTAAAATCCTGGCGGATGTACCGCCGATGCCCACAGGAGAGCAAAAGAAAAAAGGAGAAGGTCTCGTTATGAACGATACCACTACCACAAGAAAACCGGTTGTAATACCGGGCGACAAAAAAACCAGGCGTGCGCCGGAGAGCGAGGACCCGCAGCAATCTCCCAGGAAGCGCAGCAGTCGTGTTGTACTCACCACCTTGCTCATCCTCTCGCTGCTTGTTGCCGGCTTCTATGTATTCAGACCGTACATAAGCCAGAGGTTGCCGCAGAATAACTCTACTATCCCCGGCTTCTCCTTTTTTCAGCATCCAGACTCATCCGAACCCTGTCCCTCACCCTCGGCAAAGACAGGCGAAAGCGTATCCTGCTCGCCCTCTAATGTTACTTTCTCCCGTCATCCCGCGCCGGCAGGTCCGGCGGGACCAATGATCGCTTTCACTCCTACACAGCTTGCCAGCGGAATCGAACTGGATAACCCACAGCGAGGCCCGCAATACTACGGAAGCGAAGCGCCTCCTCCCGGCTGGCCGCTCGCTGACCGCTACAACCGCTGGTGCTGGAATGAGATCGAGCCTCAACAGGGCCAGTATAACTTCGCGCTCATTGATCAGAAACTTGCCCAGGCTGCCGCCGCCGGTTATACCTTTGGCTTCCGCATCATGCCCTCGAACCCCGGCTCAAACTGTCTGCCGGACTATCTCAGCGGAGCCGACTATAACAGTTCACAGTACATGAACGCGGCCAGAAATCTGATCAACGCGCTCGCCCGGCGCTATAACAACGATCCTCGCCTGGGCTGGCTCGATATGAGCCTGTATGGCTGCTGGGGCGAATGGAACGAATCGTGCGGGGGCGGCACGATGTCAGCCGAGAACCGCAAAGCCCTCATTGATATGCAGGTCAACGCCTTCTCGAACAAAGGTTTCTTTATGCTGACCTCTCACCGCGATTCTCTCGATTATGCGCTGAGCCTGCAACGCGCAAAACCAATCGGCGTGCGCATCGATTGTCTAGGACGTGCCAACCTCGGCGGCGGCAAGGACACGTTGGAAAGCGATGCCCTGGCGCGTGAACGCTGGCGGGTCGCGCCGCTCTACTTTGAATACTGCGGCGGCGCCGATTTCCAGCAGGCGCTCGCCGATATCAAAACGTATCACGCCTCGATCATCGGCGATGGAGCCAATAATATCAACTCCTTCAGCAGCTACAGCGGACAGGAACAGGCGCTTCTGCTGGAAAACTACAGAATCTCAGGCTACCGCTACGTTTTAAATAGCCTGAGCATCAGCTCCAGCATCTCTGCTGGTGGCAAATTCACCGTTACTACGCGCTGGAGCAACGTCAATGTGGCTCCAACGTATCATCCCTGGCAGGTGATGATCCAGTTGCGCGACAGTGCAGGCCGCGTGGTATGGCAAGGCCAATCCTCAACCGACTTGCGCAAAGTCCTGCCCGGTCCCGCACAGACCTTCACCGACCAGTTCTCCCTCCCCGGCAACATTGCCGGCGGCACCTATACCGTCTCGCTCCAGATCCTGGATGCTAACCGCTATTATCGCCCGCTCAAACTCGCAATAGGAGGCGTCCAGGGCGACGGCAGCTACCGCTTCGGCACTGTTACCGTCAATCAACCAGCATAAACACGGGCCGGGAATGCCTGTTCCCCGGCCCTTCCCCTTCCCCATAAGATCTGCTATCATCTTCTATCATGAGACCACAGATTGACAGGACAACCTTCGGCTCAATCACTATCGAGGGAACGACTTTCGTGCATGACGTCGTTATCCGGTTAGATGGCAAAATCAAGAAACGCAAGAAAAAACTCTCGAAAGCCATCTATGGCACATCACACACCCTTTCCCTCGATGAGGCCAGAGATATCTACGAAAAAGGCACTGATCGGCTCATCATCGGTACCGGCCAGTACGATAATGTCAGACTCTCGGCAGAGGCGACAGATTACTTCAACCGCAAAGGCTGCCAGGTCGAACTGCTGCCCACGCCAGCCGCAATTCATGCCTGGAACGAAGCGTCAGGCGCGGTCGCCGGCCTGTTCCACGTGACCTGCTGATCAGACACCCCGGCTTCTTCGCCGGTCTGCCGTCAACGCTCACTCTCCTCACCGCAATAGAAAACAATTACCTGACTGACTTGCCAGATAGCGCTGATCTGCCTCTCGCAAGGCAGAGGTAACAGTTCGGACCCCAATTGTACACAGTTCCCGGCGTGTCGCGCCCTCTGAACGCCAGTCCATACCAGATCCACGCGACTATTCCCGACTATTCCCTGGACTCTACATTGACAGAAACAGGAGCCTGTGGTATTCTCTAAAAAGAAAACATTTTCTTTTTTAAAGTTTGCTATCACAGGGAGGAGAGGAAGAGCGTATGGCAATAAGGCGAGTCGGCATTATCATGAATGGTGTGACCGGGCGCATGGGGACCAACCAGCATCTTATCCGCTCGATCCTGGCGATTCGCAACCAGGGCGGGCTGGCACTACCGGGAGGAGATGTGCTGATGCCTGACCCGATCCTGCTAGGCCGCGATGCACGTAAACTGGAGGCACTTGCGCGGCAGCATCATATCGAGCGATGGAGTACCGACCCTGCGCAATGCCTGGCCGATAAGAACGACGAGATTTATTTCGATGCACAGGCCACACAGCAGCGAGCTAGCAGTCTTAAAGCAGCAATAGAAGCTGGTAAGCACGTTTACTGCGAGAAACCTGTTGCTGGCGATACATCAACCGCGCTGGCGCTGGCCCGCCTGGCCGCAACAAAAGGCGTGAAGAACGGCGTTGTGCAGGATAAGCTCTTTCTTCCTGGATTGTTGAAGCTCAAGCGTGTCATCACCAGTGGCTTCCTGGGGCGTATTCTCGCGGTACGTGGCGAGTTCGGCTACTGGGTTTTCGAGGGCGACTGGCAGCCGGGGCAGAGGCCCTCGTGGAATTACAAAAAAGAAGAGGGGGGCGGCATTATCGTTGATATGCTCTGTCACTGGCAATATATTCTCCACGATCTTTTTGGCCCGGTGCGTGCGCTTTCCTGTCTGGGCGCGACACACATTCCCGAACGTTATGACGAGAATGGCGAACGCTATATAGTAACCGCAGACGATGCTGCTTACACAACTTTTCAGATCGAAAACGACATCATTGCTCATATCAATTCCTCCTGGTGCGTGCGTGTTTACCGTGACGAACTCTTTATGCTCCAGGTTGACGGCACGCTTGGCAGCGCGGTGGCGGGCCTGCATACATGCAAGGTGCAGAGCCGCATCAACACGCCACGTGCTCTCTGGAATCCCGACGTACCCGGCACCATTGACTTCCGCAGCCAGTGGCAGGATGTGCCAGAGAATACCACCTTTGATAACGCTTTCAAAGTCCAGTGGGAACTCTTCCTCAAACATGTAGTCTGCGACACGCCATTCCCCTGGACGCTGCTAGAAGGCGCCAGGGGCATTCAGCTTGCCGAAGCCGGGTTACGTTCCTGGCAAGAGCGGCGCTGGATTGATCTCCCTGACCTGTCACTGGAAATGGAGTAATACCATGATGCCTCTGCGATTACCGCGCGCCGACGGGACGATCAGGACGTATACACCCGGCGCACCGCATGCTTTCGCTGCGCATTATCCGCCGGCGAAAAGGCGTATCGCATTCGCTGCTGCCCATGTGGTCTGCGATCCTTTTGCCGACAACATCCAGGGCGCCCACATTGACTGGCACGCTACGCTTGCTTACCGCGAGTATCTCTGGCAACTGGGTCTGGGAGTCGCAGAAGCGATGGATACGGCGCAGCGTGGCATGGGCCTGGACTGGCAAGCCAGCAAAGAGCTGATCAGACGCTCGCTGCGAGTGGTTGCGACCCACAAAGGTGCGCGCATCGCCTGCGGAGCCGGCACAGACCAGCTCG
Source organism: Ktedonobacteraceae bacterium (assembly GCA_014896635.1). The sequence continues at coordinate 11,772 of JADBKA010000072.1, forward strand.
TCCTCGCACCTTCAGTCACGCTGGATGATGTGCGGGCCGCTTACGAAGAGCAGTGCAGTTTCATCGAGCAGGAGGGGGGGCAGATCATTCTGATGGCGAGCCGCGCCCTGGCCGCCTGCGCCCGTACACCCGACGACTACCTGTACATCTATGATTACATCCTGTCACAGGTCAGGCGGCCTGTGATCCTGCACTGGCTCGGTGATATGTTCGATCCCGCCCTCACCGGCTACTGGGGCTACCGCGATCCTGAACGGGCGATGGAAGTCTGCTTGAGCATCATCGAGCGTCATGCCGAGAAGATTGACGGCATCAAGATCTCGCTACTGGATGCCGCACGCGAGAAGATCATGCGCGCTCGCCTGCCGGCGCAGGTACGCATGTACACGGGTGACGATTTCAACTATCCCGTCCTGATTCACGGGGATAGCACCGGTCACAGTCACGCACTGCTCGGCATTTTCGACGCCATCGCGCCCGCCGCTGCCGCAGCTTTGCACGCGCTCGATCAGGACGACGAGCAAAGCTACGAGGCAATCCTGGCACCGACGGTGCCGCTCTCGCGCCATATCTTCCAGTCCCCGACCCGCTACTACAAAACCGGCATTGTCTTCATGGCATATCTCAACGGCCACCAGTCCCACTTTCATATGGTTGGCGGGATGCAGAATGCACGCTCTATTGTACACCTTGCAGAATTGTTCGTGCTCGCCGACCGCGCCGGGCTGCTGCGTGATCCCGAACTGGCTGTAGCACGAATGCGCCACGTGCTGGCTATCGCTGGCATCGAATAGAAAGAGAAACAATGATGATCGACGTCCAGCCATTGAGCGATCTTTCGCGCCTGAGCCTCAACCAGGCCACCACTCAATACTGGAGTGTGCGCGAGGCAGTAGAAGGCTGTGTTCGCGCCGGCATTCCAGCCATTGGCCTGTGGCGCGAGATGGTGGCAAAAACAGGATTGCACGAAAGTAGACGCCTGGTGCGCGAGGCCGGCCTGCGCGTCTCCAGCTTATGCCGCGGCGGCTGGTTCCCCGCGAGCAGCGAGCGCGAACGCCAGGCGCGTATTGCCGATAACCGCCGCGCCATCGACGAGGCAGCCGAACTCGGCACTGATGTGCTGGTGCTCGTCTGCGGGCCGGCGCCCGACCGCGATATCGAGGCGGCACGGGATATGGTCGCTGACGCCATCGAACAGCTTCTCCCCTACGCCGCAGATCATCACGTCAGGCTAGGCATCGAACCGCTTCATCCCATGTTCGCGGCGGACCGCTCGGTTATCGTCACCCTGGCCGAGGCTAACTGCCTGGTCGAACGCTTCAATTCGCCCTACCTCGGCGTCGTTATCGACGTCTATCACGTCTGGTGGGACCCCGACGTGTATCGCCAGATCGCCCGCGCCGCCGGCCACATCCTGGGCTTTCACGTCAACGACTGGCTCACGCCTCTGCCGGATGTCCTGAAAGGACGGGGCATGATGGGCGACGGCGTGATCGAGCTGCGCCGCCTGCGAGGCGCGGTAGAAGCTGCTGGTTATACCGGCGATATCGAAGTCGAGATCTTCAATCAAGCTCTCTGGGAGATGCCCGGCGACGACGTGCTGGCCTCGCTCTGCCAGCGCTACCTGGCATGCGTCTGACAGAGTCTGCCTTCCGTCCCTCCCCAATCCGCCATCTATCCACAGACGAAAAATAATGTTAGAATAGACGAAACCGGGTGCCGGGAAATAATTCATGTCCAGCGCCAATTTCAAGGATAGAATAAAGAGTTTTCTATTGTTTCTGATACACCTGGTACAGAAATGTTTCTCGCTGCGCTCCGTTCGTGAAACAGACAGAAGGCAGCATCAAGCCAGCAAAGAATCAGCATACGATCATGCCCCGGCACGCTTTACTGGAGGAAAAGAAAATACACTTATGCCAGACGAAAGGGAAATACGACTACAACGCCTGCATACCTTACGGGAAATGGGCATCAATCCATATCCCAATACCGCAGAACGCACACATACGATTGCAGAAGCTCGCCAGCAATTTGATGAGCTGGCTGGCCCCGAACACTCACTTACCCTGGTTGGCCGTATCCGCCTTATGCGTGAAATGGGCAAGGCGGCATTCGCTAAAATCGAAGATGGCACCGGCAGCATTCAGGTCTACTTTCGCATCAATGACCTGGGCGAGGCAGCTTATCGCACGATCAAGTTGCTGGATATCGGCGATTTTATTCAGGTCACAGGCTTCCTCTTCGTAACACGTACAGGAGAACGTACGCTGCATGTGACAGGCTACCGCCTGCTCTCGAAGGGACTGCGCCCCCTGCCGGAAAAATATCACGGCCTGGAAGACATCGAACTACGCCAGCGCAAGCGTTACCTGGATATCATTGCCAACGGCGATGAGGTGAAACAGGTCTTTATTACACGCGCTCGTCTCATCAGCGCCATGCGCCGCTACCTGGATGAGCACGGCTTCGTTGAAGTTGAGACGCCGATTCTCCAGCCGCTCTACGGCGGGGCCACAGCGCGCCCGTTTATCACCCACCACAATGCGCTGGACCGCGATCTTTACCTGCGCATCTCGCTCGAATTGTACCTCAAACGCCTGATTGTTGCAGGCTTCGAGCGCGTTTATGAGATTGGTCGCAACTTCCGCAACGAGGGCATTGATCGCAGCCATAATCCCGAATTCACTATGATGGAGTGCTACCAGGCTTACGCGGACTACAACGACATGATGCGCCTGGTCGAGGAGATGACTGCTTTTATCGCGCAGCAGGTGAAAGGGACGACGCACATTACCTACCAGGGCAACGAAATCGACTTGACGCCACCCTGGCCGCGTATCCCGCTGCTTGAGGCCATCAAACAGTATACCGGCATCGACACCGAACAATTCCCCGACCGCGAAAGCCTGGCCGCCGCCATGCGCGCTCGCGGCTACGAGGCCGATCCCCACTTCGGGCGCGGACGTCTGATCGACGAACTCAAAGGCGAGATGATCCGCAAGGGTCCACCGGAATTGAAGCGGGCAATTTTCCTGATCGACTACCCGGTGGATGTTTCGCCGCTGACTAAACACCACCGCTCAAAGCCTGGCCTGGTCGAACGATTTCAACCCTTCATCGGTGGTCTGGAGTGCGGGAACGCCTTTACCGAATTGAACGATCCGCTCGATCAGCGCGCTCGCTTTCTGGACCAGGCACGCCAGCGCGCTCAGGGTGACGAGGAGGCACAGCCACTCGACGAGGACTTTCTGGAGGCCCTGGAAATCGGCATGCCCCCCACTGGCGGCGTGGGCATCGGCATTGACCGTATGACTATGCTGCTGGCAGACGTCGATTCGATCCGCGATGTGATTCTCTTCCCCACCATGCGCAGAACTGCCGAAGAGCAGTAACAAAGGTGCATGTGTAGCCGCAAAGGACGCGATAGCCGGTGACTATCGCGTCCTTTGTTCGTTACTATAGTGTATCTATTCTTATAAAGCGAAGGGATGGAAGGGAGTAGTTACTGTGTACTTGAAACAACTGTTGCGCGACACGCGGGAGACGTTGCATTCTTTTCTCGATCTGCTCTTTCCTCCCCGTTGCGCCGCCTGCAAACGTACCGGCGCTCTTCTCTGCGCTGCCTGTATCTCAGCTATGCCTCTCCTGAATTCCCCATTCTGTCCTCGCTGCGCCGGACCACTCTCCTCACCGCTCGGCTGTGTGAGCTGCCTCTCCCATCCACTTCTGTTGAACGGCCTGCGCGCTTACGGCCCGTATTGTAATCCTCTCCGCAGTTGCATTCATGCACTCAAATATCACGGCTACACGCGCCTCGCTCGTCCACTCGGTCACCTGCTCGCTCTGGCTTACAGACGCTACGCAATGCAGGCGGATCTGATCACTCCGGTGCCGTTGCACCAGGAACGCTTGCGCCGGCGCGGCTATAACCAGGCTCAACTGCTGGCAGAGGTCTGTGCCGCCGAATTGAACCTGCCGCTACAACCGCTGCTCGTCCGTACACGCGCTACTCCTCCGCAGGTACATCTTAACATCTCTGAACGACGGCGGAACGTCGCTGGCGCCTTCTATCGCCTGCCTTCTCTCTCTCCTGAAACGATCTCTGGACGCCGAATCCTGCTCATCGACGATGTATGCACAACTGGCGCTACGCTGGGAGCCTGCGCAGCACCGCTCTTTGCCGCCGGAGCCAGCGCCGTCTGGGGCCTCGTCCTGGCCCGCCCGGCTCTCTCTACAAAGAGAGTCGGGCAGAGGTGATCATTCCTTCTCCCGTAAAGAGACTTTTCTCCTATCCCACAAACGAACAAGACAACCGTACATCCTGCAACCAGGCGCTATTTCGGACGTAGATTATGGTGAAAACCCTGACAAAGGATGGGCTAATTAGCCACAAATGCCTACTCGTTGAAATATTCAGCCGTTTGTAAACGTAGTAAAAATGAGAGAGACAACAAATCACGTGGTGTCTCTCTAGCTCGCAAGCTCATCATTATAATATTCATATGTAGTGATTCACCAGAGAGCGATCCCTCAATGTGTTATAATGAAACACGCAAGAATCGAGGATCAAACACCGCATACAAGGTGGCTCACACGTGTAGAGCTCCTGCATCTTACCCGGTGTTATCACGCCACCTGCGCAGTTTGCGCTCTCTATACTACTAGGGAGGAGCCCGCATGTCAACCAACGGGAAATGGCTCAGAACGAGCTTTTTCTGGCTCCTGACATTGATAGCCGTTATAGCGGTCTTTCTACTTATCTTCCGCCCGTCCAGCAGTGCTAATCAGGTGAACGTGTCTACCATCCTGAGCCATGTAAAAGCAGATATCGCTCAGAACAAACAGGATACGCTGACCGTCTCAGGTACGATGCTCACGCTTACTAGAGGAAACGCACCAGATGCACCCAGGGAGTCAGCAGCTATTAACGATAGCTTTGATATCACACGGGTATTGAAAGATAACGGCATTGACTACACAAACAATCGCCTGCTCATTCTCCAGTATGAGCAGCCCAGTCCGGTCTGGAGCTGGCTCGGCGCTCTCGGTAGCTTTCTCCCTTTCCTTTTGCTTGGCCTCTTCTTGCTCTTTATGTTGCGCCAGGCGCAGGGGACAAACAATCAGGCCATGTCCTTTGGTAAGAGCCGCGCCCGCATATTTATGGGCAACAAACCTTCTGTGACTTTCGCCGACGTTGCAGGGGTTGAGGAGGCTAAACAGGAACTGCAAGAGATTGTCGAGTTTTTGAAGTATCCTGAAAAATTTGCGGCGCTCGGTGCACGCATCCCCAAAGGGCTGTTGCTGGTTGGCCCACCCGGCACGGGTAAGACGCTGATCTCGCGCGCGGTCGCCGGTGAAGCCGGTGTGCCTTTCTTCAGCATCAGCGGCTCGGAATTTGTCGAAATGTTTGTCGGCGTCGGGGCAAGCCGCGTACGTGATCTTTTTGAGCAAGCCAAGCGCAACAGTCCCTGTATTGTGTTCGTTGACGAGATTGATGCCGTCGGGCGCCAGCGCGGCGCCGGCCTGGGCGGCTCACATGACGAACGCGAGCAGACGCTCAACCAGCTGCTGGTGGAGATGGATGGTTTCGATTCCAATACCAACGTCATCGTGATTGCGGCTACCAATCGTCCTGATGTGCTCGATCCCGCACTGCTGCGCCCTGGGCGCTTCGACCGGCAGGTAGTTCTGGACCGTCCTGATATTCGCGGGCGCCTCGCAATCCTTGAGGTTCACGCCAGAGGCAAACCACTGGAGAGCAGTATTACGCTTGAGACGCTGGCCCGGCAAACGCCCGGCTTTTCAGGCGCTGATCTGGCAAATTTGCTCAACGAAGCAGCTATCCTTGCGGCACGGCGCAATAAGCGCAAAATCGGTATGAGCGAGCTGGAAGAGGCTATTGATCGTGTGGTGGCCGGCCCGGCCCGCAAGAGTCGCATTATCAGCGAACGCGAAAAGGCGATCACCGCTTATCATGAGGTGGGCCACGCGCTGGTGGCGCGCCTGCTGCCAAATACCGATCCGGTACACAAGGTTTCTATTGTCGCGCGCGGCCAGACTGGCGGCTTCACCATGCTCCTGCCAACAGAAGACCGTTATCTGTGGAGCAAGCCACAGTTTGAAGATACGCTGGCGTATGCCCTCGGCGGGCATGTCGCCGAACTGCTGATCTTTGGCGAGGTCACAACAGGAGCGTCCAATGATATTGAGCGCGTTACCAAGATTGCGCGCTCGATGGTAACAGAATACGGCATGAGCGAGCGCATCGGACCGATGGCCCTGGGACACAAGGAGGAGCTGGTTTTCCTGGGCCGCGATCTGGGCGAGCAGCGCAACTACAGCGAACAGACGGCGCGGGAGGTGGATGAAGAGGTACGCCACATCATTCAGAACGCTTTTGATAAAGCCTACAACGTCTTGCAGCAGCATAAGAAGCGTCTTATCATGATCAGTGAGCGCCTGATCAAAGAGGAAACCCTGGAAGGTCCTCTCTTCGAGTCGCTCTTCAACCAGCCCCTCGACGAAGAACCGGTCGAAGGTCCCTCTGTCCTTGCCGGCATGCCAGACATGACTCCAGCACCGGCCAGCGAACCCAGAAGCCTGCCGCTGCCCGGCACATCTTTTCGCCAGTCCCCGGCGCAGCTTCAGTCGCCGTATCCCCCCTATACCAGCGAGAGTGGCAGGTGATTCTCGCTGGGCCATTGCATCCGTTGAAAGAGCGTTCCTTTCGGATATCGTCCTGCCGGTTATACGCCGGCAGGACTTTTAATAGCAGTTGGTGTACGGTCGAGAATCATACGCAGGCCATTTTTTGCGCGCAAGGTGACACGCGGCAGAAATTCAACACGAAAGCCGGGGACAAGGCGCGGGGTGTAACGCTGCATGATGGTTGCCAGCAACAGCCTGGCCTCCATCTGGGCAAAAGGCATGCCGATGCAGATACGCGGGCCGGCGCCAAACGGGAAGTACGCTCCCTGCGGCACTTTCTCGCCGTTCACCGGGTCCCAGCGTTCAGGACGGAAGACTTCAGGCTCGCTCCAGAACTCAGGATGGCGATGCAGAATCCACTGGCTGAGCAGGAAAGAAGAGCCAGCCGGGAAGTGATAGCCGCCCAGGTCAAAAGCGTTGATCGCACGCCGTCCGATAGTCCAGACAGGCGGATAGACACGCATGGCTTCGTTGATGACCCATTCGGTGTAAGTGAGCCGGGGCAGGTCGTCGAGCGTCGGCGCACGTCCACCCAGCACTGTTTGTAGCTCAGCAAGCAGCTTCGCGCGCGCTTCGGGATATTGCGAGAGCAGGTAGAAGGTCCAGGTCAGAGCGTTGGATGTTGTTTCGTGGCCCGCCGCCAGGAAGGTCATGACGTGATCACGTACCTGCGCGTCGCTCATTGAGCCGGTTTCCTGCGAGGTAAGCAGCATCGACATCACATCGCCTTCGTCTCGTCCCGCCGCACGCCGTTCGGCAATCAACCGGTAGATAAAAGCGTCAAGCTCGCGTTTTGCCTCCATGCGCTTGCCATATTCGGTGAAAGGCAGGTCAATGTAGAGATTGAGCATGCGGGCCACCGGACCGCGCCGGTGCTCGATCATCTGAGCAAACAGCTCTCCTAACCGGTCAACCTGGCTGAGTAGTTCAAGGTTGAAAAGAGCGTGTGCGACAATACGCAGCGTGAGAGTCTGCATGGTCCGCGCGATATCAACTTCCTCTCCCTCATGCCAGCCTTCAAGCATTTCTTGCGTATACTGCACCATGATATTGGCGTAGCTCTCGATACGCTTTTTGTGGAAAGCCGGCTGCACCAGGCGGCGTTGCTGGCGGTGCTCTTCTCCTTCAATCGTCAGCAGACTGCGACCAAGCACTTCGAGCAGGTCGCCGCCACTGCTTTGCAGCGAGGTAAAATTGCGCGGATTCTCGGTCAGGGGATAACGCACATATTCGGGACGAAAGAGCAGGAACATGGGATACTTACCAATATGGATCGTGACGATAGAGCCATAGGTGCGAAACATTCGATCCATAAATCCAAGCTGGTCCTGCTGGAACTCTATCAGATTGCCGAAGAAGGGTAAGCCTCCGGGTCCCGGGGGCAGTTTCTGTGCTGTTTGCTGCTCACTCATGCTCTTTTTCTCCTTATTTTTTTACAGATTTGGCATCTCTTTTTAGTGCGCGTTGAATAATCGCTGCGGCAAGCCATGCTGCAACAGATAGAGGATATGCTCGGCTACGACGTCGGGACCGGGTTCTTCATGCTCGAACCACCAGGCAATGCCATGTGAAATGGTTCCCGTCACCAGGCGCGCGAGCAATTCGCTATCGTAATCGCCGAGTTCTCCCTCGCGCTTCGCCGTTTCCAGAGCCTGTTCCAGCAGTTGCGCCAGGTGGGAGAGGCCCTGGAAGGTACGCGCAAATCGCCCTCCTCCAAAAAGCGCCATAAAGAACAGGTCGCGCTGCTGATACGCCTGTTGCAGCAGCGTGCGCACAAGAAGGGGCAGATACTGCTCCGCCGGATGCTGCTCAACAACGGCACGCACATGATCACAGAGGATCTGAAAACCCTCTTCTACCAGCGTGGAGAAGACCTCTTCTTTGTCCTGAAAATGCAGGTAGAAGGTGCCAACAGCCACATCTGCGGCAGCAGTAATTTCGGCAATGGTGGCTTCCTGGTAGCCACGTTGCGCGAAGACCTGGCGCGCCGCCGCCAGCAGATTCGCACGCACACGCGCCCGCTTACGCGCAACACGACTCATTTTTGAATCATCATACATGCTTGCATCTTCGCTCATAAATGAATGATATTCAAAAAAAGAGTAGTTGTCAAGAGGACACTTCTGCTTTTGCCGGCAGCGGGTTTACTGCTCTGCGCACCCCCAGCACAAAGGCATAGAGCGAGATCGACAACAGCGGCAGGTGGACCACCGACTGCCACCAGCCTTCCAGGGGCATCATGTACAGTAGCCCTATGATCGTGCCAATAAATCCGGCCACACGCAGCAGGACAGGATCTACCGTCGGAGAAGCCAGGGTCAGCACTGCCAGGTAGACCGACAGCATCATGCAGAAGGTAATGTATACTTTGAGAGACGCTCGCTTCATGAATTTGCTATTGTAAGAAGGAGAGAGATGGAAATAGCCCTGATGATTGAGGGGCAGCATGGATTGACCTGGCCGCGCTGGCAGCGTATCGTGCGCGCCGTAGAAGATCTGGGTTTTGTGGGTCTTTATCGCTCCGACCACTTTACCAATGCACAGCCGCCGCTGCTC
>JADBKA010000073.1 GCA_014896635.1 Ktedonobacteraceae bacterium
ATAGTTTACATGCTTCTGACTGCTCAGGCAAAGGAGAAGGAGAAAAAGGGATATGTGATATCCATCTCGACGCGGCGCAAAACAGCGTGTACCCGTGCCAGTACCTCACGCATGCTAAATGGTTTGCCGATATAATCATCGGCTCCAACTTCCAGGCCAAGAACACGATCCACTTCTTCACCTCGTGCCGTAAGCATAATGATAGGCACCAGGTGATTCTGACGAATGTGCCGGCAGACCGTCAGGCCATCCAGGCCGGGCAGCATCCAATCCAGCAGGACCAGGTGAGGAGCATGTGCTTCAACGGCCTCTAGAGCCGCCTTTCCATCAAAAGCCTGAAAAACGGTATGCCCTTTCGCCTCAAGTTCTGAACGCAGCAAGTTACAACTATCCCTCTCGTCTTCTACGACGAGGATGCGTGCCATATGTGAGTTCTCCTCCCGGCGATCAAGACAGAACAGAGCAGTATAAGTGAGTGATCACTCCTTAACTTCGAGGGGTCTTTCTCGCTTTTGTTTCATCGCTTCTTCCGAACAGAGCAGCGACTTGCCCTATCTAGTGTATAACAGGATCAGTTCGTCAGTCCAACAGTTCAGCCGAAGAGAAACGGAGAGAAACTCCATCAGGCGATGCACAAGCGCACAGTAAAACAACTGCCCTCGCCAACCTGACTCTCCACGCACACCGATCCCCCCATCGCTACCACAAAATCATGCACAATGGCGAGTCCAAGACCAGTACCACCAGAGGCACGCGAACGCGAAAGATCAGTACGGTAGAACCGCTCAAAGATGTGCGCTGATCCTCAGGAGCAATGCCGATTCCTGTATCGACTACCAGGAGATGGAGATACCCCGGCTCGCCGGGACGCAGGATCAGCGAGACAATTCCACCATCAGGTGTGTAGGTGATCGCATTGCGTACTAAATTGAGAAGTACCTGCAAGAGACGCTGGCGATCAGCCCTGACTGGCGGTAGACCCGATGCAATAGTGCGGATCAGCTTGATTTGCCGCTCACGCCACGCCAGTGGCATCAGCGTCTGATAGACTTCCTCGACCACCTCGTCGGCTGCTACGGCGCTCATCTCCAGCCGCAGTTCCTGCTTTTCCGCGCGAGCCAGTGAGAGCAGGTCCTCTACCAGCGAACCCAGGCGCAGCGTTTCACGATGGATGATAGTGAGGTATTTATAGAGCGTGGCCGGGGCAGGCGACTGAGAAGCATCTTCACCCCGGGCGACAAGCAGCGATTCGACGTGGCCGCGAATGCTCGCCAACGGCGTGCGCAGGTCGTGCGAGATATTGACCATCAGCTCGTGCCGCTGCTGCTCCAGGCGCTCCGCCCTGGCGCGCTCCCGCTCAGCCTCTTGCTGCGCCTGGGCCAGGAGCATTGCCTGCTCGCTCATACCGAGCGAGACGCGCGCGTACCATCCCCAGAGAACGGTCAGGCCATTGAAGATCATGAAAGGAAACCAGAAGTATCCGAAACCACTCCCACACATGAGCAGATATTTTTTCACCATAGCCCCGCTGATGCGCTGGCCTTTGATCAACAGGGCAAGACAGAGAAAAGGCGCTACCGCCAGACCGAGTACCAGGCCGACAATACTCAGCATCAGCATGAGTTCCCCCAGACCAACGACCAGGTAGATGCAGAGCACACCAAAGGGTAATTTCAAGAAGGCGAATGAGACCGGCTACCATTGCACGTATCTATTGAGCTTGACGCTGGTAAACATACTGATACTGTACCTCATGCTGAGCGTATTCGCCAGTAGCAGGCAGCGGACTCAGCATGACCCACGCCATTTCTGCCGCTACCCAGGCCAGTCCACGCAGAATCATGCGCGTGAACAGCCAGAAGAGGATACCAAATAGAGCTATATGGTGTTTCCATTGATAGCTCCTTAATCTAAGCAAACGCCTTATCAATAATCTTGCCAGCAGTATACAGCAGGATTTTTAACAGCATATGCCAGAGATGTTACAAATTTGTGTCAGGCAGGCACTAGCTCACGCTTTCGCGGCGCCAGAGCTTTACCCACAACTCAACATAAAAAGACCCATCTCTGTATGGAGATGGGTTTTCCTTTCCACTTGATGCCATCGCTGTCCTACTGCTTACCTGGCTTACCGTATCACTCTCTAGCGTTTTCTAGATTGCGCATATTCTTTTTTCGCCTGTTTCGCCTTCTGTTTTGCCTCTTTCTCAGAGCCTGCTACTTTCCCTCCCGCGGTTGCTGCGCGCGGCTCTTCATAGGATTTTCGCCCTGTGGTTGGTCCGCGCGCTGCCTGGGGATCAGAAGGGCCTTTCTCTGCTTTCCTGACCCATTTATCGCCCTTCTTCTCATATTCATGTTTTAACGCCGCATATGCTACACGATGCGCCCGTCCCCCTTCTCCATAGGTTTTGACGGCACTGTCATGTGCTTCCTGCCAGATGTGTTGCGCGTGCTCATCCGAGCGCGCTATTGTCTGTGGCATAGGCATAGCATTTCTCCTTTTTCCGGCGGGTCTTCCTTTTTGCTTGCACTCTCAACACTCTGCACCACCCAGGTTTTTATCTCCCAAAAGGTAATACGACGCTGAAAAACGCTCTGGATACATATGGCCGGTGCTTTCTCAGCATACTTTTGCGGAGCAAAGAGGATACGATAGTTCCAGGCTCTAAGCATGTCGCTTCAGAAAACGCTCCATGCGTACCAGAGCCTCTTCGAGTTGTTCATAGGCCGTGCAGTAGGCGGCCCGCACGTAGCCGCTTCCGGCTGCACCAAATGAACTGCCGGGAACGACGGCAACCTGCTCTTCAAGCAGGAGTTTTTCAGCGAATTCCTCGTCATTCATGCCCGTATCGCCGATGTAGGGAAAGGCATAGAACGCGCCGCGTGGCTCACAGCAAGGCAGGCCGATACGATTGAGTCCGGCGACAAACATGCGCCGGCGCCGATCGTAGTCGCTATACATCATTTTGATATCCTCATCGCCGTTGCGCAGAGCCTCGATAGCTGCTTCCTGAGGAGCGGTGCCGGCACACATGATGGCATACTGGTGAATCTTGAGCATCGCTTCCAGAATGGGAGCCGGAGCCACGACATAGCCGACGCGCCATCCGGTCATGGCATAGGCTTTGGAGAAGCCGTCCAGCAAAATCGTGCGCTCCTGCATGCCGGGCAACGAAGCAATGCTCACATGCTCGCTATCGTAGACCAGGTAGCTATACACCTCGTCAACGACGACGATCAGGTCGTGCTCGATGGCGAGTCGGGCGATGCCCTCCAGTTCCTCGCGCGGAATGATAGCCCCGGTGGGATTGTTAGGATTGCCAAGCAGGATCAATTTGGTGCGCGGTGTGATGGCAGCAGCGATTTCAGCAGCGCGCACGGCGAAGTTATACCTGGCATACGTCGGCACAGGAACGGGGATACCACCGGAGAGGATGATATCGGCCTCGTAGGCGACATAGCCGGGATCGGGTGAGATCACTTCGTCGCCTTCATCGACCAGCGTGCGCATGGTTACGTCTACGGCCTCGCTCACGCCAACGGTGACAAGAATCTCTGTGGCCGGGTTGTAGGTCAGGCCATAGCGGCGCTGAAGCACAGCCGCGATCTCTTCACGCAGTTCTAGCATGCCATAGTTCGATGTGTAGCGCGTATGCCCCTGCTGAATCGAGCGGATACCGGCCTCGCGGATGTGTTCGGGAGTGACGAAATCCGGCTCGCCGACGCCGAGCGAAATTACATCAGGCATGGTATTGATGATATCGAAAAACTTGCGGATGCCCGAAGGTTTGACCTTACGCACGCGCTGCGAGAGAACCTCGCGCTTGAGTGTATCCATAAATAATGCTCTTCCTTTTTATCAACGTTTGCAGTGATGATGCTGGACACGTTGTCCCTGTTTCTGGGACAACGACCAGATCCCGGAGCAGTGCGAGAGGAGAGTTCGCGCACTACCAGCCTCACTCTGCCTCTAAAGAGAGAGTAACACAAAAAAGGATATGACACAATTGACGCATGCAATTTCTCACTACGAGACGCCGAGGCCACGTACTTTCTCAACGATGCCGGGCAGCACCGAGATGACAGTTTCGATGTCCTCTTCTGTGTTGTCCTTGCCGAGCGTGAGGCGCAGGCTCCCGCGTACCCATTCGGAGGAGAGTCCCATCGCCATGAGCACGTGTGAGGGATCGACCGAGCCAGATGTGCAGGCAGAACCGGTCGAGGCGGCGATACCGAGCAGGTCAAGACTGAGCAGAATCGATTCGCCCTCGACTCCTGCGAAGCAGAAGCTGGCATTGTTGGGCAGGCGCTGCGTTGGATGGCCGGTGAGCCGGCTGCGCGGGACGGCGGAGAGAATGCCCTCGATCAGGCGGTCGCGCAGTGCAGTGAGACGCGGCGTGACCTGTGGCAACTCTTCCTGGGCCAGGCGCAGCGCGGTGGCCGTGCCGACGATGCCAGCCACGTTTTCGGTGCCGGCGCGGCGGCCTCGCTCCTGCGATCCCCCCTGCAACTGCGGCAGCAGGCGCATCCCCTGCCGCACATAGAGAATCCCCATGCCCTTAGGTCCATAGAACTTGTGGGCCGAGAGCGAGAGCAGGTCAACGTTCAGTTCGCGCACGTCAATGGGCAGCATGCCACCGGCCTGCACAGCATCGACATGGAACGGCACTTTGCGCGCGCGGCAGATGCGCCCGATTTCCGCGATAGGTTCAATCGTGCCTACTTCATTGTTCGCGTACATGACCGAGACGAGTACCGTCTGATCGGTGATGGCGCGCGCAACGTCGTCAGGATTCACCAGCCCATATTCATCAACAGGCAGATACGTGGTGGTGAAGCCAAAGCGTTCCAGATAGTGGCAGGTGTGCAGAACGGCATGATGCTCAATTGGCGTCGTGATGAGATGATTGCCCTTCTTCTGCGATGCAAAGGCAATGCCTTTGATTGCCAGATTGTCACTCTCAGAGCCACAGCCAACAAAGGCGATTTCGGTCGGGCGGCAGTGCAAAACGGCCGCAACCTCTTCGCGTGAGCGGTCAATTGCCTGCATCGCACGACGTCCCAGTGTGTAGATGCTGCTGGCGTTGCCGTACTCGGTTGTCAGGTAAGGGAGCATGGCATCGAGTACACGGCGGTCCAGCGCCGTTGTCGCCGCGTGATCAAGGTAGATGGTACGCTCTGACATGGTATGCTATCCGATTCTTAAGAGAGTATGTTTTCCTCTTCTCGCTGAATATTAGACGTTTTTCTGGTTCTTTTTCTTATGCTTGAAAAAGCCCTCGTTCATGCTGCCAGAACGATAGCCTAGCAGATCGACAGTAACGTAGGTATAGCCGATTTTGCGCAGACCATCGGTGACGATGCGGCTCATCTCGTCCTCGATGAGACGAGGAATTTCTGACCGCTCGACTTCGATGCGTGCGAGTTTATCGTGATGGCGCACGCGCAGTTGTTTGAAGCCAAGTTCATGCAGCAATTTCTCGGCTTTGTGGATCATTTGCAGCGAAGCAATATCGACTTTGCTGCCATACGGGATACGCGACGAGAAACAGGCCATCGCTGGCTTATCCCAGACAGGTAAACCGAGCATGCGAGCAACGGCGCGGATCTCGCGTTTCCCCATGCCTGCCTCTTTGAGCGGTCCGCGCACGCCGAACTCGCGTGCAGCTCGCTGGCCCGGACGAAAATCGCCCTCATCATCCTTATTCACGCCATAGGCAATATAGCGGAGCTGGTGCTGCTTTGCCAGAGGCTCTAAATGGGAGAATAGCTCCGTTTTACAAAAGTAGCATCTATTCAGATCATTGGCGACATAGCGGTCATCTTCCATCTCATGCGTCTCTATGGTGATCAGCGGCAGTCCCTGTTGTTGTGCGACGGCGATGGCCTCGGCAGTCTCTTCGGGCGCGTAGGTCGGCGATGATGCGATCACGCCCAGGGCGCGCTCTCCCAGCACATCATGCGCGACTTTGAGTAGCAGGGCGCTGTCAACCCCGCCTGAATAGGCGACCAGCACCGATCCCATTTCGCGCAGGATTGCCTGCAAGCGTTCATATTTCTCCTGCGTCTCCGCATCTAGCGTGACAGACTCTTTCTCGCCAGTAAGGGGGGAAGCATTCCGCATTTTTTCTGTCTCCTGAAACTCTGTATAAACAACAGGCCGGGCCTGCAAACTTCCTGAGCAAGTGGGTGGAGTCATATACAATATACAGGCTCTATTATAGCATAAAAGCCTCTCTCTTCCTTCATGGTCACTCCATTACTTTCGACATAGGGCCAGAACATATCTTTCTGTACTCCTCATTTTCGCTCCCCGGCGCTTATACTGTTCTCAGTCTCAGAGAGAGATAAACTTAATAAAGGAGTTCTCTGATAATGCAGGGACATTCTGTAGAAACTACAAAAATCAAACCGAACCTCATTTCACAGGGGATAAAGGTTGAAGTACGGAATCTGACAAAAATTTTTGGAAAACAGGAAGCTGTCAAAGATGTCTCTTTTACTATTGGCAGCGGCGAAATCTTCGGCCTGCTCGGCCCCAACGGCGCGGGAAAGAGCACCATCATCAATATGATGTGCGGCTACCTGCAACCAACTTCCGGTGATACATTCATCGACGGGCGGTCAATCGCGCGAGAGCCGCGCCAGGTGAAGCGCATGATAGGTGTGGTCCCGCAGGAAATCGCGCTCTACAAAGATCTGAGCGCCCTGGAAAACCTGGAGTTCTTCGGCGAGATCTACGGCCTTTCGTCTCAGGAGCGCAAAGCACGCGCTGAAGAGCTATTGCATTTCATGGGACTGTATGAGCGGCGCAAAGAGCCGGTGAAGAATTTCTCCGGCGGCATGCAGCGCCGTATTAATCTTGCTCTCGCGCTGATACATCGTCCCACCTTTTTGCTGATGGATGAACCGACGGTCGGCGTCGATCCCCAGTCCCGCGAACACATTTTCACATCCATCGAACAATTGCGCGATCAGGGGACAACCATTCTCTATACCACGCACTATATGGAAGAAGCCGAACGGCTGTGCGATCACATCGCCATCATGGATGAGGGACGCATCATCGCTTCAGGCACGCTGGAGCAGCTCCTGGCGATGCGCGACCAGCAGCGTGAAGTACAGCGGCCTCACGGCTTACAGGAGCTGTTTATCCAGCTTACGGGAAAAACACTACGCGATTAGAAAAATATTACGCGATTATACATGATTAAAGGAGAATATCATGGCATCTATTCTGTCTCATGATCGGGTGAGCCTGCGCAAACTTTTATGGGTAGGGCCGCTCACCATCGTCATCACCATTATCGCCAACATGCTGATACGCACAGTTGCAGTCGCGTTCAAGGGCGTTCCTGAGACGTTTCAGTACATGCAGGCGCCATCCGTCATCGGCGGTACCATCGTCTACCTGCTGCTGGCGCTGCTGGCTTTTGTGCTGGTCGGTCGCTTTGCGCAACGCCCTTTCCAATTCTATCGCATCCTGGCGCTTGTTGCATTATGCGTATCATTACTCACTCCTATTATGGCGCTGACCGGGCTGATGTCTGCTTCTGGCATGAATCTTCCCATTTTCTGGACAATGATCACCATGCACATTGTTTCCGCCGGCATTGTTGTCACGCTGCTTACCACATTAGCGCGTGAGTAAGAAACATTTTCCAAGAGGATAAGTATGAAAACACTCTGGTATATCACAAAAAAAGATCTTCTCCAGGTCATCAAAGATAAAAGCGCACTGCTTCTCATGCTGGTGGTTCCTCTTGCGCTTATCACGGTCATCGGCTTTGCCTTTGGCAGCTTCTATGGCGATGGAAGCACGCAGATTAGCGTCAAGGTTGCGCTGAGCAACCAGGATACCGCATCGGACGCTTTTATCGGCCAGGCCATCACCAGTGCGCTGAAAATTCACACCAGCCAGCTTGTGATCACGGTTAACGAGTACCGCGATCCTGCCCAGGTCAGTCAGCAGGTAGCGGCGACAAAGGATGCGGCGGATGTGGGTATCGTTATCCCGTCAGGAGCCAGCCAGCAATTGATCAGCAGCGTGCAGCAGGGTCGCACGCCGAAAGACATTGTGCAGTTCTATACCCTGCCGAATAATAACGATGCACGCATTACGCTTGTGCAAAATCTGGTGAAAGAGGTGCTTCAGTCGCAGCTCGTAGGGAGCGCAGCGGTACGGCAGGTCGCTCAGGTCTGCAACCAGGCAGGCAATCACTGCGCGCAAGGCAGTATTGACGCGGCCACGATCAGTGCCGAGGTTGCAAAGGCAAGCGCAGCGAGCGGGCAGGCGATTCAGTCGCTGACGGCGGGTCATGCCGTCAAGATCGGACCATTTGACCAGGCCCTGCCCGGCT
The DNA here is from genome assembly GCA_014896635.1 of Ktedonobacteraceae bacterium. The sequence continues at coordinate 8,361 of JADBKA010000073.1, forward strand.
ATGCCATCTTCTTCTCGCTCTTTGGCCTCAACGCCGTTGCGGCCACAATTTTGCAGGAAAAGGAAGATGGCACGTTCCGCCGCTTACTGATTGCTCCCATCCAGAAATATGCGCTCCTGGGTGGTAAGATGCTAGCGCAATTTCTCGTGACGCTGGCCCAGTTATCCATCCTGTTTCTCGTGGGCTACTTCGCGTTCAAAGTGCATATCAGCGACTGGCCGACGGTGATTCTGCTACTGGTTGGCACCAGTTTTTCCGCGACCGGCCTGGGCATGCTGCTCGTTTCGCTGGTCAGGTCACGACGCCAGATCAACCCGGTGGTGAGCCTGGTCACGCTCATCACCTCAGCCATCGGCGGCGCCTGGTGGCCGCTCTGGATAGAGCCGGTCTGGATGCAGCAAATTGCCAGAATTGGCATCACAGCCTGGGCAATGGAGGGCTTGAACGGTTCGATGATTTTCGGGAAGAGCTTGAGTGAGGTGCTCCCTGATATTCTCGCCCTGCTGGTCTATGGCACCGTCTGCTTCATCATTGCGCTGCGACTCTTCCGCTTCCAGGAGAAGACGGCGGCAGCCTAGCCGGGCAATGAAACGATCCCGTGCAGTAATCCGGCTGCGCGGGGTCGGCATTGACAATCATACTTTTTCTTTACAATAATGAACACGTAACACAGCATCGCCAGCAGGAAAGATGTATTTATGACTGACACCATTCGTATTCTGCTTTGCGAAGATCAGACGTTGATGCGCCAGGGATTGCGCACGATTCTGGAACTGGAGCCAGGATTTGAGGTTGTAGGCGAGGCTGCCGATGGCAAAGAGGCAGTGCGGCGCTATCACGAACTACGCGCTCAGCATAACGGACCTGACATCGTGCTGATGGATGTGCAGATGCCAGAGATGAGCGGCGTAGAGGCGACGGCGGCTCTCACGACTGATAATCCAGCGACGCGCGTGATCATCCTCACTACCTTCGACTACGAAGACTACGTTTTTGAGGCCATTAAAGCCGGCGCGATGGGATATTTGCTCAAAGACGTGCCGGCCACCGAACTGCTGGCGACCATTCGCCGTGTGTACGCCGGTGAGCCGTTCATCCAGCCCGGCATCGCCAGCAAGCTGCTCGTAGAATTTGGACGCAGGGGCCGCTCTTCCGCCGCGCCATCCCGCCAGGGACTGTCGCAGGAACTGAGTCCCCGCGAAATTGAGATTCTCAAGTTACTCGCGGAAGGCGCCAGCAATCGCAAAATTGCGGAAAAGCTGGTGCTGGCAGAAGGCACGGTGAAGAATCATGTCTCGAATATTTTAAGCAAGCTTCACCTTGAAAATCGCACGCAGGCCGCATCCCTGGCTCGCGAGCGCAAACTGCTCTAGGGCGCCTCTTCAGATTGGAGAGGAAATTGTACATCAGGAGAAGAGAAACAATGCCAGCGCAGATCGATATAGAAAAAGATAATACACGCTTTTTTCTCATCTTCAGTCGGGTGCTTCTCGTGTGCGCAATCCTCGTAGGAATCCTTCTCACTGTACAAACCTACGCTATTCTTAAAAACCACGCGGTGTACTTGCATGACTGGCGGGGTGCGGCCTGCATTGTGCTGGCAGCAATAGCTTTTTTGCTCTACGCGCTCCCAACACTGACTATCTTCAGGCGAACCCGCGATCACTGGCCCTTTCCACTGGCTTATACTATCGGCCTGTGGGGGGCGCTGTATCTTACGGTGATGCTGCTCACGCTCATCGACAGAAATTTCCTCTGGGCCTTTTATGTCGTTTTTGCCAGCAGTTTCAGCCTGTTTAAACGGCGCTACGTCATACTCACAGTAAGTGTTGCAGCGCTTACGATGTTTGCATTTCAGGATCTGCTGTCCTGGCCGTTGAGTGGAGAGGCGCTTGTGGGCATCATCAGTCAGATTCTGACTATCTCCAGTCTCACTGGTTTCAGCATGGTACTCCAGCACCTGATCGAGGAGCGTTTTAAGCGCAACGAACTGCTTCGACAACTGGCACACGCCAACGCTGAACTGGAAGAGGCCCACACTCGCCTGGCACAATCGGCAGCGCAGGAACAGGAACTGGCGGTTCTGCGCGAACGCACCAGGCTGGCGCGTGAGATGCATGACACCATCGGCCATGCCCTCGTGCTGATCAGCGTCAAACTCGAAGCTGCTCAACGACTCCGCGAACGCGATCCCGAACGCTGCGACCGCGAACTGGAGTCCACGAAAGAGATTGCACGCGGCACAATGACGGCCCTGCGTGCATCCATTGCCAACTTACGCTCTCCCGCTCTGGAGCGCGAACATATCTATCACGCGCTCAGTCGTTCAGCCGGGGAACTGGCGCAGCGCACCGGCTTACACGTCACCTGTGACACTCTAGCACAGACCACGCCGCTCTCCGAACCACTCTCCGAGACGCTCTGGAAAGTGAGCCAGGAAGCATTTACCAACATCGAAAAACATGCACACGCAAAAAATGTCCATGTCGAGATCAGCCGCCGCGATGAGATGCTGCTCATGCGTATTCATGACGATGGCGTCGGCCTGCCCCCGGCATTCTGTGATCCCCAGAAAAATCATCCTCACCAGGAACAGGGACACTACGGGCTGCGCGGCATGCTCGAACGGGTAGAAGCGATAGGCGGGCATCTCACGCTCCATTCTCAGCCAGGACAGGGAACAACCATTGAAGTCGAGTTACCGCTTCCTACATCCGACCAGCCTACTCCGCTAGAATCCTTTCAAAAAGTGGAAAAGCAAAGAGAAGAGGAAGAGCGGGAACCTGTGAAATTTAGACAGGAGAGACCAATATGGGCATCGCAGCCTTGATCCTGGCTGCGGGCAGTTCGAGCCGCATGGGAGAAGGCAGGCACAAGCTTTTGCTCCCTCTGGGAGAGCGCCCGGTACTGGTGCATGTGCTCACGGCTGCGCTGACCTCGCAGGCCAGACCGCTTGTGCTGGTCCTGGGACACCGGGCTGAACAGGTCCTTGCAGCAATAAGGACATACACGACCAGTCCAGACCTGTTAGTTGTGGAAAACGCCGCCTATCCCGAAGGGATGAGCAGCTCGCTCAAAGCCGGTCTACGCGCACTGATCGACGGCGAGCAAACGGAACATACACAGTCGCGCCCCATAAGCGGTGTGATTATTTTGCTGGCTGACCAGCCACTACTCACTGCATCGATCATCGACACGCTTATCGAGACAAAGCGCAGCAGCAGCAAACGCATCATCGCGCCACTCTACAATGGCAGACGCGGGAATCCTGTGTTGTTCGATGCCAGTCTCTTTCCCGAATTGATGCAGGTGACGGGCGACGAAGGCGGGCGCAGCGTGATCGAGCGCCACAAACAGGAGATAGCAACAGTCGAACTGGGAGACGCGGCTGCGCATTACGACGTCGATACGTGGGAAGCGTACCAGCAGGTAGTTGAGCGATGGCAGAAAGACCATTGATTTCAAGCAGAGAATACAGCCGGGGCAACCCTTGCGGTCGCCCCGGCGTTTGCCAGATTCCTCCTCACTGAATCGCCGGATTCGTAACTTCCTGCCTTTTCTACGGATTGGGCAGGAAGTTTTGCGAACCGAAGGAGCCGCCGAGCACATCTTTCGACGAGGCGCCCATCCAGCGATCCAGCACGGTCGAATAGACCGAGCGGAAATCAATAGTGTATTTCAGATTGCCATTATTATCCAGACTGCTCAGGCTCGGCGGCTCTCCATAGATGCCTCGGTTCACAGCGTTGCCGAGCACAAACAGCGGGGCAGCGGTGCCGTGATCGGTCCCCTCACTGCCATTCTCCTCGACGCGCCGTCCGAACTCCGACCAGGTCATCACTACAACGTTGTCGGCCTTGCCATGATTGATAAGGTCGGTATAGAAGGCCGAGAGACCTTCGGCGAACGTTTTCATCAACGTAGCATGGGTAGTTTTCTGCCCGGCATGGGTATCGAAGCCACCAAGTGTGACGTAGCCAACGCGCAGGCCGAGTCCCTGAACAATGGCTTCCGCCAGCACTTTGAGGCCGGCAGCAAAAGAACTCTTAGGATAGGTAACGCTGGGATGATAGAGTGATTCGGCCTCGCTGAGCTGGCGTCCCCCTTCCTGAGCGTTGAGGGCTGTCGTATCGAGCAAAGCGGCGTAAGGCGCGGAACGCGGATAGGTATTGTAGAGCTTCATGAGCGCATCCAGGCGCGTCTTGCCATGATCGGATTCAGCAGGATCTGGAGCGATGCGATAGTTCTGCACGTTCACCAGTGTCGGCACGGGTTTGCTGATTGAGGCGAGAGCCTGGGCCGTCTGTGTACCAATGTTGAGGGCTTTGAAAGGATGACCGTCGTTGTCCACCCAGCCAGAGACCAGCTTGCCCAGCCAGCCTTCGCGTCCATTCCCGCTGAGATCAAGCGTCTGCCAGATGTCCATAGCCTGGAAATGCGAGAGGCTCTGGTTGGGATAGCCCACGCCCTCAACGATGGCAAGATGCCCCTGGTCCCAAAATTTCTTGAGCGGAGCCAGTTCAGGATGGAATGCCAGGCGGTTGTCAAGATGCAGGACTTCCTTCTCGGAGAGCGCCAGCGTCGGACGCATTTTCCTGTACAACGGATCAGTATATGGCACGACGGTGTTCAGTCCGTCATTACCGCCGGCCATCTGGACCACAATCAGCGTGCGATCACCGGCTGCCAGCGAGGCGCGCGTTCCGCCATCGGCGAGGATTTTCGCAGAAGCCACTCCCCGGCTGAAGATGGATGGCATGATCATGCCGGCTGATACTACTAACATGCCATCTTTTATCATTGCTCTGCGCGATAGTTTCATAGCATTGCTCCTTCGTTCTTTGCCTGCCAGCGATAGCGGCATGCAGCAAGAATCTTCCATTCTTTCAATTGAGCTGGTATTCGGGCGAGGCCAGCAAGAGGTAGAGCGTGCCTCTGACACGGCCAAGCGGATAGCTTTTCCCGCTGGTCAGCGTGATCTGCGCTTTGCTTTGATCAGGAGTAGTAAAGTAGGTCACGAGCTGCGCACGACGCGCGGGGTCAAAGTTGCCATCAAGCAGGAAAGAGGCAAAGTAGTCAACAAAATGTTCAGGTGAGTCGATATGATTGGCGTTGATGATCCCCTGCAAATCCAGCGGCTTGTAGCTGTAGGTTTTGGTACGGCTCCCGATGAGTAGCAGGTCAATATAATTCAGGCGCGTCATCCATGCCCCGCTGTTGAGCCAGGCGGCGCTGACTTTATCGCCCGGCCAGCCAGCCACGTTTGGCGGGTTGAATACCGTCTGGCCCATCACCGTCGTCAGGCCGGGCAGGCTCGCATCTCCCCCCTGCACACCTAAGGCCCGGTAGGCGCCTACCGTAAACTCGACAGGCGACTTGATGCGGCTACGATAGGCTTTCGCTGAACTGAACTGTGGGGAGAGCAGCAAGGCGCGCATGACCTCACCCATATTGTGATTGCTCTTATTATAGGCATCGACAAGCGGCTTGAGGTCATCATTGCTTGGATTCTCATAGGCGAAGAATGTGAAGAGTTTACGGGCAATAAACCAGGGCGTCGCCGGATGATTTGCCAGAATGCGGACGATATCTTTATAGTCGAAATTGCCGGTCTGTCCCAGGAACGTTTTGGAAAGCGTGTTGTGATCCTGGGGATAGTATCGGGCAGATGTCTCAAACGGGCGCACATGCCAGCCGGTCAGAGCGGCAGCCGCGTTAGAAACATCCTGCTGTGTGTAATGACCGAGACCCAGCGTGAACAATTCCATCAGTTCACGGGCATAGTTCTCGTTCGGCGCATTCTTGCGACTCTTCGTGAGGTCCAGGTAAGCCAGCATGGCGGGATCGGCAGTAATGCCAAGCAGCAGATTATCGAACGTATCAAAAGCATGCGCACGCAAAAACTGGTTCTGTACAATCATGCGCATAAAATTCTTGCCACCTACTTTTGAGAAGCCGCTCGTAAAGTGACCATGCCAGAAGAGTGTCATTTTTTCGAGCAGAGGTCGTTTCGTCCAGGCCATACGCAGGAGCCACCAGCGCTGTCCATCCTGCGGCTTGTTGAGATCGAGGTTGAGCGTCTTGAGGCGATTCTCCATCTCATCGTCGGGAACCTGCTGGTAGTTGAGAAGCCGGTCTACCGCTCCCTGATAGCCCAGAGCCGAGTAGCTCGCCAGTTCATCAGGAGTCGCGCCAAAGCCGGCCCGCCTGAGCAGGTGTCCGATCTGAGCGTTACCGGTTAACGCACCGGGCGCGGCCATGTTGTGTTGTATCAACTGTTCAACGCCGATAGCCCCGGCAGCCAGCGCCACACCGGCACCCGCCAGGCCAAGCGCCAGTTTGCGGCGCGATATCCCATGCAATTTGCGTGTGACCCTGCCACCTTGCGCGGAACCGGCGGCTGAGGCGGCATTCCCACTTCCTGCCGGGACAACCGGCACTGTAGGTTGCTCTCCGCCAGCCCCGCCAGCATCGCCAGTTCCCCAGGGCATCGTTGGCTGTTCGTGTATATCCATATCCAGACTACTCCTATATCATCCAGCCTTCTTCCTCACAGAAGGTCATGCGCTATCCCGTGTGTTTCTCCACATCACCTTTTACGCATATCCTACCAGTGAAACTTCAAGAAACTCTCAAGGGATTCTCCAGGTTTTCACCAGATTTTTTCGCTCTTCCCGGTGCCTGGAATAAGCAGATGAGTGAGAAGTCTGGCTGAGCGGAGCGCCTGCAAAAAGCGCTGGTATGCTACTCGTGCTACTCGACGTAACTACTCGCCTGGCGCGTGAACATCTCCCAATAGCGACCGCCGGCATGCATCAATTCGTCGTGCGTCCCTTGTTCGACGATCTGGCCGCGTTCCATCACAATGATCCTGTTCGCTATGCGCGCCAGGGCAAGCCGGTGACTGACGATGATCGCCGTTTTGCCCTGAACCATCTGGCGAAATACTTCCAGGGCTTCATGCTCTGTATAAGGATCGAGGGCGGCGGTAGGTTCGTCCGGGATGATGAACTGTGCCGTTGAGCGCATCAGCGCCCGTGCTGCTCGTTGCCTTCTCGCTCTTCTCGCTCACCGTCGCATCTTTCTCTTCGCCTGTCTCCCGGTAGTCCAGCAGTTCAAAGAACGCCGCAGCCCCCAGCGAGACTTGTTGAAGGAGCGTGGCGTTGCCGATCAATGTGTACAGGCTACGACGAACTTCAAAGACCAGCCCGGCATACAGGGCTACATCGCCTATGGTGAGACGATGCTGGAGCGCCCAAAGCACCACAAAGCCATAGGGCAAAGCTGTCCAACTCCACTGAGCAGCGACCAGAAAAGCACTCTGCCAGTTCCCTGCCGGCGCACGGCTTGCATCTCACTAAACGCGGTCATGAACAGCGAGCACCAGCTTCGCAGAAAATGGTCAGCCAGGCCATACCTGTAAAACTTTCAAACGGCCAGCGCCTCCTTTCTTGAATATGATCTTCCAGTCGCCTAAACCGTGCGTTCGGCCAGTTCGCTGATGTGCGCGGCCAGGCGACGCAGGCTCTCGCGTAGTTCAGCGGGCTGACGTACCACGAAAGGCAAGCGCAGCCGTACCAGTTCGTAAGCCAGCCAGTCCAGATCCTCGACAGAGCAGTAGAACCCTACCCCATGTTCCTCCTGCTCCAGGAGCGCCAGTGCCGGGGGAACTCGCTGCTGCGCCTCTTCCAGCGTCGCCTCCAGCAAAACATTCACTCGCCACGCTCCCGGTGTGCTGGCAATAGAGCGCAGCACATGTTCCAGGCAATTAAAGCCGGGCGGGCGCGTGAACGTCTCGTCCAGCAGCTCCGCCTGCACCGCGCGATCCAGGCGAAACGTGCGCAACGCCGCGCGCAGGTGGCAGTAGCCGGTCATGTACCAGAAGCCAGAGCGATAGACCAGACCATAAGGATCGACGCGCCGCTCGGTAATCTCGCCACTAAAAGCGCGATAACTCAACAGTACACGCCGCTGCTGCTGAGCGGCAGCGCAGAGCGTCACGACAATCTCATTGCGCGGGATAGAGCCGGATGATGACAGGTCGAGCACCAGCGCGTCCTGCACCGCTCGCACCTGTTCGCGCAGGCTCTGCGGTAGCACCCGCTCGACTTTCGCCAGCGCGCCCTCTACAGCGGGGACCGCGACGATCAGTCCCATTTTGCGCGCCGCCAGCAGCCCCAGTGTCAGCGCAAGCGCCTCATCGTCGGTGAACATCAGAGGGGGCAGCTTGAAGCCGGGGCGCAAGCGGTAGTACCCATAGCGCCCACGCCCGGCTTCCACAGGCATGCCCAGGTCTTGCAGCATGGTAATATAGCGCCGCACAGTGCGCGTATCGACTTCCAGGCGCGCCGCCAGTTCGGGACCACTGAGCTTCTGATGCGATTGCAGCAGTTCCAGTACGGTCAGCACGCGCGTAGTGGGAAAATACATGGCCGCCTCTCAACAACAGGGTAGCTGTTAATCAGGAACAATTATAACCGCTTTATATGCTATACTCAAGGCAAGTTGAGCAGATCGTTCGATAGAGTGGCAATCTGGAAGCCGGGCAGCCTTCTGCCAGAGGATCGCCCGGCTCCCAAAATGGTTTACAGCTTTTTTGTTTCCCGATATTTTTCCCTCAAAGAAAGGAGCACTTCATAATGGAGCGCAAAGGAAAGGCCGAACTACTTCAGGAGATGCGGAGCAGCTACAATGCGTTCAAGGCGCTCTTAGCCTCGCTCAGTCCAGAGCAGATGACCACGCCTGGCGTGAATGACACATGGTCGGTCAAGGACAATATCGCTCATCTCAGTGCCTGGCACCACGTCGCACTGAATCGCATCCAGGCCATGAACCAGGGAACCCCACGCTTCCCTCTCCCAGGCAAAACAGAAGATGAGGTCAACGAGCACTTTTACCAGCAGAACAAAGCTCGCTCCCTGGATGACATACTCGCCGAGTTCGACACGACATATCAGCAAATTGAGAACGAGGTGCAGAGCTTGAGCGAAGAAGCATTACACAGGCCACTGGCATGGCGCAACGATGCATCCATCCTGCCTACCATTGCCGGCAATACCTATGAACACTATGCAGAACATAGCCAGATCATCCGCGACTGGCTCGCGCAGCAGGAACAGCACGCATGATCACAGAGTCGGTAATGAGTACGCAGCCCCTGCATATCTCACAGGAGCAGGCACGGCGTTTCCTTGCTACCTACCATTTCACTACTACTGATCTGCCAGGTGTCTTTGATCGTCTGGGAACGGTGCAGTACGATCCTTTAAACCCGGTCGGGCGCAATCCTGATCTGGTTTTTCAGGCGCGCGTGCCGGGCTATCGCGTCGATGACTGGCAGGAAGCTGCTTACACCGACCGCATCGTCTACGACGCATGGGATAAACAGGCCTGTCTCGTCCCTGTCAGTGACTGGCCCAGGCGCGCCTACGGACGCCTGCATCACCGTACCTACCACGACCGCGAGATCTTGCAGTCCGTACCGGATATCGTCGAGATGATCCTGACTGCCATCGAGACGCAGGGACCCCTCTCCTCGCTGGAGTTCGAGCAGCCAGAGCATACCTCCCATGCCTTCAGTCGAACAGAACATTCCTGGTATGGGCAGACGCTGATCAAACGGGTGCTGCGCTCGTTGTGGGCCTGTAGTATGCTGCTCACCCATCACCGCAAAAACGGGCGGCACTATTATGATCTACCTGAGCGCGTTATCCCGCAGCGGCACTACGCGGCGCCACCGCTGCTGGATAAGGATGCGTACTACCGTTGGATTATCGCGCGGCGCTGCCAGGCGATAGGACTGCTACGCCCGGCAGCCGAGGCTGCCATCTGGAGCGCCTGCGGCGATGCCACAACGCGCAGGTGTATTCTCGCACAACTGGTCGCAGAAGGCACACTTACCCCGGTCGCCGTCGGCGCAAAACAGTGGCTTGCTTACATGCCCACCAGCGCGTTGCCACTGCTTGATGCGGCTCCTCCATCGCCACGCCTGATTTTTCTGGGACCGCTCGACAGCATCCTGTGGGATCGCAAAGCGATACAGCAGATCTTCGGCTTCGACTATGCCTGGGAAGTCTACAAACCGCCGGCGCAGCGCCGCTGGGGCTACTATGTGTTACCCGTTTTCTATGCAGACCGCCTTGTCGCGCGCATCGACTCGCGCCTGGAGCAGGGAACCTGGAAGATTGCACGCTGGTGGTGGGAACCCGATGTAACACCGGATGCCGAACTGCTGGAGGCTTTGAGCAAGGCAGCCGCACAGTTTCTCCACTACTTGCGTGCCGACAGTGTTGTAGTAGACGAAAGTGTAGACCGGGCAGCAGCACAGGCTTTCACCGCCATATCGTAGCAGAAGGCCATTTTACACATCGAGGAGTATCCCTTGATCTGGACAGAAAGGTTATCCCCTTCCTGCCTCAAAAACCTTTCTGTATCTCGTTCTGTCAGGGTGAACCTGAATCTTCATGCACAGTCATTTCCATCTGGCAAACAGGCATGGTATACTTTTTTATAACTCCTTCAGAGCCTTTACCCCATTGCATTATTCAACAGAGTGGAGCGAAGGTGAGAGGGGAGAGAGTATCTTCGTCAGGAAGGAGGTTCAGACCACATCAAGAATAGACGTCATTTAGGAACAATAGTTTACGCATCTGACCGGCTCACAAATAGTGATGTTTTTTTGATGTACTGGAGGTCATAGAATGACTTGGATGCAAACATACACGCCTGTAGCGGGCAACCTGGCCCTCTCGGCCCTAGTAGCAGCCTTGCCTGTAGTGGTTCTGCTTGGCCTGCTTGGTATTTTCCGTGTGCGCGCACACTGGGCGGCGCTGGCCGGACTGGCTACCGCATTTCTCGTCGCCCTGCTCGTCTATGGCATGCCCTTCTCACTTGCCTTTCCCGCCTTGCTCAATGGAGCGGCCTATGGTCTCTTCCCCATTGGCTGGATTATCCTCGGCGCTATTTTTGTCTATGACATTACCGTCCAGACGGGCAAATTTGAAATTATTAAACAGACCGTCGCCGGTCTGGCAAGCGACCGCCGTCTACAATTGTTGCTCATCGCCTTCAGTTTTGGCGCATTCATTGAGGGTGCTGCCGGCTTTGGCACGCCTGTCGCGGTTTCAGCCGCTATGCTGATCGGACTGGGATTCCGCCCGTTGCCTGCCGCCGGGCTGGCCCTGATAGGCAACACCGCCCCGGTTGCTTACGGCGCCCTCGGCACACCCATTATTGCCCTGGCCTCGGTTACTAACCTGCCGATAGACAAACTCAGTGCGATGGTCGGGCGCCAGTTGCCATTCTTCTCGCTGATCGTTCCATTCTGGCTGGTGTGGGCAATGGCAGGCTGGCGCGGCATGCGTGAAGTCTGGCCTGCCTGCCTGGTTGCCGGAGCGAGCTTTGCCATCACGCAGTTCCTTGTCAGCAACTTGTACGGCCCGACCCTGGTAGATATCGCCGGCTCAGTCGTTTCTATCGTGTGCCTGGTGCTCTTCCTACGCATCTGGCAGCCGAAGACAACCTGGCTTTTCCCTGAGGAGCGCGAAACCGCTGCAGTCGCTAGCGACAGCGAACAGAGCACGACAGCAGCGGGAGCGCGAGGTGGTGGGGGACAGCCGGCGCCAGCTGCCGCCGCGCTGGTCTCGTTCGACGAAAGTGACGTCGATGCCGCTGTACAGCGAGGCGGAGCGGTAAGCATCTCACCGGCAATGACCGGCAATCCTACCTCCCAGCAAAAATTGATCGCCTGGATGCCCTGGATTATCCTGGCGGTGGTCCTGTTCATCTGGGGTCTTCCGCCGGTGAAGACTTTCCTCAATAACCTCTACATTACTAATCTTAATATTTCGGTTCCCCTGCTTGACAAAGCCGTAATTCGCGTGCCCCCTGTGGTGCCCAAAACTACGCCCGAAACCGCCGTTTTCCAGTTTAACTGGCTCTCGGCCACCGGCACGGGACTGCTGATCACGGGCATCATCGGAGGGCTGGTGCTGGGAGTGAGTCCGCTGAGATTGCTACGCATATTCTGGGGAACATTGCTGCGATTGCGCTTCTCTTTGCTCACTATCGCAGCTATGCTGGCTATCGGCTATACCACGCGCTATGCAGGCCTTGATGCCACAATGGGCCTGGCTTTTGCCAGCACCGGCGTGCTTTTCCCCTTCTTCTCCGCACTGCTGGGCTGGCTTGGTGTGGCATTGACCGGCAGTGATACCTCATCGAACGTCCTGTTCGGCAGCCTGCAAAAGATAACCGCCAGCAAACTTGGCCTTTCTCCTATTCTGTCCGCTGCCTCTAATAGTTCCGGCGGCGTGATGGGAAAAATGATCGACGCCCAGAGCATCGTTGTGGCTGGCGTGGCAACTGGCCAGCGAGGAGGAGAAGGGCAGATTTTGCGCTACGTGTTCTTCCACAGCATTGCCCTGGCCGCGCTTGTCGGCATCCTCGTCATGCTCCAGGCCTATGTCTTCCCTGGCATGATCCCCTGAGGTATCCCCCATGCGCGTGAACTTGAGAGGATCTCTCCTCTGGAGGAGAAAAAGGGGAAAAAAGAGATTTTCGGGGGGC
>JADBKA010000074.1 GCA_014896635.1 Ktedonobacteraceae bacterium
CCCGGTCTGGATCAGTGAAGTGTCCTGGAGATCATGGATCAGCATTTCCAGGCGATTGAGCGAGCGTTCGATATTATTTAATGACTGCTGCATCTGGGGGGAGAGGGAGAGGCGTTTGAGTTGTAAACCGAGGAGCTGGACCATACCTTTCAGGCTAGTCAGCGGTCCTGCCAGTTCATGAGTCACCATTCTAAGCATCGTATCCTTTGCCTCGCTGGCAGTTCGTAGCTCAGCATTGGCGGCGGCAAGCTCGGCGGTTCTCTGTTCTACCATCGACTCCAACGAAGTTGCGTATTGCTCCAGCGCATGCTGCTGTTCCTCGACTTCGCGGCGCAATTTACGTGTCTGGAGAGCGCGGCGCAATGCGGCGACAAAAGCATCACGCTCAATAGGCTTGAGCAGGTAGTCGTAGGCTCCGCCTCTGAGCGCGCGGATCGCCAGGTCATGTTCGCCGTGTCCGGTGATCAGGAGCACCGGCGTCTCCTGCTGCAATCTTTTCACATGCGCGAGCAGGTCCAGCCCATCCATACCTGGCATCTTGATATCACAAATAATCGCGTCGAATTCGCTGGTCTGGATGTGGGCGAGTGCTTCTGGCGCCGAACTGGCAGTAGTAACCTCTAGCCCACGCATGCGCAGCGCGAGCATATTCGAGAGCGCTTGCAGCAGAGCCGGATCATCGTCCACAAGGAGAACGCCAGCGCTTTTCGCGGTGTCGGGCGATTGATTCTGCAAACTCACCATACAGGTATTGTACCACAACACTTTATCCTATCGAGCGTAAGACCCCGCCATGTATGGCTGGGGATACCAGCGAGTCCTCTTGAGGCGGAGAGGGTGGGGCGCCTCTCCGCTTGACAAACGTTCCAATGCCTGATATATTCTCAGCAGGCTCGGACGGAGCCGACGTTCAACTGTCGCTCGCGGGGACGTTCCGTGCGACTTTACGAGAAGCCCCTGCCTTTAGGCATGGGGAGTCGTCACTGTCCGATACCAGCAAGTTGCAGCGCCATCTTCGCTAGCTCGATCAGGCTATGGAGACCGATGACAGCCAGGGCCAGGCAGGAGAGGGGAATGTGGATGTAGCGCCAGAGGCGGATGATGCACTGTGCACGTTGCTGGCGGCGCAGCGAACGAAGCAGACTGGCGTGGGATGCCAGCACCTCTTGAGCGCGTTGCAGATCTGCCTGTTCGTGTGGCGCGATAGCGGGTACAGGTGGATTCTTGCCCCCTAGAGCAGCGGTACAGTACGTTTTGAAGGCGAGAGATTTGCCGGCGGCGAGACGCTCAAGCATTAATTGCTGCTCGTGCAGCCGATCTTCGACGGCCTGGGCAATGCCGGCCCCATTCCTGCTGGCTTCGACTGCAATCACACGCGCCTCGCGCCAGTCCAGCAGCCGTCCCACGATACCGCTGATAACCAGCGCAAGCAGGGCATAAAGCGCCGACATGCCAAAGCCCGCTTCGATGAAGCGTCCCGGATTAAAGGCGAAGTCGTGCAGAATGCCCTGGTAATTCTCGTGGAGAAAAGCGATCAGGATGGCTGCTATACCGAGCCAGGTATGCAACCAGAGCCAGTCCTGTACCGGACCGGGCAGGACGCGCACAAAACGCCGGCGCAATGAGTAAGCCGCAACGAGCAGGACCAGGCCGAAAGCGGCGATGCCAAAAAGGCGCAGCGGGTCGCTCGATGGTCCGACGAAATCCTGCGTTTTAAGTGCATAGCTGTACCAGGCGTAAATCCCGCCATAGAACAGGAGCGAGATTACCAGGAAGAGCCACTTTGCGCGCGAGCGTGGCGCTTTCCAGATCCGGCGCCGTCCAGGTGCGGGTTGGGCATGAGATTGAGCATGCGTTTTGCTCGCCAGAGCCATGTCTGTCTGTCTCCTATCGCTGTAGAATCTCTTCGGTTGAACCAAAGAAAGCGGTTGGCTTGACGCGGAAGGCAGCGCCAGTCGGACACGCCTGTACGCAAGCCTGGTCATGGTAGCCCGCACACAGATCGCATTTGATCGCCAGCTTCTTGCGCAGTTCACCGTAGGCATCACGGGGGCGTGTGGCGTCGAGAGGACCGGGGGCGACATGCTGTCCCTGCGGCGGCGCCAGGCGTCCATTGAAGACCGGCAGAGCGGGGCGTTTCCGCTCCCGCACCAGTCCTTTTGTGAAAATAGCGGTGAAGCGCTGCCATGCCGCCGGTTCTTCTTCGCTGTCTTCTCCGGCGTCCACAGCGTCCACAATCGAGATCGCGCCATAGGGACAGCGTTCGGCACAGATGCCGCAGCCGATGCAGCTCTCGGTAATATACACTTCGCCGTCCGGCAAGCGGGCAATGCCGGCGCGACTGCACAGCATACACACCGGGTCCTGGCAGTGGCGGCAGGTGGTGGTGATGCTGATATTGCCGATGACCATGCCTTTACGGTTCATGCGTGAATGCCCGTGCCGGCGCGCGCAGGCGGCTTCGCACTCAGCGCAGTGGATGCAGCGATCCAGGTCGATCACCAGCACGTCGGTACCCTCGACCACGCCATCGCTTACCAGCGCGTGCAGGCCAGCTTTGTGCGCGGCATCAGCCGGCGAAACATTGACTGATGATGCTACCGCTGGCAGGATGCTGGTCTGAGTGGAGACGCTGCTGGCAATATATTGCTGCAAGCGCGCTGTGAAACGCTGCTCTACCTCCGGGAAGTGCCGGAAAAGCATCTGCACTGCACTCTGCGGCACTTCTGCCACGCGGGTACGGTTGATAGACGTGACAGTGACGGCGCGGCTGTCGCCGAGCAGGTCCAGCCCGCCGGCAAAGTAATCGCCGGCCTGCCGGTAGGCGATGATGCGCTCGCTAAGCTGGCCGTCCACCAGCTTATGACGCGCGACCTTCACAAAGCCTTCCAGCAGGATATGCAGGGTCTCGCGAGCCGGCTGGCTGCTGCCTTCTTCTGCGAAGAGTTGCTCGTCGCGGTCATACTGGCGCACCCGCGTTTGTCCGATAATGTATTGTAAAGGTTCGTCAGGCACGCCCTGGAAGAGCGCCAGGCGCTTCAGGATGGATTTGAGGGAATGGGTGGCGTTCGCCTGCTCAAAAAACGTGCGTACCTGCGGCACCAGTTCCACCAGGCGCAACATTGCCTGCTCCGGCACACGCAGCAGGAGCGCAGCCGTCTGAGCGCGCGCCGTCATGGGATAAGGCTGTCCGCTAAGCATGCCGTGCTCGCCGGTGAACTCACCGGGTTGGAGCAGTGCAACCTGAAACTCGCGGTTATCGGCGCCGGTTGCTGAGAGAGCGAGTGTGCCGTTCAAAATCAGATAGAGATCTCTGCCATATTCGCCTTCTCGTATCACTACTTCGCCGGGGGGAAGCGAGAGGAATTGCGAGGCCGCGACAAGGTGCAACAGGTAATTGTCGGGAACAAGACCGGGATCGCTGAACACGTGCTGCATACGTAGATGACCGATGAGCGTGGGGAGATTCCAGCCAGCCGGCAACATATAGGCCAGGTGCAGTTCGTTAAGCGCACCCTCCCAGGAAGCACCCAGGCGCTGCTTGAGTGAGATCATCAGCAGATCGCGGTGGTTATCGACAGGACAGACGGGAACACAGGAGCCGCAAAGGATGCATTCCTGTGCAAAGCGCGCGACATGTGGTGCGATTTCAGCAGCGAGCGTTGCATGGTTGAGTTCGGCTATCGTCACCTTTGAGGAGAGTGGGAGCGGGCAGGCATCCATGCAGCGGTCACAGCCGATGCACATGTCGATCTCGAATTGCACACGCTCCCCTGGCAGTGTGCGCACGTCTTCGCGGTGCGCGCTGCCCTCAACCTGCTGCGTGCCGCTTATCTCAAAGCGAAAGCGCACATCGCCGAAGCGGATGGTATCATCCGGTTGCAGGACTGCGACCTGCCCGGTGGGCAGTCTGGCATTATTGATATAGGTGCCATTGGCGCTGCCAATGTCGCAGATCTGGTACTGTCCGTCCATGAATCTGAGCGCGGCATGCCGGCGTGAGATGGACTGGTGGTCGATGAAAACGCCAGTCCCCTGCTGGCGTCCAAGTTGGAGCACCTGACCCTGGGCCAGATGCAGGGGGATCTCTCTGAGCGAGACTGCGACCTGTGGGTGCGGGATCAACACCAGTGACGCTCTACTGGCGCGGCCTGCCGTAACCGGGCGCGCACGTCGCCTGCTGCTGAGATCTGGCGCCACAACGGAACCAGCCAGCGGTGGCACTCCCTGGCTGTCGAGCCAGGCGTCGAGGTCGAAGTCCTCAGAGAATAGTCGCGCTACGACCGGTTGCAGGTTGATGCGATGGTCGATGGCACGCTTGAAGGCCGGAGCCTGCCCGCGTGCGCCGAGAAAGAGCGCGCCGATGGGGATACCCTGGTAGAGGAGCACCTTGCGATAGGTGCGGGGTTGAGGCTCGGCGACGATTTCCTGGCAGCCGGCAGAAGGAGGAAGGATAGTTACACCAATGGATGCAAATTCCAGGCCACAGAGCAACGTTGCGTTGTAGAAGTTGTTAACCTGCACAGGCTGCGGTGGGTAGCCAAGCATGCTGTAGGCGGCAAGCTGCGCCTGCTGGATGGCAGGATACCACTGGCCGATGACGCGCGCGCGCCCGGTCAGCGGATCGGTCGTTTCGACGACATCGCCCGCCGCGTAGATATGCGGCAGATTCGTGCGCATCTGGCTATCGACCAGGATACCACGCTGGCAGGCAATACCACTGGCCTGCACAAAGTCAATCAACGGCTCAATGCCAATGGCGATCACTACCATTTCGCAGGGGATGAACGCGCCCTTTGTCGTGCGTACACCGGCCACCTGGCGCTGCTTGCCCACAATTTCTGTAATCTCTTCTTCTGTACGCACGTCAATGCCGAGGTGGCGCTCTTCCTGTAAAACCAGGTCAGAGGCGGTGGCGTCCAGGATCTCCGACCAGAGTATCTGGCGACGCAGCAGATGTGTGACCTGGTAGCCCTGCTGGCTCAGTGTCTCGGCGGTCTCCAGGGCCAGCGTTCCGCTGCCACAGACTACTATGCGCTGTACATGCGCCAGGCGGTGAAGCATTTGCTGGTAATCGTTGACGGTACGCAACGTCGTGACGCCAGCCAGATCCAGGCCAGGACAGCTCAACTGGCGAGGGCGTGCACCATGCGCGAGCAGCAGTTCGTCGTAGCGCAGCAACTGTCCATTATGCAACTGGACGAGCTGCTGCGCGGCATGAATGCCCACAACATGCCCCGGTACAAAATGGATGCGCTGCTCACGGTAAAATGTAGAAGGACGCGCCCAGAGTTTCTCTTCGCTGATGCGGCCCGCCAGGTAATCTTTTAGAGCAGGCCGATAGTACGCAGGGTAGAGTTCATTGGCGATAAGAGTAATAGCACACGTCGGATTGTGTGAGCGGAGCACTTCAGCCGCAGTTATGCCGGCGATTCCATTGCCTACGATAAGGTAAGATAATTGCCTGTCCACAAAGTCTTCTTCTACCAGTGTTTTCTCACTCTTTAATTATTACTTATACTCTACCTATTTTAGATGAGAAGTGCATTAAAGTAAGACTTTTGTCCTGACTATAACAGGCTGGTTTTTCTTGAACAATGGGAATTCAGAATAGCCACAAATCCTACTTTGCGCCAGAGAAATTGACGGGTGACGAGAGATCCTGTACACTTATGATCAATAAAAGCTAGTATTCTTTTTTCATTAAAAATAGATTAAATGATCTAATAAAATAATTGTAGGAAAGGAGTGAAGGGAACACCCTTCCCCCTCGGCGGGAGCGACGGCCCCAGTCTCTCGCTGAGGAAAAGATTGTCCTATGAGAGATCCGCAGGACATATCACCTCTTAGCAGAGACTGGTTGAAGGAAGAGCAAGACGCCGCCGGGAAGATGAGACAGCCCGTACCTCCACCTCCCCCGGCGCAAGCCGGTTCTGCCGGCGATAACAGCCACGTGCCAGGGATCGACCCTTTTGCCTGGTGGGCAAGCTCGGCGGTTAGAACGCGCTATCCCGGCAAAACAAAAAAGAATAGTGCTGCCGCGCAGGCGAAGCGCGCCAGGGAGCGCAGGCAGGTGACGGCGCTGCTGGTGGCCGGCGGTGTGGTGACGTTGGGCCTTGCCGGTATCGGCGGAGCCGGGGCAATGTACCTGCTCCAGAAGAGAAGACAGGAAAGCATTGTAGCGCCGCCCACAGCGACGGCAGCGCCAGGAACGGGCCTGCAAACCTCAGCGCATAATACCCCTACACCGACGCCAGAGGCCACCCAGGCACCAACAGCGACTCCTTCTCCTTCACCGACTCCCGGTCATACCGGCACAGTCATTGGCTCGACCAGCCAGCCCATAAACACAGGCGAAGCCTTCGCCAATCCGCTTAACGGCAGAAACAGCGTCTTGATCCACCTGCCCGACGGGCGGTTTGTCGCCTATGACAAAGCCTGCACCCACGAAGGAGAAACGGTTTTCTACAATACCAGCACGCATCAGCTCTATTGCCCGGCGCATGGCGCGCTCTTCGACCCGGCGAACAACGGCGCCGTCATTCGCGGCCCTTCCAATGGCCCGCTCAAACAGGTACCCATCCATGTTAACGCGGACGGCACCATCACCGTCGGCTAATTCCTTTCAGGTTTTTTTCGCTTGTTCTCCTTTGGAGGAAAGGGATACAGAACCACCCCGGCGCTCGGATGAGTAGGGAATAGCAGGCAACGGCGAGAAATTTGTGATATCTTTATGATTAACCCCCGGCTGATCTGTGATATCATTGTAGCATCGACGCTGTACAACGCACGCATACAGCAGATCAATTCGACGGACCGGTATTACAAAAAGCGGAAAAAACGCCGGCGCGAAACTGCGCTGCCCCCTGAGGTGCCGGCATCCTGGCAGCGTTACGGAATAGAAAGGAGAGCGCGTTGCTTCCACTCGCCGCAGATCCGCGCACAGTGTCGGAAAAGGATTTCCCGGCGACGGGTACGAAGGCGCAGCAATGGTGTTTCCTGCTAAACTATGCGTTGCTGGCTCCTTCTGAGTACAATACGCAGCCCTGGCTCTTTCGCGTGTGCGATGATTGCGTGGAATTTTTTGTCGATCAGTCCAGGAAATTGGCAGTCGTTGACCCGGAGGGCCGCGAACTACTCGCCAGTTGCGGGACCGCTTACCAGAACCTGTGCCTGGCACTGCATTATTTCGGTTATCGTGAGATCGACGAGTTTCTCTACGATCCCGCGAAAGGCAATCTGTTATTGCGTGCCTCGATGGGCGAAAAGGTGCCGGCGTCTGCCGAAGATCAGATGCTATTTACAGCCATTAAACAGCGGCGGATGAACCGTCATGTATTTGAAAACAGGCAGGTGCCGCAGGATCTGCTGGCGGATCTTCAGCGACTGGCTGATCAACAGGGAGCGCAGTTGCGGCTGATTCGAGATGAGCAGACACGCGAATCACTGACCAGGCTGATCGTTGCAGGGGATCGTATGCAGTGGGCGAACAGGTTTTTCCGGCAGGAGCTGGCGTCCTGGATCACACAGGGCGAGAAAGCCGTCCAGGATGGGTTGCCAGGATATGCCGGCGCGAAGGGGAGTTTCGCGGGCATGGCGAATCCTTACGTGGTACGCACCTTCGACCTGTGGCGAGAAGAAGCAGCCAGGGATCGGCAGCTCGCCTCGGCATCTCCTGTCCTTGCTGTGCTGCACACCGCTACAGATAAACCTGCCGACTGGTTTGCCGCAGGCCGGGCAGCGGAGATGGTGCTGCTGCGCATCTGCGCGGCAGGCTTGCAGACCAGCATTGTCAACCAGCCCATTGAAGTTTCTTCCCTGCGTTACTGGCTTCATTCATTGCTCCCCGATACTGGCTATCCTCAGATGATTTTCCGCATTGGCTATGGACCTGAAGCACCATTGACGCCACGCAGGAGCGTCCAGGACATCCTGCTAGAGGTGGTCGATACCGCTAAAGCGGAAGCTCATCTGGACAATTGCAAGATGCGCTCTCATTCGCATTAACTGAAGGCCAGGGGGGATGCGCCGCGCCCTTCCTCAAGAGCGTCTGGGTCTTCAAGCGGAGAGCTTTAGGCAAACGCTTTGCCGCAGGCTGTTGTATAATAGCCTGCGGCAAAGTATGCTACGCCCGCGTAAACAGGCCGAGGTGGTTGCCGGCAGGATCGATAAAAACAGCCCACCAGAGCAAATGCGGGATCTCCGTTTTGGGAATCACCGTTTTCCCGCCGTGCGCCTCTATCATAGCCAGCGCGGCGTCGATGTCGTCGGTCGGCAGGTAGAACAGCAGCCTGTCAGGCTTATAGGTAGGCGCTCCCGGCCTCGTAAAGCCCCCTCGCAGGCCGCTTTCAGACTGAAATGTGACATAGTTATGTGCTGGATTTGTCTCTATCTTCCAGCCAAAAATCTCTTCGTAAAACTTGCTTGTCTCATCAGGGTTCGTCGTAGGAATCTCCAGGTGCATAACTGGCTGGTTTGCCATCAACGTTACTCCTCTCTGGAACTCTGTGATTCACAGAATCACAAACGATGTAAAGCTATCGCTTTCGTCCGGTCGATGAGAGAGCTATCTTGCTCCCTGTTATCCTCTCGAAACCATCGTCTCGAAAGCTACGCGAGGAGTATAGCAAAAGCACAGTGACACCATTATGTCAGTAGCTCACAACGATTCACTTCTTGTTCCCCAACAATCCATCACAGAATCGTCACAATATCACCACTCCGTTCGTCTACTATTACAGCAAGAATTTTGCACCATGTCTTCGGGGCAAGGTGAGGGAAACCATCCGGCTTCCCGATTCCTGATCGGCGGTTATAGCCCGTACGCTGCTAGCAACAGCAAGACCTGGGGAAGTTCCAGGGCCGACGGTATAGTCCGATAGGAGAAGACAGGAATATGAGCTGCACCAGCGCAAGACACGCCGGTGAACAGCGCATTTAGTCGCGGCATCATTGCAGTCATCACTGCCCATCGCGGCCCATCACTGCCGGACACGGCTCCGGCGGCACTTTCTGCTTTTTGCCGCACAGAGCGTCTGACGCCGGCGTCACAACCACGCTCGTTACTCTCCTGTAATTTTCTCCATCTCCCGAAGTGGTTTATCACACATGAGGGAAGATATGGAAAATTTTGAGCGTTATTATCCTCTCCTCACAGCAATTGCGCGCCGTATGCTGGACAGGACCAATGACGTCGAAGATTTCGTGCAGGAAAGTTATATCCGCTATGCATCAGCAACAGCAGCCGATTACGAAATCCGCTCACTGAAAGCCTTTCTCACCACCATTCTGACGCGCCTCTGTCTCGATTACCGCAAGTCGGCGCGCGCGCAGTACGAGCAGCCGCTCGGTCTCTCACTCCTGCCAGCCGCGCCGGTTGCCGATACTGAAGAATCGCTCTTCTCGCATATCGAGCAGCACGAGGCCCTCGCAAGCGCCATTACGGTTCTGCTGCAATGCCTCACAGCAGAGGAACGCACCATTTTTCTCCTGCGCGAGATATTCGCCTACTCGTATGACGAGATTGCAGCGCTCGTCGGCAAAAATCAGGCCGCCTGCCGCCAGCTTCTCCACCGCGCCAGGCTGCGACTGGCCGAGCGCCGTCCCCGCTTCGCTGCTTCGCCGCAGGAGCGCCGGCAACTGCTGGATGGTTTTCTGGCAGCCGCGCAGCAGGGCGACATCCAGACACTGCTGGATTCGCTGCACACTCATAGCGCCGTACAATCCACTGATCAGAAGAGCGACGTAGCAGATTGTCATGAGAATGAGAGGACGCAGCGGCATGTTGTCAGAGCTGGATAAGACGAGCTATGAGCAGGCGGCGCTGCACGCTGCGATTCTGGCGGCGCGTTCGGTTGAGGGACGAACCAGCCCGCGCCCGCCCGTCGGTGCGGTGGTAGTCCAGGCGGGCAGAATCGTGGGCCGGGGAGCGACTGCACCGCCTTTCGGTCCGCATGCCGAGGCGCTGGCACTGGCTGAAGCAGGCCCGGCAGCGCGCGGGGCCGATCTCTATGTGACGCTGGAACCCTGCTGTATCGCCATCCATACTCCCCCCTGCACTGACGCGATTCTAGCCGCCGGCGTACGGCGCGTGATCGTCGGGACGCTCGATCCCAACCCGGCAGTCCATACATCCGGCGTACAGCAGCTACGGCAGGCCGGTCTTGAGGTGATTGTGCTGCACGACGAGGAATGCACGGAACTGATACGACCCTTTGCGACGTTCATCACACGCGGTCGCGCTCATGTGACGGCCAAGTGGGCGATGACGCTGGATGGCAAGCTGGCGACACGCACAGGCTCGTCCGCCTGGGTCAGCGGCGCGGAGTCGCGGCAGTGGGTTCACGATCTGCGCGACCGCGTGGATGCCATTCTCGTAGGAGCCGGTACGGCGCGGCTGGACAATCCCCGCCTGACTGTGCGCCTGGAGCCGGGACAACACGCTTTCGAGCGAACAGCGCGCCTTCAGCCGCCGCGCCGCGTGGTGCTCGCCACGCATGGAGCCCTGCCGGATACACTGGCGCTGCTGCACACGACAAACGAGGCGCAAACCTGGATCGTGACCGGCGAAACATGTCCAGAGAAGCAGCGGCAACGTCTACAGGCATACGGAGCTGTCGTGCTGAGCGCGCCGCTCGATGAGCAGGGGCGCGTGAGCATAGATGAGACGCTGCGGCTGCTGGCGGAGCATGGGATGATGCATGTGCTGCTGGAGGGCGGTGCGGCTCTGCTCGGCAGCGCCTTTGACCGGCGCTGCATCGACTCTGTCGCGGTCTTCATCGCGCCTAAGCTGATCGGCGGCAGCGATGCGCCTTCGCCACTCGGCGGCAATGGACGCGAACTGATGACCTGCGCCTGTCGTCTGCACCGCCGCCGTGTCAGTAGCCTCGGCGATGATCTTCTGATAGAAGGCGATGTGATGTATGAGGAAGAGAATGATGCAAATATATGATGAAGGAGCAAAAAACATGTTGAATAAACAGACACACCTGGCCGGACACGTGCTCACCGTCCCACAGGCAATACGAGCAGTGCAGGCCGGCGATATGATCTTGATTTGCGATGATGAGGAGCGCGAAAACGAGGCGGATGTCTGCCTGGCGGCGCAGTTCACGACGCCCGCGCATATCAATTTCTTGCTGCACGAGGTCTGCGGGCTGATCTGCGTTCCCCTGGCTGCCGAGCGGCTCGACGCGCTCGATATTCCCCTGGCCGAGCAGGCAAACTATCCTTTGCAGGGGACACCCTTTACTGCATCCGTCGATGCCCGCCAGGGAACGACAACCGGCATCTCGGCCAGTGACCGCGCGGCGACGATCCGCCGACTCGTTGATCCGACGGCCAGCAGCGACGATTTCGCGCGCCCCGGTCATGTGTTTCCCTTGCGCGCCCACCCACGCGGCACGCTCGCACGGCGCGGGCATACCGAGGCTGCGGTCGATCTGATGCGCCTGGCGGGACTGGAGCCGGGCGCGGTGGTCTGCGAGGCGCTGGACGAACACGGTGAAGCGGCGCGCGGTCAAACGCTGGTTGAGCTGGCTCGCAAGTGGGGTATGGGCATCGTGACGGTCGAGGCTATCGCGCGCTTTCGCCGCGAGCATGGCGTCTGCTTCGTGACGGAGACGCGACTCCCGACGACTGGCGCGCCCTTTCGCCTGCGACTTTACCGCGATACGCTGACGGCCCACGACTACCTGGCGCTGGTTCTCGGTGATCTCCAGCAGCCGCACGATATCGCATCGCTTGTACGCCTGCACTCGGCCTGCACGACGGGCGATATCTTCGGCTCGCGGCGCTGCGACTGCCAGGCACAGATGCAGCAGGCTCTCCAGGCTATTGTGGCCGAGGGACGCGGCGTCCTGCTCTACCTGCCACAGGAAGGACGCGGCATCGGGCTGGCCGGCAAGCTCCAGGCGTACGTCTTGCAGGAGCAGGGCTATGATACGCTCGAAGCGAACGAGCGCCTGGGCTACCCGGCTGATGCCCGTTCCTATGAGCGCGCCGTCGAGATTCTGCGCGATCTCGGCATCTGTTCCGCGCGCCTGCTGACCAACAATGCCCGCAAGCTCCAGGCGCTGCGCAACGGCGGCCTCAGCGTCGAACGGGTGCCGCTCGAAATACTCCCTACAGCAGAGAACGAGCGCTATTTGCAAGTCAAATACCGTGAGTTCGACCCGGAGGAGTTTATCGCATCATGAGCTATCCGCTGCCCGATATGCCACAGCCCGACCTGGACGGCAGGCAGCTCACCATCGGCATTGTCGTCGCGCGCTACAACTGGCATGTGACAGGTGCCATGCTGGCGCTGGCAAAGGCGACGCTGCACGAGCATGGTGTAGCCGAATCGGCCATTGACACGGTCTATACGCCCGGCTCCTTCGAGCTGGCGACGGCAGCACAGGCGCTGCTGAGTCGGAAGAGCTATCACGCGCTGATCTGCTTCGGCTGCGTGATGAAGGGGGAGACGCGCCACGATGTGCTGGTAGGGGATGCGGCAGCACAGGGCATTCAGCGCGTGGCGCTCGATAGCGGCATCCCTGTCATCTTTGGCGTCATCTCTGCCGAAAATCGGCAACAGGCCGAGGCGCGCATTGTGCGGGGCCGCGAATGCGCTGAGGCTGCAATCGAGATGGCGCGCCTCACCCTGCCGGGGGCTGTCTGAGGGCGGACAGAGGCTCCCCGGCGGGGGTATGCTTCGCACAGTAAGTGCTCTGAGTGCCATCCCTTCTGTCAACACAATAGATTCATAAACTTATTCTAATTTGGAATATTACCTGTACCTTTCTATATTGTCCTCATGCGCAAGAGTATCTTCACGCCAGAGCAAGAGAAATCGCAGGCTCTACTTCGCCAGATCAGGCTTGATGCGGGATTAAGCCAGGTGGAACTGGCTCAACTGCTTGGACTAACTCAGCCTTTTGTCAGCAAGTACGAGCAAGGAGAACGCCGTCTGGATCTTCTGGAACTTCGCCAGATTTGCCGGGCGGTAGGTATATCGCTGGAAGATTTTGTGAGAAAGTTTGAGAAATCGCTGCATGAGTAGTTTTTCTCCCTATGAAGGGCTTGGCGTGGACAATTGGAGAGCAAAAACAGAGGAATTGATTACAAAGCACCCTCTCACTTCAGATGAACTGGTAAGAGTCACTCTGGATGCCTGGAAAGACATTTTTATTTCATCTATAGGCGGTTTTCACATTGGAAAGAACATTTTCCCTAAGCCACAAATTATGGGCTTTTTTCTACAGGAGCTAATCACTCTCAAGTTAATGAATCTTCATCCTGGTAAGTGGCGTGGCGATATAGAAGCAAGCGATAAAGATCTGGTCTATATACCCGATCCTGAGTTCTCAATTGAGATAAAAACATCTTCTGACCCCAGACACGTCTATGGTAACAGGAGTTATGCTCAACCACTTCAAAAAAAACAAGATAGAATAAAAAAAAGGAAAAAGTGGTTATTACCTTGCTATTAATTTTCAGCCGTTTGCTACAAGGGTGGCAAATCCATCTGCTAGCGACGTTCAGAGGCCAGAAGTGCTCAAAATCCGGTTCGGATGGCTTGACCATACCGATTGGAAAGCTCAGTCAGCCGCTACCGGCCAGCAAGCAAGCATACTTCCTCAGGCCGAAGAATCAAAGCTTATAGAGCTTTATCCCAAAAATGTTTCCGCTTACTATACAAATTCCCTCTTCCCTTAAAAAAGGGCCGGCTGTAGAGCAGCATGCCGCCTCCCGGCCAGCCACTGCTCGATACGCTGTCGAGCCAGAGCACAGTAGTATTCAGAAATTTCAAAACCCAGGACTCGCCTCTCGTTCTGGAGAGCAGCTAGCGCCGTTGTGCCTGAACCCATAAAGGGGTCCATGACGATTTCGTGAACGTTACTACAAGCTTTGACGATTCGATCAATTACTGCTAATGGGAACTGGGCGGGGTGAGCAGTTCGCTCCTTAGAGCTTCTATTCGTACCCGAAGTGACCTTTGGAATTTGCCAGACATCAGATGGATTTTTCCCCAGAGGGTTACACTTAAGTTTGCCATTCTTTTTCTGATTCGGATATTTGACATCTTTATCCCGTACCTCATCGAGATGAAAGGTATAGTTTTGAGCCGATTTCACATACCAGAGAAACTTTTCATTACGTGGTGAGAACATGCGCTTTGTATGTACTCCTGCTCCATAATTCCAGACAACTTCCTGTACGAGATAAAACGGCGAGCGATCCCAGAGGAGATAAGGAAGAGGGACAGCATTCGCTCTACCAGGTATTTCTAAATAGCCAAGATTCAACCAGAATGCTCCATTATTTATGGTTATTTTATGTATTTCGAGCATCCACGCTTCGCACCAGTCAAGATAATCTTCTAAAGGTCTCAGACGCTCGTATTCTTTTCCAATATTATATGGAGGACTGGTCACGGTTAAACTCACAAAATCTCCCTCAAGACGCCGCATCGCTTCCAGGCAATCCATGTTATACAGTAATACGCCTTCAGCTTCATAGAACGGATTTCCAAGAAATGACTTAATCACTGTAAGATCCAGCATAATACATCCTCTCCGCCAGGTAATTGCTCGCTGCGAACAGGGAATCGCACCTATCATTATAACGTCTGCCAGAGCAGCTTGATAAGATGGAATCCACCTGGAGTACCAGTACCACACCCCGGAACGGCGCGCACATATTCTCATACCAGAGCGGATGCGTTCTTATACCGGAGAAGGCGCTCGACCCCCGATAACAGCAGCTTCCTTGCCGGCACAGCAGTTGAAGGTACTGTATAACATACTTGCTGATCCGCCCCCACATTCTTCACATTTCCCCCAGTTCAATCCCTTTGTCAGATTAAACTCATGTTCTATTGACTTTTTTTATAAATCTTCTATACTAGAATTACACATACTAATCCCTCGTAGCATGTTCTCTATTTTCTAGAAGCATGATGGCGTGTCATGACACACAGGTATGGTCGTCATGGCCCCGGCGCCTGGCGTCGATGGCGAGAACGTACTGCCCCTCGATCCCGTCGGAACGATGCGCGGCCTGCCCCTGTGGAGCCTGTTGCTATCATCTACGTGCAGTTGCCCGTCCTGAAAGTAGAAAGGATCATCATTGTGACTGCCAACCCTAACGAACATGAGCAGGATGCAAAAGCTATCGCTGAAGTCACATCCCTTCCAGTAGCAAGCAATACCAATGCTCTGTCAGAGCCGGGCGGGATACATGACCCTCTTGAGCTAAGCGCCCGAATTGAAGGAGTATCAAAGGCACAAGAAGTTGTTGATCAGTTTAACAATCGGAAACTCGAAGAATTTCCTACGGATCTGGAACTGCATAGAGAAGGACAGAGATTAGGACTTGACTACCTTCGTAAAAACAATCCTGCTGCCTTTGCCAATACTACCCAGGCAACCGAACTGCGCGATACATTCGCTAAAATATTTGTCGAAAGCTACAGCGAGTGGCTTGGGCGGGAGACGGGGGACGGGAGAATCCCCAACGAAGCAACCAGGAAATTGCACCTTTCTGCTCGCAAAAAAGCGCGTGAAGATAAAAAAGTTGCTGCGGAAAACAGCCAGCTCTCTCTCGATACACGGCGGTTAACAATTCTGGCAGCGATACGAGCCTACCTGTATTTGTCATATGCAGAGCCGCACTTCTCAGATAATTCCTTGCTCAGCTATGTGCCTCGCATAGAGGAATTCTTAAGTGAGTATATAAAAACATACGAGGATGATAGGCAGGAAGAGCAGAATGGGGGTGACGGTCGATCACAAAGACCGGGCGGGTTTCCCCGCTAGAAGAGAGGAGATAAGAGAACCCAGGATAGATGAAGTTTCCGCTATGATGCCATCAGCGGACCCGGCTTCACAGAAGAGAGAGCCGGCGCGGCGATTGTCAGCGATATCTATTGTTTTGCTGGCGGGGATCTCGACAGTGCTGGTAGGACTGGCGGTGCTGTCACGGTTCTTCCTGCCTGGGGCGAGTTTCTGGTTTGATCTTGTGGCGCTGGCGGCCAGCATTGGCATGATTATGATTGGCCTGGTATCCTGGCGGACAGCACGCCGCCGGCTATAGCGCGCACCGGGGCCGCGAATGTGCCGAGGCTGCAATCGAGATGGCGCGTACCGTGCAGGCGCTGCGCCACGGCGAATACGGCATGCTGATTTTTCACGACCAAGCCGCGACCGAGGCGGTCGGCGGACCAGGGCGACCCAGGGCGTCCGAGCGACCGGGCCAGGGTCGCCTTTCAAGGAGAGGTTTTTGGAGAGGTGTTGGGCCAGGGCGACAAGGAGACAGGGAGCGACCGGGCCAGGGTCGCCTTTCAAGGAGAGGTTTTTGGAGAGACCGAGCTAGGGCGACCGCCAGGGTCGCCCCTACCAGATCTGCCGGGCGGCGGCCCGCCCGGCTCTCACACTACCTACCCCTCAGGGGCTGTCCCTGGCCCTCTCCAGCGGGCAGAATCGGGGGAGCCTCATCCGATTCGGGGGGACTCGCCATGAATGACTGTGTTGGGAAATTCGCACTCTCTGCTCGCTTTGAGCAGGGATGCTATTCTCTTTTGAGCTTGAGAAACCATTTTCCCAACAGAGTCATGAATGTCGCTCCTAAGCCAGGTTTGGAACGAGTGGGGTTGAATGAAAATGCTTGCTGAAATATTAGTAGGGCCGGATTCTGTAAAGACTCATGTACATGTAGAGAAGAAAAATAGTCAATGACAGAGAGAGGAAGCCAAGTATCAGGCCACTATAGAGAAATAATCGCACTTTACCAGTAAATGGTTCCTCTTTATTGGTGAAGAACGTGACAAATCCCATCACAATTGCTGCCAGTGGTGGAAGAAGGTAGACGAGTTGGAGAGGGAATGGAATACGATAAATCACTGGCAACAGATACGTGAGGTAGAGCATCACGATACTTGCTATACCCAGGCCAAAAGTGATAAGTGCGTTGCGATAGGTCTTCATCTATACCTCCTTCATGAGCAACATATCATATTTCTCTCAGAAAGTATACCTGGTTCTTTTACAGAACCGCTATCCTCTCTGAGAGAATGCCAGAACCTGCCACAATTTTTACCAGATGGAGAACCAGAGGGAATGCATCATATGGAACAGAGAATGAGGAGCCGCATTCCAGTAGTTCCAGTAGGACACATTGATGGAGCATCCATCACACCATGTCATTTCGGTTCTCTTACGGTTCTCTCACGGTCATTATTTGTGGTTCCCACTACTTCTCTTGCTTTATGGCGGGCAGCGGCCTGCCCGTCTCTGTGGGAACCTCTTCGGCATCGTTCTGGGAGGGGTGGCGCCTGGTGGCGCGGACCCTGGCCCGGTCGCTCCCTGTCTCCTTGTCGCCCTGATCGCCTCGGTCCGCCGGTCGCCCCAGTCGCTTAAAACCTCTCCTTGAAAGGGGCCGGGGCCGCTGCCCGCTCCTGCAAACGACTTCTCATCCCGCTCCAGCGGCTTCAGCGGCCTCATTTCGAGCCGGCTCACCGGCCCATCCCGGTTTGCATCCATGACCGAGCCATCCGGCAGGACGATCTGCGCCGGATTCCATGCCGCCAGAGACGGATTCACAGTGTCAAGACTCACCGTCCCCGCCGGAAAATACACCTTGCGCTGCCGCCCACACCCGCTTACCTTCGCTCCACAGCGCCGGAGATGCTTCTTCGCCTCATCCGAGAGCGCCGTGACCAGCATGCTCTCTATCGGACAGACCAGTCGCCTCGCCGGAAAGATCGGGAGCGGCTCGGTCGGTTCATCTTTTCCATCTTTCTCTCGCCAAACCATTGTCATCATCTTTCCATCCTTCTCTCTATTTCACCGGATTTCATACGATTGCTGCTACAATAGGCGAGGATCATCTTCGTGGACCAGCAGGTAGCCCGGAACAACGAAGTCCTGCACACGCAAGCCTTCGGGACAGGGCGTGAAATACTGCTGCTTCAGTTCGGGATACTGCGCAAGCCAGGGCTGCGCCATCTGGGCCGCCTGCTCCTGATCGCGCGCGTAGACGAGATGATACCGCTCACGTGGCACCGGCACCAGCGCGCCGCGCGCCGCTGCCGCCGCCACCGGGGCCAGCGCCTCCGCCGGCACCGCCACCCCCGGCACTGCTACTCCCGCGCTCCCCTGCTCTCCATTCCCGGCGCTGCCACTTCCGACTCGCACCACCCACAGCAACAGATGCTCTTCCCACGTTACAATCTCGACTTGCGCCAGCGTCAACAGTCGGTTGGTAAAGCGCGAGAGCGTGTTGAGGATACGCTCGGCCTCGCGGCGAAAAATGGGCAACTGTTGCAGGGCGCGATAAACCGTCTCGGTGGAAACCTTCGCGTTGGCGGCAATGTAAGGCGGATCAAATGGATGCAGCGTGTAGAGCTGCTCCAGCGTGACTTTTTTCCTGCGCTCGCGCATACTCCCTCTCCTTCCTTTTCCTCTATCCCATCACCTTCTTGTATGTCTCGAAAGTCCACTCCATCGCTTCCTGCTCCCCCACGATCTCCGCCAGCCGCCGCTGAATCGCTTCGATGCTCATATAGCGGTGCTGGATGTACTCGTGCGGGCTGCTAATCGCATACCCGCTCAGACCATTCTGCATGGCCTGGCATTCTTCCTCTATGCGCCGCATCAGTTGCGCAACTTCACTCACGTCGAACTCCTTTCCTGACGACTATCAATGTAAGTAGCTACTTTGAAAGATATACTTCTGAGTAGCTACTTGAAAGTATGTACTTCCAGATGATCTTTTGTCAATTACCTTTCCCTGATACAATTGTTTTATGTTGAGATTACGGATAAAAGAAGTGGCCCACGAAAAGAAGTTTAGCCAGGGGAGACTTGCACGAGCGGCTGACGTTGCATCAAATACGGTGAGGGCTATTTATCGAAACCCATACCACAAAGTATCAATAGTGACAATCAATAAACTAGCAAAGGCTCTTGATGTACCTGTGACCGAGCTGATAGAAGATGTCACAGAAGATTTTGCACGGGCTGAGCAAGAGCAAATAGGGAATGATGAAGAGGAAGATGACTAGAGTTCCTGTCAAGATCTTTTAATGAAGTTCTCCTGATTCTGGCACGGCCATCATATAGGACGTATATCTTATTTGTAGTTGATCCAGAATTTTCTGTGTATACTCCCATCATGAGCGAAACACATTGACA
Organism: Ktedonobacteraceae bacterium; assembly: GCA_014896635.1. Next base: position 19,176 of record JADBKA010000074.1, read on the forward strand.
TAAGATTTTTAGGAATGGAATGTGATGGAGCCATCATAGAGGGTGAGATAAAACATGGGAGATATACACGATGTTCTTCTAAATCTCCTGGCTAATGCCATCTGGCTGCCTATTGGCGCATTGCTTGCTTACCTCTTGTTTCTCATCCGAGTTCGTCTTCCTCATAGAAGGCTCTGGCGTTTAAAAGATCCTTCACGTCTCGTCGTCTGTTCTGCAACTTCCACAATGACAAATACAGGCGTATACCAGCGGCCAGCGACAGGCGTAGGGCAGCTACGAGCCTTAGTTTTAGCTACCAGATCTCTTCATAATGCCTACAGGGAACAATTAGATATCCAGAATATATTGCTTTCCAGAGAGCCGCTCCATGAACATATCGAGAATGACATGCTGCTGCTTGGTGGACCAAAAAATAATGAAGTTGCGGCAAAATTCCTCGAATTGCTTCATGATGAGCAACCGATCAAAGTAATAGGTAATGCAATTATCTGGCGCACAAATCATGTAAATGGACAGTGGCTTGACCAGGGAGCAAACTATTATGAAGGGCATGCCATCAATCGCAAGATACCGTCGGAATGGCCTCTGAAGCCCGTTAGGGATTGAAACACAGCAAAACGTAACGAGCTCATTTGGTTCCTCACGTCGGAATGACCGCTGAAGCCCGTCTGGGATTGAAACGTCACGAGCAGATGGGTCATGAGGGTGCCGGAGCCGTCGGAATGACCGCTGAAGCCCGTCTGGGATTGTGAGAAGGCTGAAGATGTGGTATCATGGGGTCAGAAGAGGATTGCAGAGACGCAGGGAACGCGATGCCGGTCAAAGTCCGACAACTCAAAGCGCAATTGGCAAAAGCCGGTTTTTCCTGGCGACCAGGCAAGGGGAGCCATACCGTCTGGACCCATCCTGCTCTGCCGGAACTAGAGCTTACCTTGAGCGGCAATGATGGAAACGACGCCAAACCTTACCAGATCAAGGATGTGCGCAATGCTTTACGGCTTCTGAACAGAGGTTGAAAGATGAACAGCAAACATTACTCAATGCTTATTCAATGGAGTAACGAAGATCAGGTATATGTCGTGACCGTCCCCGAACTGCCCGGCTGTCGCACGCACGGTGAAACCTACGAAGAGGCGGTTAAGCAGGGACAGGACGCCATCGAGAGCTGGCTCATGGTTGCCCAGGAGTTAGGCCGTCCTATTCCCCCACCCAGAACACTCGTTCTTACCTGATCTTATCACGAGTGCCTGTATTGCCCGTCTGAGGTGACACGTTGAGGCGGAGATGTGCGCTAGTTCGCCGAATCGTCGGAATGGCCTCTCTTGCCCGTCTGGGATTGAAACAGGGATCTTTAAGTATTGTCGCGCTGATTCCACCGGGTCGGAATGGCTTCTCTTGCCCGTCTGGGATTGAAACGACGTCCCTGGGCTCAAGAAATGAGAGCAACTCCTGTCGGAATGACCGCTCTAGCCCGTTCGGGATGGTGGGGTGTGACGCCCCGACCCACCACCGTACCCGCCGGGATACGGTGAATATCCTACGCTGAACTGCCTCACCCACTTCTCCCCCCCCCCATAAAGAAATAGTGAGAGACTGGATTTTCTCTTGCAAATAGAACAAATGTTTGATATACTGGTAAAGGATAAGGCAGATGGTTGTCCATGAGAGAGAGTTCTCAAATACTCCTTTTTTTTCTCGCTTCCGACGGAAAGTTACAGAGAAGTGCCGCCATGATGAAATT
>JADBKA010000392.1 GCA_014896635.1 Ktedonobacteraceae bacterium
ATGATCGGGAAGGGCGATCTGCTGGTCACGGGCCAGATGGGCGATGTGATGCGCGAATCAACCATTGCGGCCCTGTCCTATATTCGCACACGCGCTGAAGAACTGAATATTGATCCTAACTTCCAGGATGGCCTTGACCTGCATATTCATCTGCCGGAGAACGCGATTCCGAAAGATGGCCCCTCGGCTGGCATCACCATTGCGGTGGCGCTCATCTCCGCGCTCACCAGGCGACCGGTGCGTAACGACATCGCCATGACAGGCGAGGTCACGTTGCTGGGCAATGTGCTGGGCGTCGGTGGCCTGCGCGAAAAAGTGCTGGCCGCGCAACAGGCCAATATTAAGACGCTCATCATCCCTGCTGAGAACCAGAAGGACCTGAGCGAGATACCCAACAAGATTCGCCAGCGGATGCACTTCATTCCGGTCGAAACCATGGATGATGTTATCAATGCCGCTCTGCTAACCAATTTGGAGAACGAGGAAGCCCCGTCACCGACAGCTTTGCCGAGCGAACCGCGTCTGCTACGTGCGGATGAGAAATTGCTTCCACCGCCCATTCGAGAGCAATACAGACCTTTGCCAGCGATTTTCGATGAACCACAGGAGCAGGATAATCAGCAGGAGAAGCCGCCCATGTTCATTGTTCCTCCTCCTGAGCCGTCTCATGAAACCTTTCCCCAGGCCCGGCAGCGCCAGGAAGAAAACTGATATGGAGAATGCGTCCACTTGTTCGTTATACATATCAGCAGGCTGGCAATCAGAGCTGGCTGCATTGTTCTGGTGGCTTGAGCATAAAACCTTTCTGAGCCTGTTACGTACATACCAGTAGCAGCAGGCAATAGAGTAACAAGGATATGCCCGCTATCGCTCCACTTTAACGCAGATGGGGTGAAAGTCCACTATAGAACGAAAAACTGGTACCTTCAGGATGGTCTTATAGTACGTTTTTTAGAAAAGAGAGGGACGCGAACATGAGCTATCAGGGGCAGGATCCAAACCAGAACCAGGGTCAATATCCCAATTCGGGCCAATATGGCGGCTACGGTGGCTATACCGGTTCCAGCTACACGCCACCAAATGATCCCTATAGTGGTCAGCAGGCAGGCACAGGTTATGGGCAAACAGGCACACCATATGGGCCGCCCAATCAGCCCTATGGCCAGCCACAATATGGACAACCACAGTACGGACAGCAGATGTATAGCTCTCCTACAGGCACAACTTCGATGGGGCTTTCCCAAAGCGTGGCCATCGGTCTCTGCTATGTGCTGGGCTGGATCACGGGCCTGGTCTTCTTCTTCGCCGAGAAGCAGAACAGGACGGTACGTTTCCATGCGATGCAATCCATTATTGTATTCGGTGGATTGAGTATTCTTTCGCTGATATTGGGGTATCTGCCCTTCGTTGGCGGCGTTCTCACCGGGCTAATCGACTTCGTTAGCCTCGTTGCCTGGCTTGGCTTGATGATTGCCGGCTTCACGGGCCGCGATATCAGGCTGCCTTATATTAGCGAGTACGCCGAGAAATGGTCCAATGGCGGCACACGATAAGCCCAGGATTATGAGATGCACAGGTCTGAGATAGGGGCCTGAGAGCCACCGGGGACTTCACCACATTTACTGTGCGCCTTTAGTGTACAACATCTGGCGACACACAAGATGTAGTGAGGCCCCCGGTGGCTCTCAGGCCCCTATCTCTGATGCAGGTTTCCAGTTCGCCGGTCTGGGAACAGCCTGGGGACGTTGGAGCAACAAAAAGCCGTCTGTGTGAGCAGGTGAGATGGCGATGTCCTATTTTCCCAGGGAGCTACCCCCCAAGTATCGTCGGGGATGAAGAGCTTAACTTCCGTGTTCGGGATGGGAACGGGTGTACCCTCTTCTCTATTATCACCAGCTCACCTGCGCATACAGGCGGCTTCGCTTTGACGACATTATAATAGCATGGTAGGATGGTATTGTCAATACCTTTTTGGAACTTTTTTTGAGGACATCAATATCAATGCGTTTTGCGATACTGACAAAAACATTTCGCTTCGAGGCCGCGCATCGGCTTTCGTCTCACCGTGGCAAGTGCGCGCGACCGCATGGCCATTCCTACCGCCTGGAAGTGACGGTGCGTGGCCCCATTAAAAACGAGGTCGCGGCTTCCGATCACGGCATGGTCATAGATTTCGCCGATCTTTCGCAGCTTGTGCATAGCGCAGTGCTGGAGCGACTCGATCATCGTGACCTGAATGAGGTCACTGGCATCTACACCACCGCCGAGAACCTGGCTCACTGGATCTGGGATGCGCTGGTCACAGCGGGCTTGCCGGAAAGCATGCTGTACCGTATTCGTCTGTGGGAAACGGAAAGTGGCTACGTCGAGATTGGTGCTGCCGAGCGAACTGAAAGAGCAGAATTAACAGGGCAAGAGTTCTAATATGCATGTAATGGAGATTTACCGTTCGATTCAGGGTGAGGGTACGTTGCTGGGTGTACCAACGACCTTTGTACGCTTCTTTGCCTGTAACTTGCGCTGTTCCTGGTGTGATACCAAATACTCGTGGAGCGTGCGCGAGGGTGGCACATGGGAGACGTTAACTCCGCAAGAGGTGGCCGCGCGTGTCCATGCGCAAGGCGCACGCCATGTGGTGCTGACCGGCGGCGAGCCACCGGCCGGGCTTACGTCATCGGGCGCGGCGGGGCGCCGAAGCGGCCCTTT
>JADBKA010000075.1 GCA_014896635.1 Ktedonobacteraceae bacterium
TGGATAAGCGGGCGCACTGCGGTGGGCAGGAGCCGGTCCGTATCTGTGTGCGAGTGCCAAAAGCGATTTTCAGTGCCTTCTATCCTTTTTATCTCAGCACTCAATATCCGTTATTTACTGTAGAGTATAGTAGCGGCAGTCCGCTCACGCTGGTCATCAGCGTCTCCATCGAGCGCGTGAGTCAGGTACAGAGCCAGACGGTCAGGGCAACTGCGACTGTACAGTCCAGTGCTTTTGTCCCCCCTCTGATGGAGAATGTTTTACGGCGACTGACGACTGAAAAAAATGCGCTGTTGCATGTGCAGGTTACTGACACGCGGAATCGGTTGTATTACCAAGATGATGTGCCTCTGCTTCTTCACTCGCACCGACTCATGCAGTGGACGGCGGCTAACCGCCTGCAAATTGGCGCCTGGGTTACGCCGGCTGACCCGGCGGTTGCGACGCTGATCACAAAGGCCGCCGCCAGGCTGCCGGAGCAGCCACCGCCCGTTCCTGCGGCGATGGTAGGATATACGGGCGCTTCGCCTCAGCAGGTGGTAGCTCAGGTCAATGCGATTTATGAGGCGCTGCGCCTGGATTACCATATCCGTTATGTGCAGGCCAGTGTGCCATACGATGGGAGTGGAGACGAGTCTGCCGCGAATCAGGAGGTCAGGCTGCCTGCCGAGGTATTGCAGCAAGGCAGTGGCATGTGCGTCGAACTGACGGTCCTGCTCGCCTCGGCGGTTGAGCGTATCGGCCTGAATGCTGCAATTGTGGTTATTCCCGGCCACGTCTTCCTGGGAGTCGCAGTGGCAAAGGACAACCGGCATTTTGAATACTGGGATGCGGTGAGCATCAATAATAACGTCGCTGCCGACTCGGCAAATGTCCAGGCCGATCACATATATGTACAGAACTTGCAACAACGCACAATTGTCGATACAATTTTGTTAAGTGAAGCTCGCCAGGCTCACGTTGGTCCGATGGTCTGAAAAAATGGCTGAAAGACGGCGAAACGAGAAGGAGCAGGCTGACGGATACGGTAGACTTCTCAATCTGGTTTAATAGCGGCTGGTATGGTGGGCTGGCCTGTTGCATGGCTGCCATTACTGCCAATGCGCTCTATACGACGCTGAGCAAGCGTGGCACTACGCGCCAGCTTGCCGGCGTGATCATTACCTGCGTCGCTTCAGCGTTGCTGCTGTTGCCGGCTCTGGGATGGTATACCTTGCGCTTCAATGCTGACCGCGAAATGATTTCTCAGATAGAGGTGCAGGGTGTGCTGGTCTATATCGCGCTCTGCGGATGGTTGCTGCCGCTAGGGACGACGACGGTCTATTGCCTGTATGCTCTGCCGCGCAATTCAACAACGGCCTTGCGTATGCCACGCAGCCTGCGCAAGCCGCGCACGCAGGCACCGGAGGGTGCGCTGCCGCAGTTGCACCCTCCGCGCGTGCAGCCAGGTGTTCCTGTTCCGTTGGTTTTTGAAGATGAGGCGCCCTGGGGCTGGCTTGAATATGGCAGCGGCAGCTTTATGGGCCAGCGTCTTGCGCTCAAACATATGGTCGTCACTCTGGGACGCGATGAGGACTGCGATATCTGGCTGGACGATGAGATGGCTTCCCGCCATCATGCCGAACTGGCCTGCGATCAAAAATACGCCTATCTGACCGATTATAACAGTCTCAACGGTACCCTGGTCAATGGACGGCGCATCATCGCCACTGTGCTCCTCAATTCAAACGATATTATCGAAATCGGCACCTCACGTTTCCTCTTTCACCGTGCCGAGCGCAAAGCCAGGCCGTCTGAGGAAGATCCACTGGCACATCATAGCTGGCATTCATGGCCGGGTCTGCAAGAGGATCAGCAGGATCAGGATGGTCAGAATAATCAAAATACGCAGGATGCTCAATCTGCTCAGGATGCAGCCGGCAAAAAGCCTGTCACCTCACTCTCCGATGCAGTGGGACATGATGCGCGGCAATCCCCGTCCTCGTCCTCGCTACGAGGGCCTGCGGAAGCCAATCCCGCCACACCGCTCCCGCCATCCCTCAGTTACAGCAGTCGCCTGGTAATCCGTGATGGCGCGCTGGCAGGTCAGAGTTTTGCGCTGAATCGCCCGCAGCTTATTATTGGCCGGGGGGCGGAGTGTGATATTGTGTTGCAGGATGCCTCGGTTTTGCAGCAGCATACGCAGATTATCTGCCAACTTGACGGGGATTATGTGCAGGATCTCAACGGTCAGGGCAGGGTCACAATTAACGGCCAGCCTTTGCGGCAGCGATACCATTTACGAACCGGCGATGTGCTCGGCATCGGCAATATTTCCCTGGAATATCTGTTTATTCGCGCACTACCGGTTACGCCTGCTCCTTCAGCACCTCTAACACAGAGCTGGAGTGGGCTGCGCAGCGGTCCTGTTCCCTTGCGCTTGCCGAGCAAGCCAAAAAAAGATTGAGTTTTAATGGATTTGATATCAGAAACTGTTAGAATCGGTTACGCACGATGATGCTGCTGGCACCACTGCTGGTTGAGATACATTTGACAGCCAGGGCTACGCGATTTTCTGCATTCAAAGCTTCCCAGTAGCTGTCCAGCAGTTCTGGGGCATCGGCCTCGAGGGGCAACAGCAGCGGATCGCCGGCGAAAGCGGGCAAGGGATTGCCGTCACCGCTGTAGGTAGTCAGACCAACACCGAAGCCGGCGGGCGGCGGAGCCGGTCTAAATGTGAAGCGATCAGTCAAGGCCGGGTTTGCAACGTTGGCTTTGAGGATGCTGAGCGTCAGGGATGGCACCGATCCCCGCAGATCCAGTAGTCCGCTGATGCGCGGAGTGTAGTGGGGCGCGTCGGGTTCGCGCTCGCGTTTTTCCAGTGCTTCGTCAAAGGAGCCTCCAGCTTTGAGTGTCTCATAGAGCGTGCGCGTCTGGTCCCCGTTGCTGACGAGGTAGCGTGGGAGAAGTTCAAGCATTGCTTCATAGATGATCAGGCTGGTGTCGGCAACAAGGCTGGTATCAACCGGCTCGGTTCGCAGAATGCCATCCTCGGCGACAAAGCGGCGATTGCGGCTATTTGCGCTGCGTCCCATGATCCAGTACAGCATGTACCAGTGCTCCCCATCCGGCGCCGCTCCGATGACAAATCCGCGCCCAGGATAGGGATTGCACCGGATATGGCGCTCAAAATTGTTCATGGCTATTTCGTGTGCTTGCATACTGTTTTTTTTGGTGTGGTGTGTTACAATGATGATGTCTTCAGCATCCTCAGGAGGATCGCCTTCAAGCTTCTAGAGATTGCCGATCTCTTGAGGGGATGGTACATGGAAAAGTCGAAAAGGTCAAGTGACTTTGTGTCAGGGGCAGGCAGTGTCCCTGGGAAGTAATCCTGAAACCCGGTTTCTTTCCGCCGCCCGGTTCTCTTTTAGGACTCACTACCTCAAAGCCACAGGAAGATGACCCCATTCGTAGTGGAGCACAGGCCCCGCATCTTGCTTGTCGAGTTCGCCCCCTGGCGCCATAACACCAGTCGCATCAATCGAGTAAAGTTGGCGGAAATAGGAAGTTTAAGAAGAGGAACCCCGTTTATGATGTCCAATGAGGACTACCAGGACCGTATCCTGACCTGTCGTGATTGCGGGAATGAATTCGTTTTTACTGCCGGTGAGCAGGCGTTCTATGCCAGCAAAGGACTGACCAATGCCCCCGCACGCTGCCCGGACTGCCGTGCGGCCCGGCGTGGCGGGCAGAGCAGCTATTCATCTCGCGCGCCTCGTGGGGAACAGTACGATGCTATCTGCGCCAGTTGTGGCCGGCCCACCACCGTCCCTTTTATGCCACGTGAAGATCGCGCCGTCTATTGTAACGATTGCTTCCAGGAGCAGCGGGCTGCGCGCTCGCGCCGTGATGACTCCCGCAGCTATAGCAGCTACAGCAGCTACAGCGGCAGTCGCGGGGGACGTGACCGTGACCGCCGGGGAGGACGTGACCGCGACCGCCGCGACAGCTGGTAGCAGTAAACAGGACAAAAAACGGTTCGGAGACGCCCCCGCTACGCTGGGAGTCGGCGAACCCTGTCAGGAGGGGCAAAGTCCCCTGGCCCCGCTTTTCGTTAAGCTGGCGCCAAAAAGGGACACCCCTACCCTGCCAAGGGACTGGGCGCCCCCTGGCTCCCACTTTTTATGCTATACTGGTAATCAACTAAGTAATTTTCTGTCGAACATTGGAAGAAGGAAAAAAAGGGGGGACACTCCCCTCCCCCCGCCAGAGGGTTGACACCCTCTGGATCCCCTTCTTATTCTCTATCCTCATACAGGGAGGTCTTTTCTTTTATGACGCCAATGCAAGAGGGGCAGTGGCCTGGCTACATCTATGTCGTACCGGATATCTATACGAAGGTCAGGGTTCGCCTGGTGGGCCTCGGCACCTATGCTCCTAAAGGGACTATCACGAACGAGTTTTTTGCCCATATCTCCACGCGCCTCGGTGATCCGCGCAAGGCTGAAGATCTTGAGCGCGTCACCGGACTGCGCACGCGCTATGTGCGGGCCAGTACCATTGAGCTATGCCGCAAGATAGCCGGCAGGGATGCACCGGGCCTGATCGACGATCCCAATGCCGATCCCAATGAGTCGCTTGTCGATATGGCGGTAATCGCAGCACAGCGCGCCCTTGCCAGCGCGGGACGGGATGCCTCTGAGGTCGATACGGTGATCGGCGCTTCTTCTTCTGACAACGACGCATTTCCTACTATTGCAAGCATGGTACAGTTGCGCCTGGGAATCAGACCTGTGCGTGCCACAATGCTCAGAGGCGCCTGCGCCTGCCAGACTGAAGGCTTTCAAACAAGCGCCGAGGCTCTTGTAACCAGTACGGCAAAACTGGTGCTGTTCGTTACTTCCGAGGGCCTGCTACCGAATATCATGAATATCCTGGACTGGAAAACCAGTTCTCTCTTCGGTGAGGGTGCTGCCGCTTTCCTGCTAGAACGCAGCGATGAGGATACCTACCTGATCAACGGCTCCGATGCTCGCCAGGCTCCCTCTCTCTTCTATCAGACCCCTCTGCGTAAAGATGTGATCGAGATGGCAGAAGTTGATTTGAAAATGCGCCAGCTCTACCGCGAAGGCCGGGGCAAAGAGTTGAACCAGATGCTTGCGCAATATATGGTAGGCTATACAAAGATGAATGGCAAAGAGGTTTTCCGCGAGGCGCCACGCGCAATGGCTGAGAGTGTTGATGTTTTGTGTCGCCACGCCCATCTCGATCCTGAAGAACTCTCCCATATCGTCCCTCACCAGGCCAACTCGCGCATTACGCGCCGCCTGGGCGAGCTGCTCATCAATGACTACGGCTGGCCCGCGTCCACGATGGAGAAACTGGCCGATAACTTCCGCTACTACGGCAATCTTTCCAACGCCAGTATTGCCACTTCGCTGGTTGAACTATTACGCCGGGGCCGCTTGCAGGCCGGCCAGTGGATGGCCCTGCCCGCTGTCGGCGGCGGCATGAACTACGGTTGCTGGCTTCTGCGTTATCATGGATTGAAACATGTGGAAGCGGCGATCAGTCAGGAGTAATATCAAACCCTTTTAAAAAGGAATGTTTAGGGGATTCCGGCCCCTGCAAGCAGAAATTTTTTGAGGCCAGAGCAGTGCTTGCTACAGCGCCTGATCAGAATGTAGATAGTAGGGGCCGCACCTCTGGTGCCACCCCTGGCGGGCGCCCTGGCCTGACACCGCCCCAAAAACCTGCACTTGAAAGGAACCCCGGCCTCCCGCTGTGCGGGCGTCAACTCCCCGGACCTCTTTTTCCGTTCTCCCGATAGATCAGACCAGCCCGCGTTCATAAGTGCAGAATACCGATCCATCCCACGTGTAGGCCAGGCCCGGCAACATGTCTCTTACCAGCACAAGATCCGGCGCGTGGAGCCGCACCCGCTCTAACTCCAACTCTCCCAGTCGGCGGCGCAGGTCATGGGCGATCAGACTGATTGCTTCGATGGTGGTGCCGTCGATATAGCCGGTAGAGAGGCACTTGCCGTCGTACTCATCGCGTACTTCGGCGATTGCCAGGCCATCCAGTCGTCCCCAACGGCACAGCAGATAGATGCCTCGATCCGCTATTCTGGCTTCTAGCAGGCGAGCTGTAATGGTATAGCCGGTATAGCCTGCGTAGTACAGGCCGCCTGTGAGGGGAAAAATATTGGAGACGTTGAGGTAGTCGATAATCTCATTCAGATCGTCAGGTGTCGCTATCTGTGTGCGCTCCTGTTCCTGTGCGTGTCGCTGTCGCTCGGCAATCCCCAGAGGGGGAGCTGTATAGAGTGCGTATGCTCCCACACGACGCATGTGATTGCTCTCGGCCAGGTGCTTAGAGCGCTCATTGCGCGAATCAATGAGCAGGCGCGCAAGGGTTGCGCCTCGCCGCATGGCTTCAGCCTGCGCCGCCAGATTGAGTTCGCGGGCCAGTCCCAGGCCACGATACTGCGGATCAACGCGCAGTCCTTCCATCCATGCCTCGCCCTCGCTCAGCATGTGCATATGCACCAGGCCAGCCGGGCGGCCATCGACTGTGGCGACGAACAGGCAGCCGTGTGCATCATGCAGCCACTCGTCCCAGACATCCTCTATATAGTCTCCCCACTCCCAGGTATGCGTCGTAAATGCCAGAATGGCCTCGCGGTCTTCGGCGCGTGCTGGACGAACTTCGATGCGCGGCATAAAGACGTGTTCTCCTTTCCCTGATCACTATAGTCCTAAAAAAGGAAACACGTCAACTGCAACTGCCCTGCAAACGCCGGATCTTGCCATCGCTTATTGCTGCGCTTCTCCGTTCGCCGGAATGTCGGTCCGGCCCTCAGCCGGTGGCAGGGACAGCTCAGCCAGAGACGTGGCATGCGGCGATGCCGGCTCTTCCCCCGGCTCTGACGCTTCTGATCCCTGTGACGTTTCAGCCGGAGCCGGGATGTCGTCTCTGCCCTCAACTGGTGGCAGCGATACCCCGGCCAGCGTTGCAATTTTTGAGGACTCGATCTCTTCTTCTCCCGCTACTTTTGCCGGCGTTTCCGACCGCTGCTCCTCCCGGTCAGCAGAGATGGATTCAGAATCGCTGGATGCTTCTACTGGCTGGTAAACCTGGTCCGGGGGCACCTGCTGCTGCTCTGGCTGTGACTGTTGCTGAGAGCGATGAATTTGCGCCAGTTGCTCTTCCAGTTCGTGGACGTGCGCTTTGCTGGCATCGAGAGTCGATTGAGCACGGACCAGTTTCTGCTCCGCTTTCTGCACATCTTTCCTGGCAGTTTCCAGTCTGAGCATTAATTTTGCTTCCTGCTTCGCCAGTTTCTTGCGCTGCTTCCTTGTCTCAAGTTGGGCGCTGACCGTCTCTCCTATTGTGCGAATCTTCGCCATGATCTCTTCCCCTTATGGACGTGTATGAGTAAAACACTGCTGTATTACCTGCGGCGAAGGATGGCTCTGTAAGTAATATTATAGCACTCGCAGTCCCTGGTATTTCAGGGCTTTTCAGTGTTCCTTTTCCCCCACCCTCTCAAGAGAGAAAAAGAGGGGAAAGAGTTTTTTCGGGGGACACCCCGAACCCCGCCAGGGGGGCATGCGCCCCCCTGGACCCCTCCTTTTTAAAAACTGGAAAGCCCTGCCTGGTATTTTCGCTGGTTTGCCGCAGCCTCGCCTGGGGTGATATACTTTCCTCTGAATCCCTTTTTTAACTCACGAGGCATACTATGGCTGCGCAATTGCATATTATGATTGTCCCGCATACGCACTGGGACCGCGAATGGTATCAAACGTTTCAGCAGTTTCGTATCCGCCTGGTGCGAGCGGTTGATAAGTTGCTGGACATTCTGGAGCGCGACGCAAATTATCGCTACTTCATGCTGGACGGCCAGACGATCATTCTAGACGACTATATAGAGGCGCGACCGGAGCAGGCAGAGCGGCTGATGCACTTTATCCGCAGCAAGCGTATCCTGGTCGGTCCCTGGTATATACAGCCCGACGAGTTTCTCGTCAGCGGCGAGTCACTGATCCGCAATCTCCAGCGTGGACTGCGCCAGGCCCGCGAGGCCGGCAATCCCATGCACATCGGCTACGTACCCGATACATTCGGCCACATCGCCCAGCTCCCGCAAATTTTGCGCGGCTTCAATATCGACAACGCCGTCTTCTGGCGCGGCGTAGGAGACGAAGCGCGCCAGAGCGAATTTTACTGGCAGGCGCCCGACGGCAGTCGCGTCCTGGTTATTCACCTTGCTGATCCTCTTGGCTACTCGAACGCGCGCCAGCTTCCCCTCGCTCCTCAGGAATTTATCGCCCGTGTCGAACTGCTGGCAGCCAATCTTCTCGGCAAGGCCAGCACTGATACGCTGCTGTTCATGAACGGTTCCGATCACCTGGAACCACAGGATGGGTTGCCGGCGGCAATCGAGGCCGCGAATAAACAACTGGCGCATCTCGATCCCCGCCACGAAGAACTGCTCCTGGCAGCCAGTCAGCGCAATCAACGCAATCAACAGATTCGCCATAATGGATGGAAAAAGCATTACGACTCCATCGTGCTTGAGATCGGTACGCTGCCACAGTATATTGAGCGTGTGCGCCAGCAATACAATGATTTTGAGACGTTGCGTGGGGAAATGCGCAGCAGCCGCTATTCTCCTCTGTTACCTGCTGTGCTCTCCACACGTATGTGGATCAAGCAGCAGAACACCGCTGCCGAGCATCTTCTGACGAACTGGGTTGAGCCGCTGACGGCCTGGGCGGCGCTGTTGAACGTACCCTACCCGCGCGGCCTGGTCGATCTGGCCTGGCGCTACTTGTTGCAAAATCAACCACATGACAGTATTTGTGGTTGTAGTATCGACCAGGTACACCGCGAGAATCGCGTGCGCTTTGCCCAGTGCCAGCAGATTGGTGAGAGTCTCCTGGCGCAGTCTATGCAGCAGATCACGGCGCACATTGATACACGCGCGCCTTTTCCCACCTCTCATGTCACCTACAGGCCGCTTCCCCTGATCGTTTTCAATCCGGCGCCCGGTCCGCGTACGGAGGCGGTGCAGGCTGTTGTGCAGTTGCCGGGCGCGCTGCATAACGCTGTGGTCGTCGATGAGCGCGGCGAGCAGGTACCCTATCGCGTTGCGCATCGCTGGCGGCAAGAAATTGGCTCCCTGCCCGTTTCACGTGAAACATTGGCAATGGCGGCTACTTTATCAGGCGTTACTTCTGCAAAGCAATTCATGCAAATGGCGCAAAATATGATTGCGACCGCTCTGGGAGAGCAGGGAGAAGCGCTCGTCATCTCGCATATCTACATTGAAAGCTATAGGGAATCGTCGTTGCATCATGTCCACTATGTGCCGCAGCCTGGCGTAGTACATATCGAGGTGATGCTTGCGCCGGCGGGGCGCGTGATCGTGAACGAGCAGGAACTGACTGCCGCCACCGAGCACATGTTGACCTTACTGCATGATGAAAGCATTCACACACTGGAAATCACCGCCGTTGACCAGGCGCGTGAAACTCTCGAATTTCTGGCTGCCGATCTGCCTGCTTACGGCTACAAGACCTTCTGGCTCTACCCGCGCGGTTTGAAGGCGGAGCCACACGAGCCACGCGAGCCACACGAGCCGCAACGGGAACAACGAGAACAGGCAGAGCGTACAGATCAAACCAGGCGGGCGTTGCTCGCCAGCGAAGGGGCCATTGAAAACGAATTTTACCGCGTCACCGTCAATGTGCAGGATGGCACGCTGACCGTGACCGATAAGCTGACGGGGGCCGTTTTCGCGGGACTGAATCGCTTTATTGATGGCGGGGACGTGGGTGATCTCTATACCTACTGTCCCCCTGATAAGGATATGCTGGTGGCTGAGCCGCTGGAGCCGGTCAAAGTCGAACTGGTTAATGCCGGGCCTGTGCGAGCCACGCTGCGCATCAGCGCGCGTATGGCCCTGCCCGGTTGCTGTACGGCAGATCGTGCCGGGCGTAGCTCGCGCCTGACCATTTGCCCTATTGTCAGCGAGATATCGTTAACTCCTGGCGTACGGCGCGTTGATATACATACCAGCATTGATAACAGGGTGAAAGATCACCGGCTGCGTGTGGTCTTTCCTGTATCATATAAAGTAGAGAGTTCGGTAGCGGAAGGAACTTTCGAGGTACGTTCACGACCTGCTGCTTTGCCCTGGCCTGTCGATGTTACAGAATGGGCAGAGGAACCGGTGAACACGTTCCCGCAGAAGCGGTTTGTCGATATGAGTAATGGCGAGATAGGGCTGGCTGTGCTCAATCGTGGTCTGCCTGAATATGAGGTGTTGCAGGCCGGTCCAGCCTGTCCCGGTCTGGCGACAGACCAGTTCGCTCTGGCGCTCACGCTGCTGCGCTGTGTAGAATGGCTCTCGCGCGGCGATTTGAAGACGCGACATGGACACGCGGGACCGATGGAACAGACGCCGGAGGCACAATGCCTGGGGCAGCAGGAATTCGACTATGCTCTGGTGCCGCATAGTGGCGATTGGCAGGCCGAAGAGGCGCTGGTTTTGCGCGAGGCGCAGAATTTCAACCTGCCGCTGGCAAAACGGGTAATTGCCAGTGAGCTACATGAGGGACGCCTTGCCTCGCAGGCCGCGCTGGTTGAGATTGAGCCGCGTGAGCTGGTACTGAGCGCGCTCAAACGCAGCAACGACGGCCAGGGCCTGGTCGTGCGCCTGTATAACCCGCTGGAACGTGAAGTTGAGGCTGAGATCCGTCTGGGATGCGCTTTCGAGCGGGTATCTGTTACAAATTTGCTGGAAGAGGTGCAGGAGCGCCTGGAACATCCTGGGGAGGGGCGTCCTGTACGAATACATGTGGGTGGAGGAAGAATAGTGACTTTACTTTTTGATCATCCTGAATTGTAAAGGAAGATGGGGCGGTCCTTTTTGGCGTCATCTGAACGGAAAAGGGAGGCCAGCAGTGGCGCATGCCCCTCTGATGGGATGGTGCCGGATTCTCACAGAGCGAGGTGGGTGTCCCTTGCATCTCCCTTTTCCCTTTTTCCTAAGAGGTTTATCGAAAAGACGGTGAATTGTCATCATAGCGCGTCGTGAATCGTTATAAACTCAGTAATATACAGTTGAAAAACGACGTGAGCAGAGTACAAGAAGTATTGAAACACGGCCTGATCTTTATTCTGAAAGGGGCAACTATCCTGTGAGCATACTAAGCTTGAGTATATTACTGGCTCCTACGCCAGGACCCTCTCCAACTCCGACGGTGGTCGCCACGCCGGTTTCGGCCACTCCAGGCTGGCTGGCAACTCTGCAAAGCCTGGTAGGACCTCTGGTGGGTTGTCTGATCGCTTTCTTTGTCATCTTCTGTTTAAGCCTCGTCTACTGGACCTGGCGCGATATCCGTGCGCGCACACAGGATTTCTACTCGCAATTGCTGGCAGTCGCGCTGGTCACGATATTTCCTATCGGTGGCTTGTTTGTCTACATGATCCTGCGGCCCCGGCAGACTCTGGCGGAGATCTATGAACGTCAGCTCGAAGAGGAGTCACTGCTGGCCGAGATGACTGAACGACAGACATGTAATAACTGTCATGCTCGTATTGAAAGTGATTTCCAGATCTGTCCTTCCTGTGGCAATAACTTGAAACGTCCATGCCCCAAGTGTGAACGCCTGCTGGAGTTGCGCTGGACGTTCTGCCCGTACTGTGCTACCAATCTGACCGCCGGGCCGATGCCCGGAGCGGGCATGCCTGCCATGCCGGGCATGCAGGGCGCGCCAGGCGTGCCAATGGGCGGGAATCGCTATTGATTTGTAATTAAGGGAGGCGGGGTCCAGGAGGATCTTGCAGGCCCTCCTGAACCTCGCCTCTCTCAAACATTGAAATTCGGGGTCCTTACGTGTCCCACCTTTTCTTAACAGCCCGTATGTGATATAATGGGAAGGCAAAGGGTGGCGCCATTTGCCACTTTTTCTATGTCTTAGCGGGATATTTCGTGCGGGCGTAAGCCAGCCTTCCCAGAACACGTCCATCCTGCCGGGAAGAACTTCTCCGACAAGCAAGCGCGGCGAGGGAAGCTTCTACCGAATTCCTCAAGCAAAGATCGGACTCTTTAAAGAACTCACGACTACTGGCTAAAAGGATTGTACAGGCGGTCTATGGCAAAAACGAGAGACACAATAATGACAGAGAACTATGATGCCCTCATTCATCCTGCTGATACGATGACAGTTAACGCTGGCAACGGAAAGCGCAACGGGAAAGGGAATGGCAAAGGAAACGGAGGAGAAAATGGAACCGCTGAAGGCGGTGCCTATGATGGGCAGAATATTCAGATTCTTGAAGGGCTGGAGGCGGTGCGTGTACGCCCCGGCATGTATATCGGCGCGACAGACCAGCGCGGCCTGCACCATCTCATTTATGAAGTAGTCGATAATAGCGTCGATGAGGTGATGGCAGGGGAAGCCGATACGGTCAGAGTGACGATCCACGCCGACGAATCGGTGACAATCGAGGATAACGGGCGCGGCATCCCGGTTGACGAACATCACCAGCGTCCTGGCATGTCCACGCTGGAAGTGGTGATGACCGTGCTGCACGCCGGCGGCAAATTCGGCGGAGGAGGCTACAAGATTAGCAGCGGGCTGCATGGTGTGGGCGTCTCCGTCGTCAATGCGCTTTCCGAGTGGTGCCAGGTCGATGTCAAACGCGATGGCTACCTCTATCGCCAGCGTTATGAGCGAGGCGTTGCCGTCACTCCCCTGCTGACGGTGGGACCGGCGGAGGGCCGGGGGACCACTACGACTTTCCTGCCGGACCTGAGCGTGATGGAGACGCGCGATTACAGCTTTGATATCCTGGCCCAGCGTTTCCGCGAGATGGCCTATCTCAATCGTGGCATGACAATCAGCCTGATCGACGAGCGCACCGACCGCGAAGCGACCTTCTACTTTGAGGGAGGACTGATCTCGTTTGTGCGCCACCTCAACAAAACACGCTCGAAGTTGCAGGCGCGGCCCGTCAGCACTGTGCGCGAAATTGAGGGCGTGCGAGTCGAGATCGCTTTGCAATATAACGATAGCTGGAACTGCATCGAATACTCGTTTGCCAACGGCATCAATACCATTGATGGCGGCATGCACATCACCGGCTTTCGCAGCGCGCTCACACGCACCCTTAACGACTATGCGCGCAAAGTCGGCCTGCTCAAAGAGAAGGACGGCAACCTCAGCGGCGATGACGTACGCCAGGGCCTGACCGCCGTCGTTAGCGTCAAAATCCCCAATCCGCAATTTGAGGCACAGACCAAATCCAAACTCAACAATGCCGAGGTGCGGCCAATCGTCGAGACCGTGACTGCTGAACTGCTGACGCGCTACCTGGAAGAGACGCCCAACGAGGCGAAGGTGATCATCAATAAGTGTCTCACTTCTGCCCGCGCCCGTGAAGCCGCTCGTGCCGCGCGTGAGCTGATCCAGCGCAAGAACGCGCTGGATACTACGCTCCCCGGTAAACTGGCAGATTGCAGTGAGCGACGTGCCGACCGCTGCGAACTCTACCTCGTCGAGGGCGATTCGGCGGGTGGAAGTGCAAAACAGGGGCGTGACCGCCATTTCCAGGCTATTCTGCCACTACGTGGCAAAATCCTCAACGTTGAACGTGTCGGCCTGGACAAAATTCTTCATAATGAAGAGGTCAAAAACATCATCACCGCCATCGGCGTCGGCATCGACGAGCACTTCAACAAAGCGAAGTTGCGCTATGGTCGCATCGTGATCATGTGCGACGCCGATGTGGACGGCGCTCACATTCGTACGCTGCTCCTTACTTTCTTCTATCGTCACATGCAGCAGCTCATCGAGGACGGCCACCTCTATATCGCGCAACCACCGCTTTTCCATGTCAAAATGGGCAAGCAGGCGCGGTACGTCTATACAGAAGAAGAGCGCGACGCGCTTGTCGCCGAGTACCGCGCCACGCACAATGGCAAAGAGCCAGAGGTCGGACGCTACAAAGGTCTGGGCGAGATGAATCCCGAAACACTCTGGGAGACGACGATGGACCCGGCGCACCGCACCATCCTGCGCGTCACCATCGAAGAGGCACGCGAAGCCGATAAGATCTTCAGTATGCTGATGGGTGACGAGGTTGGTCCCCGCCGCCGCTTCATCGAGAGCCACGCGAAGAGCGCGAATCTGGATGTGTGATAGCAGAAGAGGTGTTGGCTTAACGGAAGGAGACCCGGTATAAGGCTTTGCCTCGCAGCCGGGTCCATCACATCCATCACTTTTCAACGGATTCGAGATGAGTCTGCTGATCTTCGGTTCCATCATCACCCCGCCATGGCCTTCTCAATTCTTCTGGCTGAGGCGCAGTGTCAGCAGCAGGCCGAAAGAGACCGCCAGCAGTACGACCGAGATGGCGATGGCCTTGTCCAGGTCGAACTGCGAGGCGACATAGACGGCGATGGGCATGGTCTGCGTGGTGCCGGGAAAATTGCCGGCGAACGTGATGGTCGCGCCAAACTCGCCGAGCGCGCGCGCCCAGGCCAGACCAATGCCCGATAGCAGCGCCGGGCGTACCAGCGGCAGCACGACTCGCCAGAAGGCGTAGAGTGGCGAGGCGCGCAAGGTGTAGGCTGCCATTTCATAGCGCGTGTCCAGTTGCTCGAAGCCCGCCTTCGCGCTGTTCACAAAAAACGGCGCCGAGATAAAGAACTGCGCCATGACCACCGCTACCGTCGTAAAAGGAACGGTGATGCCCCACAGCGCAAGATAGCGACCAAGCAGCCCCAGACGCCCAAACGTCAGTAGCAGCGCCACACCGGCCACCACAGGTGGCAGCACTGTCGGCATCGTGATCAGCGTCTCCAGCATCCGGCGTCCAGGGAAGCGCCTGCGTGCCAGCACGTAAGCCACCGGCAGACCGAACATCACCGCCAGCAGCGTGCTGAATACAGTTGTCACCACGCTCAGTTGCAACGCCAGCAGGACATCCGGTTGCAGCATCGTGGCCCACACCTTCGCCGGCGCCTCGTGGAATAGCAGAGAGATCAGCGGCACACCCAGGAAGAGAAAGAACACGACGACAAGCAGGCCAGCCAGCAGACCTGTCATCCAGCGCGCTATGCCACGCGCGAAAAGCTGACGGGCATGCTTTCCCTTGAGCGAAAGCAAAAAACCTCCTGCTGTCTGCTTTGCCGCCTGTCCTACCTCTATCTGCATCCTATCCGCTGTCTCTCGCGTCCTGTTCATCAAACTACGCTCCACTTCCGGTCGGACTGATAAAGCGGTACTTGCTCATAATGGCCTGGCCTTCCGGCGAGAGCAGGTACTGTACAAAAGCCTGAGCCTCTGCCGGGTGAGGCGCTTTTTTCGTGACTGCGATGGGGTACTCGGCGATGACATTAAACTGATCGGGGATCTCGATAAATTTTACCTTATCCGCGATGGCAGCCGTCACATCCGTCTTGTAGACAATGCCAGCATCGGCTACCCCCAGTTGCACTTTCTGCACCACCGCCTTGACATTCTCTTCCTGAGAGACGACGTTTGCTTTCACGTTGCCGGCGTACGAAGAGCCGTAATCGGGCGATTTGCTCAGCTTGTCCAGCACTTGCAGGCTATATTTTCCCACAGGGACGGCGGGCGCGGCCAGCACGAGCTTGACACCTTTGCGCGCCAGGTCCTTGAGCGAAGTAATATTGCCGGGGTTATTCGCGGGAATAATGACTGCCAGCTTGTTGCGCACAAAAATCTGGGAGTTTGCCACCAGATCGGCGTCCACAGCTTTCTTCATATTCGTCTGGTCGGCAGAGACAAAAATATCGGCAGCCGCGCCATTGATCATCTGCTGTACCAGGATCTGCGAGCCGTTGAAATTATAGGTCAGCGTGATGTTGGGGTGCGCCTCCTGGTATTTTGCCTTAATTTCATTGAAGGATTCGGTGAGCGAGGCGGCGGCAAAAACGTTCAGGGTGACAGGCGCTGCCGCTGCCGTCGGTGTCGTCGATGCAGCCGGAGTCGCCGAACTTCCGCAGGCGGCGAACAGAGCGCAGAGCGCGGCAAATAGCAGCAATGCTCGTAGAGGATGCCGTGATGGGACCTTCATATTGCCCCCCCTTTTCATTTAGCAAGAAATAAATGGAATATTCATAAATTGAGTATAGAAGGAAAAAGTAGGAAATGTCAAGTTTCGCATAAAGAGGGGTCCAGGGAAGCGAAACGCTTCCCTGGACCTCCGCTCTATCTCTTTGCCAGGATGTGGATTGCGCGGCCAAGCGCGTTCTCTGCGCTTTCTAAGAGCATTTCGCTCAGGCCAGGATGTGCGTAGAGGATCTCGGCGAAATCGGTGAGCGTGGCCCCCATTTCGATGCCCAGGACAAGCTGGCCGATGAGATCGCCGGCACGTGGGCCAACCAGCGTCCCGCCGAGCAGTGTGCCATCCTGTGCGTTTGCCACGAGCAGCGCAAACCCGCTATCAGCGCTTAGGGTCAGCGCCCGGCCATTGGCAGCAAGGGGGAAACGTCCGGTGAGGACGCTGTAGCCGGCTTGCTCAGCCTCTGTGGCGCTGTAGCCCGCTACTGCCAGCTCTGGCGTGGTATGCACAATCAGTGGCGTGACCAGCGGCGCAAACTGGACACGCTGCCCGGCGCTGGCCTCGGCGGCGACTTTCGCCTGCTTGACCGCAACACCGGCGAGCGCGCGTCCCCCCGTGCAGTCGCCGGCGGCGTAGATGCGTGGCACATTTGTCTGCTGCACGGTGTTGACGATGATGGCGCCATGCCCATCAACCTGCACGCCGGCGGCATCCAGGTGCAGTTTTGCTGTATTGGGGAGCACACCGTTTGATACAATCAATGGACGCCCGTCGATGCTGGCCGGTTGCGCCTTCGGCACAATCTGCACGCCAAGCCTGCGCAGGCCCGCCTGCACGAGACGTAGCGCGGCTATATCGACGCCGGGCAGGAGCTGCTCGCCCGGCGTATATAGCCTGACTTTGACACCCAGGCTGGCAAAGATGGTTGCCAGTTCCAGGGCGATATAGTCGTTGCCGAAAATGCTGAGCTGCTGTGGCAGTTCGGGTAATGCCAGCGCCTGCTCCGGCGTCAGAATCTGCCCGCCATCAAAAGGTAATTCGGGCAGCGGAGCAGGGATGCCACCCGTTGCAATGATGCAGTGCTCAAATTTGAAGCGGTGAGATGTCTGCTCACCTTCAACGCGCATCTCACGCTCACTGAGGAACCAGCCAGTCCCTTTCACCACCTCAATGCGGTTGCCAGCCATGAGACGGCGCACACCATCGGAGAGCCGTTCCACAACACTCTGCTTCCAGCTTTGCATATGGGGCCAGTCGAAAGAGACGTTTGCCGCCTGGATGCCCATTGCAGCCAACTCTTCCTGCTGCGCCTGCCGATAGCGTTCGCTGGCCGAAACAAGCGCCTTGAGGGGAATACAGCCGCGATTGAGGCAGGTCCCGCCGGCAGGCCCCGGCTCGACCAGGGTGACATGCCGTCCAAGCTGCGCGGCGCGAATCGCGGCGACATATCCCCCCGGTCCGGCTCCGAGCACCAGTACATCGACCGCCGTTGTAACATCACCAACAACCATGAAATTCTCCTGAAAAAAACCTTTAGTGACAATGGAGCCGCGCGCGGCTCCATCTAAACCATATCGAGCATCAGGTGTTGGGGATGCTCAACCAGATCTTTGAAACGCGCCAGGAATTTGCCAGCCTGCGCGCCGTCGATCAGGCGGTGATCGAAGGAGAGCGTAAGCGGCATGATTGTGCGCACAATGATCGTACCTTCGCGCACAATCGCTTTTTCTTGTAAACGTCCTACGGCCAGGATGGCCGCTTCGGGATAGTTGATAATAGGCGTTCCTGAACTACCGCCGAAACTGCCAATATTGTTAAGCGTGAAGGTGCTGCCCGAAACCTCTGACAGCGAGAGCGTGCGCTTCTGCGCTCCTTCTATCAGATGTTCAAGCTGTTGCGCGATTTGCATGATCGTCAGATGGTCAGCATCGCGCAGTACGGGGACGAGCAGCCCTTCGGGCGAATCGGCGGCTATGCCAATGTGGTAGGCGCGTTTATAGACGATCTCACGCCGCTCCTCGTCCAGGCTGGCATTGAAAATGGGAAACTCTTTGAGCACAGGGAGCAACAGTTTGATCAGCAGTGGCATGTAGGTCAGTCTGACGCCGCGCTGCTCGGCTGCCGGTTTGAGCGCCTGGCGCAGCGCGACCAGTTCCGTACCGTCCACTTCGTCGAAAGCGGTAGCATGCGGGATGGTGCGCCAGGAACGCTCCATGCGCTCGGCGATACGCCGGCGCAGCCCGCTGAGCGGTTGCCGTTCCTCGACTGCCGGAGCCGCCATCACGGGGGGAGCAGCGACAGATTTTTGCTGTTCGACAGACGGCTGGACCTGAACTGTCTGGCCTGCCGCGCCATTTGCATGTGTGACTGCTGACACGGGTGCGGGTGCAGTCGGGGCTTCGCTCTTGAGGCGCTCAGCATAGGCCAGCACGTCCTCCATTGTGATACGCCCGTTTGGCTGCGAGGATGGCACCTGTGCCAGGTCGATGCCCAGCTCGAATGCTCGTTTGCGCACAGCCGGGGCGGCGAGAATACGCGCCGGCGCGGCTTGTGTGGTGATTGCGCTGTCAGGGCGATGCGCAGACGCTGAAGTAAGAGTTGCAGCGGGTTTTGTCGTCGGCGCTGGCTGAGCCTGTCGAGAGGGCTGAACGGCAGTACCGCCTGTGCTGACTGTGCTGGCTGTGCTGGCCGGACTGCTCCGCTCTTCAAATAGTACAAGCACTTCGCCCAGTCTTGCCGTCTTGCCGGCTGGCACGCGAATCTCGGCCACACGGCCCGCAACTGGCGAGGGGATTTCAACAACCGCTTTATCTGTTTCAACCTCGACCATCGGCTGATCCCGCTTGACGATATCGCCCGGCCCTACCAGCCAGCGGCGAATCTCCGCCTCCTGCATGCCTTCGCCCAGATCGGGCAGCTTAAACTCTTGCATGATATGCCTCTACTCTCATTATGGTTCCATTACGCGCCTGATGGCATCGAGCACTTTAGGCGGGGATGGCAGGTAGTAATCTTCCTGACCGGGCGTCGGGAAGGGTGTATCGTAACCTGTCACGCGCTCGACAGGCTTTAGTAGAGAATAGAGACAATGCTCATTAATAACGGCTGTTACCTCGGAGCCGACGCCACCCGCTCGTGGAGCCTCATGCACTACAACGGCCCGCCCGGTCTTCTCCACCGAAGTCACTATCGTCTCCTCATCAAGCGGCCAGACGGTGCGCAAATCAACCACCTCAACGTCGGTGCCGGCCTCTTCTTCCGCCTGCTGTGCTGCTTCCAGCGCCGTCGCAACCATCGCCCCGTAGGTAAAGACGCTGACATCGCCGCCCTCGCGTACAATACTGGCCCGGCCAAGTGGCAGCATATAGTAATCTTCAGGCGTTTCCTGACGAAAAGAGCGATAGAGCTTAATGTTTTCCAGAAAGAGCACGGGATCAGGGTCGGCAACGGCAGAGGCAAGCAGACCTTTAGCATCGTAAGGAGTAGAGGGAATGACAACTTTGAGGCCCGGCGTTTGTAGAAACACCCCTTCCAGGCTGTCGGCGTGTAATTCAGGAGTGCGCACGCCGCCGCCATAGGGAGCGCGCACGACCAGCGGGCAGGTGTAGACGCCGGCGCTGCGGAAGCGGATACGCGCTGCCTGTGTCACAAGCTGGCTCATGCTGAGGAAGAGAAAGCCCGCGAACTGGATCTCGGCTACCGGGCGCAGGCCATAGACGGCCATGCCAACGGAGGTACCAATGATCGCTGACTCGGAAAGAGGCGTGTCGAAAACGCGCGTTTCGCCAAAACGCTGCTGGAGACCCTCCGTTACGCGAAAAACGCCGCCGTTGACCCCTATATCCTGTCCAAGCAGAATCACGCGCTGATCGCGTTCCAATTCCAGAGTCAGCGCGTTGTTGAGAGCTTCTATCATCGTCATTTTCATGGTCAATTACTCCCTTCCCCGTTTCGTTAATTGGGCGTAGCGCAGGAGATCTTCGCGTTGAGCCTGCTGGCGCGGTGTCAGTTCGGCAGCGGTCCAGTCAAAAATGCTATCGGGCGATGGTGGCGGCATGGCCTCGGCCTCGTCTGCTGCGCGGTTGATCTCGTCTTCAACCTCCTCGATCAACCTGCTGTCCTGCTCCTCACTGAGGAGACCGCGCCGCATCAGGAAACGGCGAAAGCGGTCAATGGGATCTTTCGCTTTCCAGGCTTCGACCTCGGCGGGATCGCGGTAGCGTGTAGGATCGTCGGCGGTCGTGTGCGCGCCAATACGGTAGGTCAGGGCCTCAACCAGCGTCGGGCCTTCGCCGGCGCGCGCGCGTTTGATAGCCTGCTGCATGACATCGTAAACGGCGAGTATGTCGTTGCCATCGACCAGCACCGAGGGGACGCCGAAGCCGGCTCCGCGCGCGGCCAGCGTTGGCGCGGCGCTCTGCTTGCGGCGCGGCACACTGATCGCCCAGCCATTGTTCTGCACGACCAGCACTACCGGCGCGCGGAAGACGCCCGCGAAGTTCAGCGCCTCGTTGAAATCGCCCTCCGAGGTCGCGCCATCGCCGCAGACGCCCACCGTCACCGGCATCTCGCCGAACACCGGAACGACCCCGGGCGGCGGGACGGTGACGATCACGGGACACGACCTGAACTACGGGTCGGTCAGCTTCGGCACGACCGCTGCCACCGGT
>JADBKA010000076.1 GCA_014896635.1 Ktedonobacteraceae bacterium
TAAACGGGCGTTGGGGGCCTCTGCGGCTGAGGAGGCGTCTGCGGTATCTGGGCAGCGGGAGCAGGCTGAGGGGGTGCTGCCGGCGTGTATGTCACAGTTGGTCTGGGAGCCGGGGTTGGTGGAGGAGCCGGTTGCGGCTGCTGTGCTGGATGGTATGTTGAGGCGCCGCACCTGGGGCAGAACGCGATGCCGGGCTTGAGTTCGGCATTACATTTGCTGCAATACTGGCGCGGCTGCGCCAGGGGACGGCCACAGCCGGTGCAGAACGTATCGCCTGGCTCATAGGGCGTGTTACAATTGCTGCAACGCAGCCCGCCAGGACCTGGAAATGGCGCAGGAGCCGGAGCCGGGTGGGGTTGCCCGGATGGCACATACATCGGCGTCTGAGCAGGCGGTTGTTGTGACATTTGCTGCTGCACCTGGGACATAAGGTAGGCGGGAACCGGACCAATTCCAACTTCTGGCTTCTGCTGGCGCACCAGGCCATCAACCATATTGAGTACCTGATTGCCCAGACTGGCCTGGCGCAGCGCACCCACTCCTGCCGTCAACGCCAGTGGCCAGAGAATCGGCAGCGCAACAACGCCTACCGCGCCGACTGCCGCCTTATCAATCCAGCGCTGCTGGCCGATCATCGCCAGTACACCGCCCGTTGTGCGCTGGATCGTCAGCGAAAGGGCGGCCTGCATACCAATGATCGCTTCAAAGTCGCCACCCTTCTTGATCTGGACAAGCATCTGATCCCTGTTGCCGATATACTGGGCCTGGTAGCCCTGCATCACATAGGCGTTTACCAGATCTTTTGCCAGTCGCTCAACATCTATATCTTCCGAATTGTAAAAACGGGCATCCATCCTGATATCCTCCGACGTCGCTTTAACATTTCTTCCTATCGCTTTTGATTGCCGGCGATCAACTGCCGAAAACTTTTTTCCTGCTTACATCTACGTTCCTGCGCTGCCAGGGTTTGAGTGGGGGCAACCAATGTTCCCAGTATACCATATCTACCATCCCAGTTCTTGATAGATTGCCAGCGTCTGCTGATCGCCCGGAACATAGCTGACCATCGAGTAGCTGTTGATGCCGGTAAAAACGGTTGTCGCCGTGCGCAATGCCAGCATTCCTAACCTGCTGTGCTGCACACGAAACATGAAAGATGGTGTGGGCTTGCCATGTGGGTACGCGGAGGCAGCGATACGCTTGAAATCCGGCATCTCACGCATGCGCTTCCAGAGGGTCCTGTACTCCGGTAGGTGCGTTAACGTGCGTGTGTTATAAAGAAAGTCACTGATCAACCGGCGGGCCAGTTGTTCCCAGCCGTGCAGGCGCCGGCGCATCTCTGGATCAAAGACCAGTTCCAGCAGGTGCAGCGGCTCACCTTTCGCAATTTCGTCCTGGACTTCAAAGAGTTCTATGGCAGCACTGTTCCAGGAGTGCAGATACCAGAGGCGGGTCAACGAATGCGTCGGATACGAGGTTTTGTAGACCAGCAGCCGCGCCAGATCCCCCAGGTCCAGCAGCGCACTCTCAGCCGGCTCCGCGTCGATTACCTGGCCTGTCAGTGTGGTAAACGCCTCGTAGAGATGCTGCCGCTCATTGCCCGGCAGATCCAGTGCGCGCGCTATGCTCTGTACAACATGCGGCGAAGGATTGGTACGTTGCCCGGTCTCCAGGTGATACACATAGGTGCGAGAGAGCTGTGTCGCCTGTGCAAGCTGTCCCTGCGATAATCCCCTCTTCTGCCGCAATTGCGTGATTAATCGCGCAAATTCAGATACATTATTCTCATCCATGCGCTTCCCCCGATTTACGACATTGTTCGTTAGCTGTTCTCCTATTATGCGCCAGAATTTGTTAGCTGGCAACGTTCCCTTTTTCTGGAAGAGGGCCATATAATGTGAGTAACATAATTGGAGCAAGGGATGTTATTGTCTGTTGAGTGACAGGGCAGTTGCTCAGGGCAGCGGTTTTTTAGCCCCCTGGAGAGGAGAGTTATCTATGTCTGATTCATCGCTTGTCAACCATACACCTTCTTCTAAGAATAATGAAGAAGACTTTCTCAAGAGCCACCCCTGGATACGTAATTACGAAACAGGTGTTCCCGCCCACATTGACATTCCCGATCATCCGCTTACCTGGCTGCTCGATACGACGGCCAGTCGCTACCCGGCGCATACTGCTCTCATCTATCTCGGCACAAAAATTACCTACGCGCGCTTCTCCGAGCTGGCGAACCGCTTTGCTCTCGGTCTGCAACGGCTGGGTGTGAAAAAGGGGGATCGCGTCGCCATCGCGCTGCCGAACATTCCCCAGTATCCCATTGCCTTTTATGGCGCTTTGCGTGCGGGCGCTGTGGTTGTTCCCACGAACCCGTTGTATACCGAGCGCGAAATGCAGCACCAGCTTGCCGACTCAGGAGCGCGCGTGCTGGTCATGCTCGACATGTTTTATCCTGTCGTGCGCAATATTCGTAAGCAGACGGCAGTAGAACAGACCGTGCTCACCAGTCCTGCCGATTTTCTCTCGCCGGTCCTGAAGTTGCTCTATCCACTCAGTCAGCGTGGAGCGAAACTGCCGCAGCCGCCACTGACAAAGAAAGAATTTCATGAGGATACAACGCTGCACAGCATGCAGTCTATTTTAGCGTCTGGTACCGCTCCGGCAGGAGCGGCAGAACCGACCAGCGTTCCGCTCAGCGGAGACGACCTGGCCGTCCTGCAATACACCGGCGGCACAACGGGTCTCTCTAAAGGCGCCATGCTCACCCATCGCAACTTGCTTGCGAACGCCCTTCAGGTCAGAGCCTGGGTGCCGCGCGCGCATGAGGGACAGGAGTCTATCCTCTGTGTTGCGCCGTTCTTCCATTCCTATGGCATGACGGTCGGTATGAACTTTGGTATTCGCCTGGCGGCCACGCTGATTTTGTTGCCGCGCTTTAAAGCAAAAGAGGTGCTGGCGACCATTCGGCGCTACCAGCCGAGCATGATGCCGGGCATTCCCACCATGTACATCGCGCTCATAAGAGAGGCGGGCGAGCACACGCGCGCGATGGAGTCGATCAAGTATTGCATCAGTGGAGCTTCGGCGCTGCCGGCGAAAGTGCAACAGGACTTTGAGCGCATCACGCATGGCAAGCTGGTTGAGGGCTATGGACTGAGCGAAGCCTCGCCGGTCACGCACTGCAATCCACTCACCGATAAGTGCCGCAACGGCAGCATTGGTCTGCCCATGCCGAATGTCGAAGCGACTATCCTGGATGCTAAAACCGGCGAGCCGCTGCCGCCTGGCGAAGTAGGTGAGATTGCAGTCAGAGGACCAAATATCATGCAGGGCTACTGGAAGCGTGAAGAGGAGACGCGCAGTATCTTCGTCAACGGCTGGATGCGCACAGGTGATATCGGCAAAATGGATGAGGAGGGTTACTTCTACGTCGTTGACCGCTCTAAGGACTTGATCATTGCCGGCGGCTTCAATGTCTATCCACGCGAAGTTGAAGAGGTGTTGTTCCAGCATCCCGCCATTGCCGAGGCCGCAGTGACCGGTGTGCCTGACGAGTATCGCGGCGAAACGGTGGCAGCTTTTGTTGTTCTGAAACAGGGATATACGCCTTCTGACGAATTAAAAGAGCAGATCCGTCAGTTTTGCAAGCAGAATCTGACGCCGTACAAAGTTCCCAAGTACCTGGAGTTCCGCGAGAGCTTGCCCAAAACGCTTGTCGGCAAGGTGTTGCGCCGCGAACTCCGGTTATCTCATCGTTGATCTGATCATATGCTATTGTAGGGTCGCCCTTTGTGGGCGTCCTGATGAACGCTGGT
Source organism: Ktedonobacteraceae bacterium (assembly GCA_014896635.1). The sequence continues at coordinate 3,816 of JADBKA010000076.1, forward strand.
GAGCTGGCGAACTCCGCCAGAGGAAATACCAGACTCCGCTAAAAGCAGAGGAGAGCACAACGCATGTCAACAACCATCAATCCAACAGAGCAAGGAACAGCTTTCCTGACAACGCCTGTCAGCGAGAGCGCGAATAAAGTCTTTACGCTGGAGCAGCGCGACGAGGAGCAGCGCTGGATCGAGGAGTCGTGCGCAACTTTCGTGGAGCGCGAAGTGCTGCCGCAGCTCGATGCTATCGAGAGCCAGCAGCCGGGCGTCATGCCGGCTCTGCTCAAAAAAGCCGGTGAGCAGGGACTGCTCTCGATAGAGGTGCCAGAAGAGTATGGCGGCACAGAACTGGGCCTGCTCACCAGCGCCCTCGTCGCTTCGCAGCAGCGCGAAGCCTCGTTCAGCGTGGCCTTTGGCGCGCACACTACTATCGGCACGCTGCCCATCGTCTACTACGGCACTGAGGCCCAGAAGCAGCGCTACCTGCCGAAACTGGCGAACGCTGAATGGATCTCCGCCTATGCCCTGACGGAGCCTGGTGTCGGCTCCGATGCCATGAACCTCAGTACACGCGCGGAACTCTCTGAAGACGGCAAATACTACATTCTCAATGGCACCAAGCAGTGGATCTCCAACGCCGGCTTTGCCGACATTTTTATCGTCTTTGCCCGTGTCGGCAACGAGAAGCCTTCTGCTTTCATCGTCGAAGCTACTACCCCCGGTGTCTCGACGGGGGTGGAAGAGAACAAAATGGGCATCAAGGGATCTTCTACGCGCCAGGTCTACTTCGACAACGCGCGCGTCCCCGTTGAGAATCTGCTTGGCGAACTGCACAAAGGCTACAAAATCGCCTTCAACATCCTCAACATTGGTCGTCTGAAGCTGGGCGCTGGCACCGTCGGCGGTTCGCGTAACGCACTTGGACTCGCGGCTGCCTACACGACGGAGCGCAAAGCTTTCGGCAAATTCCTGCACGAGTTTGGCATGATTCAGAAGAAGCTCGCGCGCATGGCCGCCGAAACCTACGCTGCTGAGAGTGAAGTCTTCCGCACCGCCGCCAACATCAGTCGTGTGCAGCAAAGCAACGCCGGCAATGCCGAAGCCATGTTCAAAGCCGTCGAGGAGTTCGCTATCGAGGCTTCTATTGCCAAAGTGCATGGCAGCGAAGTGCTGGCCTTTGTCGTGGATGAAGGTGTACAGATCTTTGGCGGCTATGGCTTTATGAAAGAGTATCCCATTGAGAAAGCCTACCGCGATGCGCGCATTCAGCGGATTTTTGAAGGCACCAACGAGATTAACCGCATGGTGGCAGCGGGAACGCTCTTCCGCCGCGCGCTCAAGGGCCAGGTCGATCTGATGAGCAAGGCGCCCGAAGCCGATGCGCGTGTGCGCTCAGGCCAGCCGCTCAACAATGCTGGCGAAAACGTGCCGGCGGAACTACGCGCAGCCGTCAATGCGCTTGAGCGCGCTAAAGACGCGACGATCTACAGCGCCATGAAAGTAGCCATGAAGTACATGCAGGCGCTGGAAAATGAGCAGGAGTTCATGGATTACCTGGCGAACCTGCTGATTGACCTCTACGCCACTGATAGCGCGCTGGCCCGCGCCATCCAGGCCGTACAGCAGGAAGATGCGAACCAGGCCACACATGTCAAGCTGGCTCAGCTCGCTACCTGGCTGGCCTTCTCGCGCATCCGGGCGAATCTCGATCAGATGATCATGTCCTACACCGATGCGGAGAAAGTCGAAAAAGAGCTGGCGCGCGTGCGGGGCTACCTCGGCGACTATGTGATCAACGGCCTGACGCTTCAGCGTGAGCTTGCCGCGCTGGTTGTCGAGAAACGGGGGTATCCGCTCTAATCTAAGGAGAAAACGCTAGTCATCGGAGAAGACCTGGAAGTAGATTTCGGCCATAGGTAGCTCCAGGTCCATCGGGTCAAGCTTAATGGTTTGTCCTGCCGTAAAGATTTCGGGTCTCCAGGCATTGACGCGCTGATAGACTTCCACGCGCTCTTCGTCCTGGCTGACCAGTATATAGACTGCGAGCGACGGACATTTAATGTAGCGGGCGAATTTCTCGGTGCGATCAAACTCCTCAGTGCCTGGGGAAAGGATTTCAACGACAATGAGCGGAGACTCGATGCGGTGGTGCTTCGGTTTGCGATACTTTTTGTCCCAATCTGCGCGGTTGCAGGTAACAACGACATCAGGCTCAGTAGAGGGTATATCACCAGGAATGGCAACGCGCTGCTCCTGAAAGACGCGACAGGGAACCTGCGTTCCTAATTGCTCTTTGAAAATTTTCGTGATATTGAAAGAGATCGTAGCGTGCTCCTGAGAAGGGGGAGCCATGTCATAGACGAGGCCGCGTATCATCTCATAGCGATAGGGGCCTGGATGATCGACAAGATCTTCGAAAGCTTCCAGCGTCATAGGGATACCGCGAACTGGTGGGCTGTCTTCGTCATAGTTATACTGGACCATACGTGCATTATCTCCTGGGTGAGCGCAAAGTAACATCGAACGCAATGCACAGTATACTCTCCATACTCGCACGGTGCAACAGGATAAAAAGCGTGAGACAGAGAGATAATGACACAGAGCTAAAAAAAGAGTATTTTGGCTATCGCCAGAGGAGCAACATACATGCCAGAAGCAGTTATCGTCAGTGCAGTACGCACTCCTATCGGGCGAGCGAACAAGGGCGTGCTCAAAGACGTGCGAGCCGATGACCTCGCCGCTTTCGCCGTCAAAGGCGCCGTTGAGCGCATACCACAGCTTGATCGTTCGCTCATCGAAGATGTGATCCTGGGCTGCGCTTTCCCCGAAGGGGAGCAGGGTATGAACCTGGCGCGCCTGGTTGGCGCGCTGGCCGGGCTACCGGAGACCGCCGCCGGCGTCACCGTCAACCGCTTCTGCGCTTCCAGTCTGCAAGCGGTCAACATGGCGGCACAGAGTATCATGCTCGGTCAGGGCGAAGTGATCGTAGCCGGCGGCGTAGAGAGCATGTCGCGTGTACCAATGGGCGGTTTCAATCCGAGCTTCAATCCGCGACTGGTTCAGCCGCGCGAAGGCGAGAAGAACAGCTCGCCCTACCCTCCCTGCGAACTCGAATACGGCTACTCCAGCTATATCCCGATGGGCATGACCGCTGAAAACCTGGCTCGCGAGTACAATATCAGCCGCGAAGAGCAGGACGCCTTTGCCTTGCGCAGCCACCAGCGGGCGATTGCTGCGACCGATAGCGGCATTTTCAAGCGAGAAATCATCCCTGTACCTTTGCCTGATGGGCGCGTGATGGAGATTGACGAAGGGCCTCGCCGCGACACCTCGCTGGAGAAGCTCGCCGCGCTTGAGCCTGCCTTTATCAAAGGCGGGAGCGTCACGGCGGGCAACGCCAGTCCTCTGAACGATGGAGCGGCCGCCGTCGTTCTGATGTCTGCGGAGAAGGCGCGCGATCTTGGCATCACCCCGCTGGCAAAGGTACGCACTATGGCGGTAGCCGGCGTCAGGCCCGATATCATGGGGATCGGGCCTGTGCCGGCGGTCCGCAAACTACTGAGTCGCGCCGGGCTGCACCTCAGCGATATTGACATCATCGAGATCAATGAGGCATTTGCCGCCCAGACGCTCTCCGTTGTCAAAGTGCTCGACATCGACCAGGAGAAGCTCAACCCGCACGGTGGCGCCATCGCGCTCGGCCATCCCCTGGGGTGCAGCGGCGCGCGCCTGATTGCCACGCTGATCAACGATCTTCAGACAAAGGATAAGACGCTTGGTATCGCAACGCTCTGTGTTGGTGGCGGCCAGGGCGTAGCCACACTGATCGAGAGGTTATCATAGCCATGCCATACCAGATACGCAAAGCCGCCGTTCTCGGCGCCGGTGTGATGGGAGCTGCCATCGCAGCCCATCTTGCCAACGTCGGCATCCCCAGTCTACTGCTGGACATCGTGCCACCCGATGCCAGCGACCGCGATATCGTCGCGCGTACCGGCCTTGAGCGCGCACTCAAGGCCAGGCCCGCCGCCTTCTATAGCAAGCGCAATGCCAGCCTGGTCACAACTGGCAATATTGAGGATAATCTCAAGGACCTGGCCGGCGTTGACTGGATCGTCGAGGCCGTCGTCGAGCGCCTGGACATCAAGCAGAAACTCTACGCGCAGGTTGAGACAGTCCTGCGCCCCGGCACCATCATCAGTTCTAACACATCCGGCCTGCCCGCGTATCTATTGACTGAAGGACGCAGTGAGCAATTCCGCTGCCATTTCTTGATCACGCACTTCTTCAATCCCGTGCGCTACATGCGCCTGCTCGAACTGGTGCCGGATACGCAGACCGCACCGAAAATTATGCAATTCATGCAACAGTTTGCAACTGAAGTGCTCGGCAAAGGCGTCGTCGTCTGCAAAGACACGCCGAACTTCATCGCTAACCGTCTCGGCATCTACGGCTTCCTGTCAACGATCTGGCGCGCGCTCAACGAAGGCTACACGGTCAGCGAAGTTGACGCCATCCTGGGACCGGCGATGGGGCGCCCCAAATCGGCAGTCTTCCGCACTGCTGACCTGTCGGGTCTCGATACACTGGTGCATGTCGCCGATAACCTGTACCAGAACGCGCCTCACGATGAACAGCGTGAAACGTTCCGCGTTCCGCCCGTCATCCGTGAGATGGTCAGCAAGGGCATGCTTGGCGAGAAAAGTGGGAAGGGATTCTATAAGCGTATAAAAAGTGCGGACGGTGAATCCACCATCTTCGAGCTGGATCTGAAAACGCTAGAATATGTGCCGCAGCAGAAGGCGCGCTTCAGCTCCATTGGAGCCGCGCGCAACTACGACGATCCCGTTCAGCGTATGCTCACCGTCCTGGACGGCGATGATCGCGCCAGCCAGCTCGCGCGCGAAACCACCGCCGATGCCCTGATCTACGCCGCCAACCGCGCCGCAGAGATCGCCAGCGATATCGTCGCCATCGACAATGCCATGCGCTGGGGCTTCAACTTCGAGATGGGCAACTTCGAGGTCTGGGACGCGCTGCTGAAAGAGCCGCGTATTCTGGCGAAAGTATTCGCGGACCGCGAACTGCCGGCCCTGGTACAGCGTGTACAGAAAGAAGGCAAGGGCACCTTTTACACTGGCGCGCCTGGAGAGCGGCACTACTTTGATTTTCAGAGTGGCAACTACGCACCGGTTCCTTTGCCTGAGGGTGTCATCTTCCTGCCTGCGCTCAAAGCCAGCAGCAAAGTGATGCGTGACAACGGCTCTGCCGCCTTGATCGACATGGGCGAGGGCATTGCCTGTCTCGAATTCCACACCAAGATGAATTCGATTGACGAGGGTGTCATCGAAATGCTGCGCTACGCCGTCGAGGAGGGCGCGAAGCAGTTCCGCGCTCTGGTCGTTGGCAACGAAGCGGCTGACTACTCAGCCGGCGCGAACCTCTTCCTGGTCCTGATGGGAGCGCGCCAGGGAGAGTGGAAGATGCTGGAACAGGCCATCAACGGACTACAACAGGCGCACCAGGTGCTCAAGTATAGTCCCATCCCTGTCGTTGCGGCTCCTGCCGGGCGCGCGCTTGGCGGCGGCTGCGAGATCATCCTGCACTGCAACCATGCCCGCGCCCTGGCCGAATCGTATATTGGACTCGTCGAGGTCGGTGTGGGCGTCGTGCCGGCAGGTGGTGGCTGCAAAGAGATGTTGCTGCGCTACGGGGCTGATGTGGAATCGCAAATGGCGAAGAAAACTGGCGGACCTTTCATGCCGTCGCGCCGCGCCTTCGAGTTGATCGCTCTGGCAACCGTCTCGACCAGTGCCGTCGAAGCGCAGGAATACCGCTTCCTGCGTAAAACTGACGCTATTACGGTGAACCGAGACTTACTGTTGCGCGATGCCAGAGCCGACGCGATCAGGCTGGCAGAGGCGAAGGAAGCCGGGCAATGGCAGCCGCCCCGGCCGCCCCAGCTGGTGCTGCCGGGCGCCGGCGCCCGCCTGGTGCTGGAACAGCAGGTAGAGGGCATGCGCCTCACCGGCAAGATCACCGATCATGACGCCGTTGTTGCGAACCATCTGGCACGTGTGCTCACCGGTGGTGACTGCTCACCTGTCACGCCGTTGACGGAGCAGCAGGTGCTCGACCTGGAACGCGAGGCGTTTCTGAGCCTGTGCGGCATGGAAAAGACGCAGGAGCGTATGCAGGCCGTATTGATGACCGGCAAGCCGCTGCGGAACTGAAAGGCAGCAGAGAAGCCCGCCGCGAAATCGGCGGGCTTCTTTAATAGAGAGCACTGACTCCTGGGACGGTTCCTACACTGACAGACGTAAATGCTTAGCGAATAGCTTCGTGGGACGGGAATTAGAAAATGGCGACGCCCGAATCGGTATCGAAGAGGTGAATCTGGTCGCTCTCGACGTAGAGCTTCACCTTGTTGCCGACGCTGACGCGCGAGCGTGTATCGAGAGTAGCAACGCCGGTCTTGTCGCCTGTGGTGAAATAGACCTGTAGTTCGTTGCCGAGGTTTTCCACCACATCGACGGTAGCGTCGATAGAAGAGCGAGAAGCGCCGTTTGCGCCCACAAGTTCTGCATCTTCGAGGTGTACCGGGCGGATGCCGAAGGTCAGATTTTTCCCTGCTGCCTCCCTGGCGAGGTTAGCATAGCGTGCCGGGACGGTAACGCGCCCGATATTTTCGAGCACGATGTAGGTGGCATCGCCCTCGCCGACCACCTTCGCGTTGGGGAAGAAGTTCATGGCAGGAGTGCCAATGAAGCCTGCAACGAAGAGGTTCGCGGGACGATCGTAGAGTTCCTGTGGAGTGCCTAGCTGCTGGATAATACCGGCATTCAGGACGGCGATGCGGTCGCCCATCGTCATTGCCTCAACCTGGTCATGGGTGACGTAGATCGTTGTTGTCTGGATGCGCTGGTGCAGCTTGATGATGTTGGCGCGTGTCTCAACACGCAGCTTGGCATCGAGGTTGGAGAGAGGCTCATCCATGAGGAAGACATGAGCTTCGCGGACAATCGCACGACCAAGAGCCACGCGCTGGCGCTGGCCGCCGGAGAGTTCTTTCGGCTTGCGCTTGAGCAGTTGCTCCAGGCCCAGCAAAGCGGCGGCTTCTTCCACACGTTTTTTAATCTCATGCTTGGGGAAGTGGCGCAGCTTCAGACCGAAAGCCATATTATCGAAGACCGACATATGGGGGTAGAGGGCATAGTTCTGGAAAACCATTGCAATGTCGCGGTCTTTGGGATCGACGCCATTGACCACGCGGTCGCCGATGTAGATTTCGCCTTCGGTCGGTTCTTCCAGGCCCGCAACCATACGCAGACAGGTACTTTTGCCACAGCCGGAAGGGCCGACCAGAACCATGAACTCTCTGTCCTTGATATCGAAGCTCATATCATGGACAACTTCGACTTTACCGAAACGCTTGTAAACATGTTCAAACTGGACACGTGCCATGAAGGCCAACTCCTTTCGCTTCGTAACAGGGAATCTGTTCCTGTTACCCTTCAACATTGAGAGGAAGCTATCGCTTGGTGCCATCGTTGCACCTGATGTCATTGTCAGGTGGGAGTCAACGCGGCCTCTTCCCGTCCGGTTCTGCTGCCAGCAGAACGGCGTTAAGCAGAGTATACCACAGAACTGGGCAGAATGGGAATAGCGAGACGACTGAATTTACACGATTGCCCAAATGTCGAGAGGACAGGTGTTCTCAAAAACTCTTTTCCTTTTTTTCAATTGGAAGAGATGAGAGGAAGGAAGACTGAGAAATCCTGGCGTTCGTCCTGACAGAATACCGGCCATTCACCGCGTAATATATAATAAAGAATATTTTACCAGGCGAGAAAGGGGGTCCGGGGAGATGGTGTCAGCAATCGTTCTGATCAATGTGCAGCGCGGCGAAGTAAACGAGACGGCTCAGCGCCTGCTGGAGATTAAAGGCGTTTCCGAAGTGTACTCGGTGACGGGCGAGTACGATCTGGTGGCCCTGGTGCGCGTGCGGCAGTATGAAGATCTCGCCGACGTTGTGACCGGGCATATGCAGCAAATTCCTGCTATTCTCAAAACTCATACGTTGATGGCTTTTCAGTGCTTTTCGCGCGCAGACCTGCAACAGGCCTGGGATATTGGCCTGGAATAACTGACTGAGCAAAAAGGCCGGGCCGCAACAGGCGGCGGAGTGATACATCATGCAACTTCAGACTGAGCGCCTGCTCCTGCGCGAGTTTGAGGAGAACGACTGGCAGGCCGTACAGCGCTATCAGCTTGATCCCCTCTACCTGCGCTATACGCCCTGGTCACAGCGCACAGAAGCGGATGTGCGCACCTTCGTACAAACGTTCCTGCGCTGGCAACACGAGCAGCCGCGCCACCGCTTCCAGTTTGTGATCGCGCTGCGCGAGAACGGGCAGTTGATCGGCAACTGCGGCATCCGCTCTTCAGCCAGCAAAACCTGGGAAGCAGATATCGGCTACGAACTCGATAGCCGCTGCTGGGGACGGGGCTACGCGACCGAGGCCGCCCGCGCTCTGCTGGACTTTGGCTTCAGCGAACTACGCCTGCACCGCATCTGGGCGCACTGCATTGCCGAGAATACCGCCTCGGCGCGCGTCATGCAGAAGCTGGGTATGCGCTTTGAAGGCCACTTCTACGAGACCGAGTGGATGAAGGATCGCTGGTGGGATACGCTGGTCTACGCGATTCTCGACCGCGAATGGAAGGCACACAGCGCCGCACCTTCACAGTGAGCGATTTTCAGGTTCCCCTCTTGACTTTTTATCCCCCTCGCTGTATATTCCTATGGGATAGGTGAATGACTACTTCAACTTAAATAGTCATGACTTTAAATGAGGAGAAGGACACCAGGTGCAGCATAACGGGAGTACGCGCAGTTCCACCACGCAACAATACGAAATCTCCAGGCGGGAGGCGCGCGCACAGCGCATTCTGGATGCAGCTGCGACGCTGATCCTACGCTGGGGCTACCAGAAAACAACCCTCGACGATATCTCCAGGCAGGCCGGCGTTGCCAAAAGCACCATTTACCTGCACTGGAAGACGCGCGAAGATCTCTTCGAGGCGCTAATACAGCGTGAGAAGATAGCAATGGCAGAAGATCTCAAACAGCGCATCCAGGCTGATCCCGCCGGCGTGACGCTGCATGGCATGCTCAAACACTCGGCACTCGCGCTGATGCAGCGTCCCCTGCTCAAAGCGGTTCTGCTGCGCGATATGGATATCCTTGGCAAACTGACGCATCGTGCGCATCATACCGCGAGCTATGGAGAGAGACTGAAAGGCTTTGAAGTCTACCTCAAACTGCTGCGCGAGCATCACCTGGTGCGTACCGATCTAGATCTGCGCGCGCAGGTGTATATGCTCTCGGCCATCTTCGCCGGCTTCTTCTTCGTGGCGCCTTTGCTGCCCGACGAATTCAAACTCACCGACGAAAAACTGGCAGATCTGCTGGCCGAGACGATCCATCGCACCCTTGAAACCGACTACGCCGTTCCATCGCCTGCCTTGCAGACCGTCTCTCATGCCTTTATGCAGTATCTCAATCATTCTGTAGCAGTCGCACAGGAACAGTTACAGCAGGAGACTGTACCGCAATACAACCACAACGCGGAAAAAGAGAGGAGCACGCGCGATGAGCAATGAAAATGAATCGGAGCTCTCTCTCGTTTTAAGACTGGATGATGCTTCCGCCTCGCTGGAGACGGTGGGCGGCAAAGGTGCCTCGCTGGCTCGTATGGCGGCAGCCGGTCTGCCGGTTCCCCCCGCTTTTCACATCACGACGGCAGCCTACCGCCGCTTTGTGGCAGAGCATGGCTTGCAGCAGAAGATTCTGGATATCGTCTCGACGGTTGTTGCCGATCAGCCGGCGACGCTCGAAGTGGCATCAAAGCGCATAGTAGAACTTTTCACACAGCATGAGCTGCCCGAAGATATCGCCGAAGCGATCCGCCGCGCCTATGCCGCTCTCGGCGGAGAGAATCTGCCCGTCGCGGTACGCTCCTCTGCCACTGCCGAAGATCTCCCCGAAATGTCGTTCGCGGGCCAGCAGGAGACGTATCTCAACATACACGGCACGACAAACGTTCTCGATGCCGTCAAACGCTGCTGGTCCTCGCTCTGGACTGCGCGGGCCATCGGCTATCGCGCTCGCCACAATATCGCACAGGGGCAGGTGAGCCTGGCGGTGGTCGTGCAGAAACTGATACCCGCCGACGCGGCAGGCATTTTTTCACTGCCAATCCGCTGACGGGCAATCGCCAGCAGGTCATGATCAACGCCGCCTGAGGACTGGGCGAGGCCATCGTTGGCGGACAGGTCACGCCCGATACGGTTATCGTTGATAAAAACAGCGGGATGATTGTGGAGCAGCAAATCAGTGAGAAGGACGTGATGACCGTTCGTACTGCTGAGGGGACACGTGAAGAGCCAGTGCCAGAGCAGCAGCGCCGCGCGGCAGTGCTCACTTCAGCGCAGGTTGCCGAACTGGCACTGCTTGGCGTGCGGATTGAAGATCTCTACGGTCAGCCAATGGATATCGAGTGGACGCTCCAGGATGGTCATATCTTCGTCGTGCAGGCTCGTCCCATCACCATCCTGCCAGCCTCTCCGGCACCTGTATCTGCATCTCAGGCAGTACAGGCAGATGTATGGAAACTTCCCAACCCTCGCGGACGCTATATGCGCGCAAGCATACTGGAACTGCTGCCCGATCCACTCTCACCACTGTTCGCCACGCTAGGACTGCCCGCGTTTTCCAGGGCCATGATAGCATTTATGCAGAGCATGAAAGTCGCAGGCATTTTTTCCGATGAGGTGCTGACCATCATCAACGGCTACGGCTACTATAACCTCTCCTTCACACCGGCGCAGACGGCGAAAATGCTGCTTGTGAAGGCGTACCGCGAACAGGCAGTGCAGCCAGCGACGGCAGAGGGAGCCTGGAGCATCTTCTGGCGGCGGCTGGCCGACCACCTGGCCCGCTTCGGACATACGATCTACGATCTCGATTTTGCAAAAGCCGTGCTTGCCGATGATCCGACACCAGTGCTGGAAACGCTCAAATTCTTCTTGGGCGGGCAGGCGCCCGATCCCGACAAACGCCAGGCGGAAGCCTCGGCAGCGCGTGACCGGGCTATGCGGACGATGCTAGAACGGCTGCATGGGCCACGCCGGGCGCTGTTCCGGCGCCTGGCGACGTGGGCGCAGAGCTTCGCTCCGCTGCGTGAAGATGCCCTCGCCGATGTCGGACTGGGCTGGCCGGTGCTGCGCCGCATGCTGCGCGAGATAGGGCGACGCCTGGTCGCTCGCAACGCGATCAGTACCCCCGACGATGTGTTCTGGCTGAAACTTGACGAGTTGCAGCAGGCTACGGCGGCGCTGGATGCTGGCAAAACGGGGCAGGCGATAGCGGACTATCATGTAGTCATAACTGAACGGCGCGCTGCTGCTCCCAGGCAGCGCGCGCTCACGCCACCGGTCGCTCTCCCGTTGAAAGAAGGCACGCGCTTTCTGGGGATAGATTTCACCAGGGTGATGCCCGCCCGTGTCGAGCAGGCCACAGACGGCGTGATCAAGGGTGTCGCCGCCAGTCCCGGACGTATTACCGGTACAGCGCGCGTCATTCATGGTCCTGACGAATTTGATCAGATGCAGCCCGGCGATATTCTTGTGGCGCGCATCACCACGCCGGCATGGACGCCGCTCTTTGCGCTGGCGGCGGGAGTCGTGACCGATGTGGGCGGCCCGCTCAGCCACAGCTCGATTGTGGCCCGCGAGTATCACATCCCGGCGGTGCTTGGAACGGGTGTAGCGACCGAGCGACTGTGCAGCGGACAGCGTGTGACCGTCGATGGCAACAGCGGTACGGTCACGCTAACTGGCTGATCCACCTGAACAAAAGTGGGGGAGAGTTTCTACTGCCAGCCGGGCGTGCGTCCTGCTAAGTAGGTGGACAGAACGAATGAGAAGCGGGGTCCAGGGGCGCCAGCCCCTGGCGGGGCATGGGGTGTCCCCATTTCCCCCTTTTTCTCAATTCTAGGGTCCACCTACTTAGACCTTCTCTGAATTTATTGCAAGCGCGTCTAAAGTGTTATTGTACGCTTTTCAGCCTCGGATTGATAGGCGCCCAGGATGATCTTGAGCACTTCGGTACCCTCGACCTCGGTGTGAATGGGACGCTGCTGCTCACGCAGGCGCATGACAAAATCGGCGATCTCGGCAACGAACGTATTTACCTGGTGAAACTTGATCGTCTCCTCGCTCTGACCGCGCAATTTGATGAACAGATCACCGCTATAGCTGCCATAGATAGAGCCTTTTTCACCAACGAGAGAAAATTTCTCAGTGTTGGAAGGTGGTTCGTATGCCCAACTTGTCATAATATTGCCAATCGTGCCATCGGCGAAGCGCACCAGTACCATTGCTGAGTCTTCACCGTCCAGAAAGTGCAGGCGATGGTTGCTGAGAAAACCCGTTACCTCTACCGGTGCGCTACCTGCCAGGTAGAGCAGCAGATAAGAGGGATGGTAGCCGGTGTCGATCAACTCTCCGCCGCCGATCATCGAACGATGGCCACGCCAACCAACTGTTTCTTTATTAAAAGAATTAAAGAAAGAATCGGTCGTGCGAATCTGGTAGACTTTGCCAATAACGTTTTCATCGAGCAATTGTCGCGCGCGCTGGATCGCAGGCATGAACAACTGATTATGCGCACACATCAACGTGACGTTGTTTGCTTCAACAGCCGATTTGACAGCTTCAGCCTCTTCCAGCGTCAGGCAGAGCGGCTTCTCACACAGAATATGCTTTTTCGCGCCGGCAGCAGCCACAATAGCCGCTTTGTGCAGGTGATGTGGCAGGCAGATGTCAACCGCGTCGATATCGGCCTCTGCGACCATGCGCTCGAAATCAGTATAGACGGCTGCGCCGCCAACCTGTTCTGCTCTTCTTCGTGCGTTCTCCTCTACGATGTCGCAGACCGCTGTAACCCTGACCTGTTCAGGGATAGCAAGATAGCCACGAATGTGTACCTCGGTGATACCACCGCTGCCGATGAGTCCAACTCTGATTGTCATTGTTCTCCTCTGTTACTAAATAGCCGGTTTATGATGTAAATAACAAATCCCTTTAAAGAGTGAGCATGGGGAGATGCTCATGTTCACTCTTTACAATTCTGTTGTCGCTGTTCGCGGTATTGCAGGGGTGTCATGCCCATGCGCTTCTTGAAGACATAGTGCAGGTAGCTGCCGCTAGAGAAACCGTGCTGGACAGCCAGTTGCTCGATGGTCTGTTCAGAATGCACCAGGGCATGACAGATCTGAGCCAGGCGATAGTTCTCAAGATAGCCACTGAACGTTTCTCCTGCCTGTTCGTTCAGGATACGCTGTAACTGCCGGCTGCAAATATGCAGCTCCTGCGCGACTTCTTCAAGTGTGAGCGGGCGAGCGTAGTTCTCGCGTATGTACTGGGTTGCCAGCCGGTAACGGTGAGCGTTCATGTCGCGTGGCGGCAATGCCGTATGAATATAGGTGACATCGTGCGCTCTGGCTGCGCGCAACAGGATCTGGAGGATGGCCTGGCGAATAGTGCTGAAGGCTCCCAGTTCGCGGTTGCTCCAGGCATTGTAAGCAGTAAGGAACCATTGCATGGCATCATAGCGATCAGGCAGAGGAAAAGCCGTCATCAGATCGAGTTGGCGGACACACTCATCCGCCTCGGCGACTTCCCACGACTCTCCCCACTCGTCCATCCCTTTTGTATTATCGGGCAGTGGCACGATATCGACATGAAGACATAGCTCTTCCAGAGGCTCCCGGGGTCCATATCCTGCGGTGCATCACCTGAGGACCCGTCAGGTAGAACATGCCTGCCTGGAGGGGGAAGGTCCCTTCGTGCAGAGTGACGCTGCCTTTGCCGCGCGGGATGAAATGGAACTCGTATTCACGGTGCTTGTGGGAAGGGATGACCTCTCCGGCCTGGAAGATAGCGAGATGGCACTTTAAGACCTGCAAGCCGTATCTTCCCCAGCGGAAGCGCAGATCCAGCCGGTCCAATGCATGCGGATCGGCCTGCATCGGCTCGAAGAGAAACGGACCGTTGCCTGTCCTGGCAGGAAGAGAATGTGATCGGCCAGCCTGTTGTATCGCCCTCATGGTTATGCCTGCTCCTCATGGATCAGCATAGCGATGGTTTTCACCTTGCTGGTATGCTGCTCATGCCAGTTACCGATCAGCGTGCCAGCTCGTCCAGGCGCACTTTTTGCCCACCGCGAGCCGCAAGATTGGCCGCTTCCATGAGCATAGTCAGTTCAACGGCCAGCCTGATGTTTTCGGTAGCGGTCGTCTCCTGCTGGATATGTGTCACCCACTGCTGGAAGGCGGAAGGCAGATCGGGCGGGAAATCGCTGAAGGTCTGCCACTGCCCGCCGGGGCCGGCAGCCGGCAGCGCACTGCGCAGTTGCAGTTTCTCCTCTGGCGTTCCATAGAACAGGCTGCCTTCCGTCCCATGAATCTCGATAGTAAAGGGCGAGAAGCGATTGACAAAGCCAGCTTCGACCACACCGAGCAAACCCTGTGGATAGTGCAGGATGGCGACAGCATTATCTTCGACTGCACGCCCGGTGATATAGCCGTAGTGAGCACTGACGCTCTCAGGCAACGCGGGGCCGGCGAAGAGGCGCGCCAGGTACATCGGGTGACAGCCCAGATCGATCAATGCGCCGCCGAGCGTCTCATGCGGGTCGAAAAAGTGAGCAGGCAGCCAGCCATCAGGATTTTCGGCTGTGCGGACCGCGCCATTGTGCGAGAGGCGCGTTCTAATCAGGGTGACCTCACCCAGTAGCCCGCGTGCCAGGATATCCTGAATGGCTCGCGTGTAGCCAGTATAGGCACGTGGGAGAGAGACGGTGAGCTTAACACCTGCCTGATCGACGGCAGCAAGGATTTCGTTGCATTCGCGCAAAGTGGGGGCAAGCACTTTTTCGGTGAAAATATGCTTGCCTGCCTGCGCAGCCGCGACCATTACATCGCGGTGCATGCTGGTCGGGGTATCGATGATAACGGCATCAATGTCAGGCCGGGTGAGCAACTCGTCGAGACGTTCGTAGAAAGGAACGCCCAGGGCTGAAGCCTGCGTTTTCCCTCGCTCTGGCGATTCGTCCCATGCCGCAACTATTTCGGTCGCCGGGTGCTCCCTTGCCTGCCTGGCATAGTCACGGGCATGGACATGCCAGAAGCTAATCATCGCTACACGGATCATGAAATTCTCCTTCAAAATTGCGACCGGAAACCTCGTGTTGTTTCAAGTTTACCGATGTTCATGGGCTTTTTCAATGCAACAAGACGACATAATGGGTGAGATTACACGACAGCCCCTTTTCTTCATAGTGGGAGAAAGGAAAAAAGGGACATCCCCTTAAGCGTCAACTTAAAGGAGTGTTCTCTCTCCCAAAGGAGAAAAATAGAGGAGAAAAAGTTTTTCAGGGGACAATCCTTATGCCTCCTGGACCCCCGTTCAGCTCTGAGCTTGCAAATCGCTGATTTTCCACTCGTTATTCTCATCCTTCGTCAGGGTGACAATATCATTATTCACACCTTGAGAGCGGTGAACCAGCTTCAGGCTTGTCACAGCCTTGCTCTGTGTATCATCAACCTGCCCATGTGTGCACGTGACCACTTTATCCTGTGAGAGAATACTTGTAAATTCCTGTTCGGTGAGGCTTGTCTGGAAAGATTTTGAGAAGGCGTTATAGGCTCCATGATAATTCTCTTGCTGTAATGACTGGCAGAATGCATCTAATGTCTTCATAGGAGTAGAACGGTTGAAGTAAGTATAGGTGAAGACCGCTGCCGCACCGATAATCAGGAGAGCTACAACAGAGCTGAGAACGATCAGGAGCGTAGGAGGACGTCTGGAGGATACAGCTATTTTCTCGGCGCTGGCTCCAGCGCCGGCCTGCAAAGTTGCTGCATGAGGCAATGCTGGTTGAGATGGTGCTTCTGAAGGAGAGTACGACCGGGAGGGTGACTGGACTGTGCTCTCTGATGACTGTTCAGGCGGTACATAGTGCATGCCGGACTGATCAGGCACATATGGAAATTCCTGGATATCATACCCCTGCTCATCGTCGAAACGACGGCCTTCTGGCTCCCACATGATCATTCCCTTTCTTTTTCTAGCAAACAGGACAGCGGCATCGCTAATATATATGTATGTAAGTCTAACAGATGGATTATGCTCTCCACAAGGGCAAATTGAAAGCTCAAGGTATACAAAGAAATATTCGACACGCGTTGTAGTATTCAATAGGGACTTGTCACCGGCACCGAGACCATGCATACTAGACAGGGCAAAACTACCCACCATATCTACCTGTGACACGTATACACAGTAGTAAAGAAAGACAGGGCAGCAGCCCTTGAAACAATAAGAATAAGGAGTCGGGAGTGAGCGAAATTTTCCCGCACTATGATGATTCCATTGTGATCAACACAAACAGGCTCACCAAAGTTTTCGGCAGACTGGTTGCAGTCAACGATTTGCATTTACAAGTGATGCGGGGAGATGTTTTTGGTTTTCTTGGCCCTAACGGGTCAGGCAAAACAACGACGATTCGTATGTTGCTCGGCCTCATTCGTCCCACAGCCGGTAGGGCCATCCTGTTTGGTATGGATAACGCCTATCAACTATCGGCGATTCTCCAGCGCGTAGGAGCTATTGTAGAAACTCCGGTCTTCTATCCTTACTTATCCGGCCTGGACAACTTGCGCGTCATCGCGGCCAGTTCAGGTATGATGTCGGGCAAATCAAACGACAGACGCCTGGCCGAGGTACTGGAAATCGTCGAACTGCGCGCTTATGAGAAACTGGC